>CAJFVK010000062.1 GCA_904420435.1 uncultured Oscillospiraceae bacterium
GAAATCCACCATGAGAAACCTGAAAAAGGTTCTCGCGATGGCGCTGGCCCTGGTCATGAGCCTGAGCCTTGTCACCATCGCAAACGCGGCTGATTTCAGCGACGACGCTGACATCAGCTACAAGGAAGCCGTGGATGTCATGAGCGCCATCGGCGTGATCAATGGCTACGAAGACGGCTCCTTCCAGCCCGAGGGCGTCCTCACCCGCGAGGAGGCCGCCAAGCTGATCTGCACCATGATGTTGGGCGACGGCGCCGAGAAGCTGGGCACCACCTCCAGCAGCTTTACTGATGTAGCTGCCACCCGTTGGAGCAGCCCCTACATCGAGTACTGCAACTCCCTGGGCATCATCTCCGGCAACGGCGACGGGACCTTCGATCCCACCGGCGAGCTGACCGGCCACGCTTTCGCCAAGATGCTGCTGGTGGCCCTGGGCTATGACTCCGCCCGGGAGGGCTACACCGGCGCTGGCTGGAGCATCGAGGTCGCCAAGGATGCTGTCACCGCCGGCATCGACGTGGACGGTGTTTCCCTGAGCGCCGAGGTCACCCGTGAGGTTGCCGCCCAGATGTCCCTGCAGACTCTGGAGGCCACCATGGTTGAGTATGCCACCGCTGGCTCCAGCGTGGTTCTGCCCGACGGCAGCGTGATCATCACCGGCGGCTCCACCGCTTCCAAGGTGGAGAACAGCGACACCCGTGCCGGTTATGACGGCGAGAAGGACGGCTTCCAGCAGTTCTGCGAGGAGTTCTTCTCCGACCTGAAGAAGAACACCAACACCTCTGACGACTATGGCCGTCCCGCCAATGGCTGGACCTATGACAAGGAGAGCGTTGGTACTTACGCCAAGGAGGCTGACGCTTCCTACACCGTGGCCACCGAGGTTGGCGACATCTACTCCGACCTGGGCCTGGATGGCACCGTGAAGAAGGCCGACATCGCCCTGTTCGAGGACGGCGTGGAGGGCACCGCTGACCATGACATCTCCAAGCGCGGCGACGACAAGTATGGCGCTCGGGGCGCTCTGATGGAGGTCTATTACGACAAGGACGCTGAGGAAGTCACCATCTGCATCGTGAACACCTTCCTGGGCATCGTCACCGATGACGACTACACCCAGGACGGCGACGACGGCATCCTGGTGCAGGTTTACGGCGACGCCAGCGACTCCTACTTTGTGAAGAACGCTGCCTATGAGCAGGACACCGTTCTGCTGGTGCAGGTGGCCGACGACGAGATCCAGGCCGTTGTGGGCGAGCCCGAAACGGTGGAGGGCAGCTTGACCCGGATCAGCAACAGCTATGAGATCACCATGGATGGCACCAAGTACGCTGTGGCCAACCAGTTTACCACTGCTGACGACGACGTCATCGAAGGCAAGGATACCGATGAGCTGGATACCGACGAGGACATCACCTACACCCTGTACCTGGATCAGTATGGCAACTACATTGCCGCTGTTGTGGCTGAGGACAATGCCCAGAAGGACATGGTCTACATCTACAGCGCTGAGACCGGTACTGTTTTGGATGGCAACAAGGTGAAGTACGGTGTGATCGCTCAGATCGTCCGCATGGACGGCACCGTGGAGGAGCTGACCATTGGTGACACCTATGCCAATACTGATGATGCTGATAGCGCTCTGAGATCCCTGAACAGCGCCTTCAGCGGCACTGTTGCGGGCAAGCTGGGCACCCTGTCCTATGACGAGGACGACGATGTCTACACCCTGAGCGCTACCCTGGATGATTACACCTCTGCCAACGTTGCCGCTGACATTGATCTGAGTGAGGACGATGCCTCCGCCAAGCTGGCCGGCGGTTCCGCCCGGTACTATCTGGACAACGGCACCACCTACCTCTTCATCACCGAGAATGAAGACGGCGATGGCATCGACGAGGTTGAGGTTATTACCGGCGGCGTGAACTACACCACCACTGCTGGTGTGTTTGCCCACGACAACCGCGATGTGGCCTATGTGGTGTTCAAGGACAGCTACACCGCTAACAGCGACGATGTGATCTACTTCGGCAATGTGAAGTACCGTGGCTCTGAGTCCAACGGCTATGTCTACCGCGGCTACCTGCTGGGCGAGAGCGACTACACCGACTATGTGATCCACTCTGTGGGCGGTACTGAACTGAGCAAGAGTAATGTGGCTTCCACCACCCTGAACGGCTTCTACAAGTTCAGCGAGCGCAGCAACGGCAGCCTGAAGTTGGAGCTCATTACCAGCAACAACTTCTCTGCCAGCTATGAAGACGATAAGGACAGCTACCTCTACGGCACTCTGGATGGTTCCAAGGATGGTATCCGCAACGGCATCCTGGAGTGGGGCACCGATGACAACACCGCCCTGGTGTCCAACGCTGTGGTGGTTGACCTGACCGATGCTGACAAGACCAGTGAGAACACTTACGGCCGGAACGTCAACAGCGTGTCTACCCTGCAGCGCCTGCTGGACAACGACACTGCTTATAAGATCGACATCAGCATGTTCGTGAACAAGGACAACGAGGTTGAGGCCATCTTCATCACTAAGATCGCTGGTGGTCCCAGCATCTCTGACGGCGGTGACGATGATGACACTGAGAGTGTGTATGCGATTCAGCAGACCTCCGCTGGTCCGATTAGCGTCACAGTTAGCGGAACCACCCTCTCCATGAATAACGCGAAGGTCGTCGATACCTCTAAGACTCCGGCTGCTAATGTCAACTTCGAAGAGATGAACGTGTCCATCGTGGTTGAGCGGCAGAGTGACGCTTCCAGCACTGGCTATGTGTCTGAAACTTCTCTCAGCGCTACTGTAACCGCTCAGGGCAACAGCGTTGACGCTCAGTGCCAGATTCCTGGTACCTTTACCCTGCCTTACGCTCTGGCGAATGGTACCTACCGGATCACCTTCACCTTCACCGGTGATGTGGTCGGAACTATGACCTATCAGGCCATGGCAACCATCCCCTCTGTGTAATAGCGGACGCTATCTGCCATACCTAGCGTAAAAAAATCCCCGGCCCACTGGGCCGGGGATTTTTCCTGTTTTCTCACTCCCGCAGGCCGTAGAGCACCACCTTGGTGCCCGCCGCCACCTGCTCCCCCTCGTCCCCCAGGCACACCAGCTGGAGGGACGTGATCTGCCCGTAGCTGGCCTGCCGGTGAATCCCCCGGTTCCAGACGCCGCTGACCCGGGAGCCGGAGTAGCTCAGGCCGTCGGTGTGGTAGGCCAGCCAGCCGCCGAAGGGCCGCAGCTCCACCGTGACGGAGAACTCCCCGTAGGACCCCAGGGTGATCATGCTGTCCGTGATGGGGTTCAGGGAGGAGGGGGAGCGGTACTCGTAGTCGCTCTCCAGGCCGTTGACCCGGAGGCCCACCGCCGCGTTCACCGCGCCGCCGCTCTCCGCCCGGAGCCGCAGGGCCGGGTAGGCGGCGAGATCCAGGCCGCTCAGATCCAGGCTGACGCTGGCCGCCGCCTGGGACACGGTGAATTCCCGGAGCTTCACCGCCGGGGCCTGGCCCTCCAGCCCGGTGAGGCCCTCCTCGATCTTGTTCATGGCGCCGTTGAAGTCCGTCCGGAGGATCCGGTCGCTCTCCTCCCACTGGGGGAGCTGGTAGTTGCTGGTGTGGTTCATGGAGCATCTCTTCCTTTCCAAAAAATGTTGCGCCCGGCCCTTCCGCCTGTTCCCGGCGGGGGCGGGCCCCCTCCCGAAGCGAAGGAGCCGGTACACGCCTGCTGTGTACCGGCTTTTTTCGTTGCCGCTGGCCGTGCAACAAATTTCTGGTCTCTGTTTTGCCAAAACCGGGAAAACTTTCCACAGGGGCCGCCCGGCAGGCGGAAGATTCCCCGAAATTTCGTCTGTCAGACGGGATATTTGCCAAAATTCGCCATTTTTTATAACCTTATCCTGGCACGAGCCGCCGAAAACTGAGGATAAGAAAGGAAAATCGCACCATGGCAAGGAAAACAGTCGACCAGAACATCTCCTACGACAGCGAGAAGAAGCGCTACTATGTGACCCTCCACTGCGGCAGCGACGAGCGGGGGAACCGGCTGCGGAAGACCCGCTGCTTCCCCACCCTGGAGCAGGCCCGGCTGGTCCGGGACAACTTCCAGCGCAACCGGACCCTCCGGACCCAGATCCTCCCCGCCGGGGTGACGGTGGGCCAGTGGCTGGACTACTGGCTGGAGGTGGTGATCCGCCCCCACCGGGCCGTCACCACCACCTACGGCTACCAGAAGATCATCGACAACCACTTGAAGCCCGACCTGGGGAAGATCCCCCTCCATGAGCTCACCGCCGTCCAGGTCCAGCAGTACCTGTTCCGCCAGCTGGAGGAGGGACTCAGCAACAACACCGTCCGCAAGCACCACACCCTCCTGAGCACCGCCCTGGGCCTGGCCGTCCGGCAGGACATGCTGGAGCGGAACGTGGCCCAGTCGGTGGAGGCGCCGCCCAAGGAGTCCCCCCAGCACAGCTTCTACTCCGCCGACCAGCTCCAGCGGCTCTTTGACCTGGTCCGGGGCCGGCCCCTGGAGCCGGTGGTGAAGCTGGCCGGGTACCTGGGGCTGCGGCGCAGCGAGATCTGCGGCCTCAAGTGGGCCAACGTGGACTTCGGGGAGGGGGTGCTGTATATCTGCGAGGCCCGGACCTCCGCCAACGGCGTGGCGGTGGACAAGGGGCCCAAGAGCAGCTCCTCCGTCCGGCGGCTGTCCTTCGCCGGGCTGCCGGAGCTCCGGAAACTGCTGGAGGAGAAGTATGAAACCTTCTGCCGCCAGCGGGAGCGCTTCGGGGAGGGCTACAACCCGGAGGGGTTCGTCCTCACCCGCAGCCACGGCAAGCCCTACTCCCCGGACTACCTGTCCGGCTGGTTCTCCCGGTTCGTCCGGGACAACAACCTGCCCCGCTGCACCCTCCACGGCCTGCGCCACAGCTTCGCCAGCATCGCCAACAGCCAGAAGGTGCCCATCTACAGCATCTGCAAGGCCCTGGGCCACAGCAGCACCAGCATCACCAGCCAGATCTATCTCCATCTCTTTGACGAAACCCACCGGGACGTGGTGGCCCTGGTGGGGGACGCCATCGCCCACCGGTAGGCGGCAGGCCGGACGCGCAAAAGAGAGGTACACGAAGGGCGTGTACCTCTCTTTTTTATCGTTGTTTTTGGACAGGGAAAGGCCCCCCGGAAATCCGGGGGGCCTTGCTTTACTTCGACTGGAAGCAGGTCACAGACTCCTAGACTTAAAAGTCAATGGAAATGCTGTACTTCTCGGCGCCAACGGTTTCATCGCTGGCATTCTTCCAAGTCAGAGTGATTTCATAAGACTTGTCAGCGCTCTGAACCGTCCAGCTGCCGCTACCGTCCTTATCGGCAACGCTCAGCCACAGGTAGATCATGCCCTCGCTGTCCACGTTGTCATCGCCGGTCACGTCGCCGCTGAAGGTTGCCTTCGTGGCGCCCTCGGGAGCCTCAAAGGTCACGCCGACCCAGAGATGGCCGCGCTCCTGAACCCCTTCCATCTGGGCAAGGTCGCCAGCGTTGGCCTCATTCGCGATGAACTCCTTCAGGGTAGTACGATCCACGCTGATAGAGATGTTGTTGTCTCTGATGCTGGAGGTAATGCCGGCCTCAGTGTAGATTGCAGAATACCGATCATCCACGGCAACCTCGGAGCTTCCGCCCTCACCGCTGCTGGAGCTGGCCTTCACACCGTAGAAGATGGTGACGACCTCGCCGTTCTTCACAATGGCGGTGACGTTGACATCCTTCTCCAGGTCGGCCTCGCTGCCGGACTCGATCTTGTCGCCGGAGGTGACAGCGTAGTACTCCACATCGGAGGAGATGGCGTAGCTCTTGCTGTCGATGCCGATGATGTCATCGTCGGGCTCGGCAGTGACCTTGCCGCTCAGAGCGTAGCTGTCGTCCGTAGCGGTGGTGCTGAACTTCTCGCAGGCGCTGGCATCCAGGATCTCGTTCTCGCGGTCCGCATAGGAGATGCTGCTGTACAGAACGTCAGAACCGTCGATGGACTTGTTCATCTTCACGGTGGTAATCTCACCGTTCACCACAGCCTTGTACTCCCAGTAGGTGCCGGCCTCGGTGTCCTTCACCTCAGTGCCCTTCTTGGAGGCCAGGACATAGACGATATCGTCGCTGCTGGTGGACACGCCGGAAACGAAGACCACAGTGGCCACAGTGCCGCTCTTGGCATACACAGCAAAGTGACCGGAATCGCTCTTCATATCAGGCACATTGGCATAGCCCACATAAGCGGTATAGGTGGCCTTGCTGCCGGTGCCGGACTGGACCAGGAAGATGGTCTTGCTGTTGGCGTAATAGGTGCTCTTACCGAGGGTCATAGCGGACTTGCCATTGTCGATTTCGACGGCCTTGCCGCTGGTGTTCAGCTTGGTACCCATCGCATTCAGGGTGTATACATTCTTGGAGTCCTTGGTGTACTCCACGATATAACCCTTCAGGCCGCTCAGCGCGGCTTCCTTGTCGCTGCCGGTCAGGCAGTCCTCGTCAACCTCGACCTCCACCTGGGTGCCGTCGCTCAGCAGGAGCTTGGCATAGTAGGCGTCGTCGTCGCTGTAGAGGCCCTTATCGTAACCGGTGTCAATGACGTAGGCGTAGTCGCTGGAGGCCTTGGAAACGTCGACCTTCATGACATAGCCGTTGGCGTCCACATACAGGTCCAGAACGCTGTCCACCTTCACGTCGGAGGAGAACTTCACGTTGCCGTTGAACTTGTAGGTGTCGCCGTCAGCCACGAAGCTGGAGGTGCCGTTGACACGGGAAACCTCCACGCCCTCGACCTTCTCAGCCAGGGACATGCTCTGGATCTCGCCGTCGGCCAGGGTGTAGATGACCACGTCATCCTTCTCGAAGTTCTCGGTCTCGTACTTCAGGCCGTCCACGGTAACATAGGCCTCGTCGCCGTCCTTGGCGGGAGTGACCTTGGACACCTCGCCCACGTAGGTGTTGATGACCACGATGGACACGTTGTCGTCATCGTCCACAAAGGCCTCCACCAGAACGCCGTTGCCGCCGATCTTGGTGGTGTTGCCCTTCTGGATGGTGAAGGTGCTCTCATCCTTGCCGTCGGTCATCACAGAAGCCTTGGTGGTTTCGTCCAGATCCAGATCGGCATAGAGGGTCTTGGAGTTCACTTCCTCGGTGTAGGAGGCGTCAGCCTCATCCGCATAGGTGCCCACGTTGGTCCGCTTGTAGGTCCACTTGTCGGCAGGGCGGCCGAAGTTGTCCACAGAGCTGGTGCTCTTCTTCAGATCGGAGAAGTACTCCTCGCAGAACTGCTGATAGCCGTCCTTCTCGCCGTCATAGCCAGCCTTGGTGTCGCTGTTCTCCACCTTGGAAGCGGTGGAGCCGGCAGTCACAACGGTGGTACCGTCGGGGGTGGTGACGGTGGTGCCGGCGGTGGCGTACTCAACCAGAGTGGCCTCCAGGGTGTTCAGGCACATCTGGGCGGCAACCTCACGGGTGACCTCGTCGTTCAGGGACACGCCGTCCACGGTAATGCCGGCGGTGATGGCGTCCTTGGCGACCTCGATGCTCCAGCCAGCGCCGGTGTAGCCTTCCCGGGCGGAGTCATAGCCCAGAGCCACCAGCAGCATCTTGGCGAAGGCATAGCCGGTCAGCTCGCCGTTGGGATCGAAGGTGCCGTCGCCGTTGCCGGCGATGATGCCCAGGGAGTTGCAGTACTCGATGTAGGGGCTGCTCCAACGGGTGGAAGCCACGTCGGTGAAGCTGCTGGAAGTGGTGCCCAGCTTGTCAGAGCCGTCACCCAGCAGCAGGGTGCAGATCAGCTTGGCAGCTTCCTCACGGGTGAGGACGCCGTCAGGCTGGAAGGAGCCGTCTTCGTAGCCATTGATCACGCCGATGGCGCTCATGACATCCACGGCCTCCTTGTAGCTGATTTCGTTGTTGTCCTTGAAATCAGCCGCGTTTGCGATGGTGACAAGGCTCAGGGACATGACCAGGGCCAGCGCCATCGCGAGAACCTTTTTCAGGTTTCTCATGGTGGATTTCCTCCTTTTTCAAATTTGCGATAAAGTTCGACAATTTCTCCAAAAGTTCAAATTTTTCTAGTTTTTACACAGAAAAAGTGAAACCTAAGGAGGGTATTATCCCCCCTTAAGTTTTGGCCTGTAGATAACGAAAAACAAGTGATATCAAAGGAAATCCGCCCTAAAAGATCACGCCGGGTAGCCATTCCGGTAGCCAATGGGCGGTTTTTCGACGGCATCAGCGCCCGCAAACCCTTGGGCCCCAAGGCTTTGACCTGGGTAGCCATTGGGTAGCCACGGGGATGATACCAGCTGGCGTATGTTCCAAAAATTTCCAATAAAAGGAGGGAAAGAGCCCGGGTATGCTGATCCCTGCCTGGCCGGAACCCGCTGCGGGGAAACGAAAAAACGGCGCTGCCAAGGAAGTCCTCAGCAGCGCCGTTTCCAGCGCAAAATTCAGTTGGTATAGCCCATCAGGAACTGGTCCACCTCCCGGGCGGCGGCGCGTCCCTCCTGGATGCCCCACACCACCAGGGACTGACCCCGGTGCATGTCCCCAGCGGTGAACACTTTGGGGATATTGGTGGCGTACCCGCCCTCGGGGGTCTGGACCCGGTTTCGCTCGGTCAGGGTCACGCCGAAGGCCTCGGGCACGTAGGACTGGGCCCCCAGGAACCCGGCGGCGATGAGCAGCAGCTGGCACTCCAGCTCCTGCTCCGTGCCGGGGACCGGCTTGAGGGACTTGTCCAGCTGCACCGTCCGCACCGCCCGCAGGGCGCCGGCGTCGTCGGCGAGCATCTCGGTGACCGTGGTCTGGTAGATCCGGGGGTCCCGGCCGAAGAGGGCGATGGACTCCTCCTGGCCGTAGTCCACCTTACACACCCGGGGCCACTCGGGCCAGGGGTTGTTGGCGGCCCGGCTGTCCGGGGCCTTGGGCATCATCTCCAGCTGCACCACGCTCTTGCAGCCATGGCGGATGCAGGTGCCCACGCAGTCGTTGCCCGTGTCGCCGCCGCCCACAATGACCACGTGCTTCCCCTTGGCGGAGGGATAGGCCCCGTCGGCAAGGCCGGAGTTCAGGAGGCTGCGGGTGGTCTCCTTCAGGAAATCCACGGCAAACCAGACCCCCTGGGCCTCCCGGCCGGGGACGGCCAGATCCCGGGGCTGGGCGGCGCCGCAGCAGAGCACCACCGCGTCGTAGCCCTGCAGCAGCTCCTCTGCGGCCACGTCCCGGCCTATATCCACGCCGGTGCGGAACGCCACCCCCTGGGCGGCCATCAGGTCCAGCCGCCGCTGGACGATGGTCTTCTCCAGCTTCATATTGGGGATACCGTACATCAGCAGGCCACCGGGCCGGTCCTCCCGCTCAAAGACAGTGACGCTGTGGCCCCGGCGGTTGAGCTGGTCGGCGCAGGCCAGGCCCGAGGGGCCGGAGCCCACCACCGCCACCCTCTTGCCGGTGCGGTTCCGGGGGGGACGGGGCTGGATCAGCCCGCTCTCCCAGGCGTCCTCGATGATGCCCAGCTCGTTCTCCTTGATGGTAACCGGGTCACCATGGAGGCCGCAGGTGCAGGCCGCCTCGCACAGGGCGGGGCACACCCGGCCGGTAAACTCCGGGAAGTTGTTGGTCTTCAGCAGCCGTTCTGCCGCGTGGCCGAAGTTCCCGGTGTAGATCAGGTCGTTCCACTCGGGCACCAGGTTGTGCAGCGGGCAGCCGGACACCATGCCGCTGAGCACCGCGCCGGACTGGCAGAAGGGCACGCCGCACTCCATGCACCGGGCCCCCTGCCGCCGCCGGTCCTCCCGGCTCAGCCGGGGATGGAACTCGTTGTAGTGTTTGATGCGCTCCAGGGGGGACTGTCCCGGATTTCCCTGGCGCTGGTATTCCAAAAATCCAGTTGGCTTTCCCATGCTTACTCCCCCGCCTTTCTGGTATTGACATAGAAGGCCTCCACCTGGGCCTGCTCCCGGGTCATGCCCTTCTCCTCAAACTGGGCGGTGGTCCGCAGCATCCGGTCGTAGTCCCGGGGCATGATCTTCTTGAACAGGGGCAGATACTCGTCGAACCGCTTCAGGATGGCCTTGGCTCTGGGTGAGCCGGTGGCCGCGGCGTGGGCCTCGATCAGCTCCCGCAGCTCGGCGATGTCGTGGCGCTGGGTCACCAGCTCCATGCTCACCAGCTCCTTGTTCAGCCGCAGATAGAAGTCCCGGTGCTCGTCCAGCACATAGGCCACGCCGCCCGACATGCCGGCGGCAAAGTTCTTGCCCGTCCGGCCCAGGACCACGCAGCGGCCGCCGGTCATATACTCGCAGCCGTGGTCGCCCACGCCCTCCACCACCGCCGTGGCGCCGGAGTTGCGCACGCAGAACCGCTCTCCGGCCACGCCGTTGAGGAAAGCCTCGCCGCTGGTGGCGCCGTACAGGGCTACGTTGCCCACCAGGATGTTTTCCGCCGGGTCAAAGGCGCTGCCCTTGGGGGGATAGACCACAATTCTTCCGCCGGAGAGGCCCTTGCCCAGGTAGTCGTTGGCGTCCCCCTCCAGCTCCAAAGTCAGCCCCTTGGGGAGGAAGGCGCCGAAGGACTGGCCGCCTCCGCCGGTGCACTTGACGGTAAAGGTCCCCTCCGGCAGGCTGCTGCCGTGGAGCCGGGTGATGTCGCTGCCCAGAATGGTGCCCACCGCCCGGTCGGTGCTGGACACCGCCAGCTCCAGGCGCTTGGGCTCCCCCTTCTGGAGGGCCTTCCCCAGCTTCTTCTCCAGAACCCGGAGATCCACCGTGTCCTCCAGGTGGAAATCGTACACGTCCGCCGGATCGAAGTGGGTCTTGGGCTGCCCCACATAGGGGTTGTCCAGAATGGCGGACAGGTCCACCGTGGCCGCCCGCTCGTTCACCGCCGGGGAGCGGACCTGGAGCAGGTCCGTGCGGCCCACCAGCTCCTCCACCGTGCGGACCCCCAGCTTTGCCATGTGCTCCCGCAGATCCTGGGCGATAAAGCGCATGAAGTTCACCACATACTCCGGCTTGCCGCAAAAGCGCTTGCGCAGCTCCGGGTTCTGGGTGGCCACGCCCACGGGGCAGGTGTCCAGGTTGCACACCCGCATCATCACGCAGCCCAGGGTGACCAGGGGGGCGGTGGCGAAGCCGAACTCCTCGGCCCCCAGCATGCAGGCGATGGCCACATCCCGGCCGCTCATGAGCTTGCCGTCGGTTTCCACCACCACCCGGGAGCGCAGGCCGTTCTGGATCAGGGTCTGGTGGGTCTCCGCCAGGCCCAGCTCCCAGGGCAGGCCCGCGTTGTGGATGGAGGTCCGGGGGGCGGCGCCGGTGCCGCCGTCGTGGCCGGAGATCAGCACCACCTGGGCCCCGGCCTTGGCAACGCCTGCGGCGATGGTGCCCACCCCCGCCTCGCTGACCAGCTTCACGGAGATCCTGGCCTGCCGGTTGGCGTTCTTCAGGTCGTAGATCAGCTGGGCCAGATCCTCGATGGAGTAGATGTCGTGGTGGGGGGGCGGGGAGATCAAGGTGACGCCGGGGGTGGAGTGGCGGCATTTGGCGATCCAGGGGTAGACCTTGCCGGCGGGCAGATGGCCGCCCTCGCCGGGCTTGGCCCCCTGGGCCATCTTGATCTGGATCTCCTTGGCGCTGACCAGGTACTCGCTGGTGACGCCGAAGCGGCCGGAGGCCACCTGCTTGATGGCGGAGTTGCGGGCGGGGTCCCGCAGCCGGTCGGGCTCCTCACCCCCCTCGCCGGAGTTGGACTTGCCCCCCAGCAGGTTCATGGCCTGGGCCAGGCACTCGTGGGCCTCCCGGGAGATGGAGCCGTAGCTCATGGCCCCGGTCTTGAAGCGCTTGACAATAGAGTCCACGCTCTCGACCTCGTCGATGGGGATGGGGTTCTCCGCGTATTTCATATCCAGCAGGCCCCGGAGGGTGTGGGGCATGGTCTCGTCGTCCACCAGGTCGGTGTACTGCTTGAAGAGCTGGTAGTCTCCACGGCGGGTGGACTGCTGCAGGAGGTGGATGGTCCGGGGGTTGTACATGTGGTCCTCCCCGCCGGACCGGGCCTTGTGGGCCCCCAGGCTGTCCAGCTCCAGGTCCACATCCAGGCCCAGGGGATCGAAGGCCTTGGAGTGGTTCCGGTCCACCATGGCGGCGATCTCCCGGAGCCCCACGCCTCCCACCCGGGAGATGGTGTTGGTGAAGTACCTGTCGATCACGTCCTGGTTGATGCCGATGGCCTCGAAGATCTGGGCGGACTGGTAGGACTGGAGGGTGGAGATGCCCATCTTGGAGGCGATCTTCACGATGCCGTGGAGAATGGCGGAATTGTAGTCGGCCACGGCGGTGTGGAAGTCCTTGTCCAGCAGCCCCTCCTCGATGAGCTCCACAATGGTCTCCTCCGCCAGATAGGGGTTCACCGCCCGGGCGCCGTAGCCCAGGAGGGTGGCGAAGTGGTGCACGTCCCGGGGCTCCGCGGACTCCAGCAGGATGGACACCGCCGTGCGCTTCTTGGTGCGGATCAGGTGCTGCTCCATGGCGGACACCGCCAGCAGGGAGGGGATGGCCACGTGGTTCTCGTCCACGCCCCGGTCGGAGAGGACGATGATGTTGGCCCCCTCCCGGTACGCCCGGTCCACCGCCACCGCCAGCCGGTCCAGGGCCCGGTCCAGGGGGGTGTTCTTGTAGTAGAGGATGGACACGGTTTCCACGTGGAAGCCGGGCTGGTCCATGGCCTTGATCTTCATCATGTCCGTGGAGGTGAGGATGGGGTTGTGGATCTGGAGGACCCGGCAGTTGTCCGCCTTCTCCTCCAGCAGGTTCCCGTCGTCGCCCACGTAGACGGTGGTGTCGGTGACGATCTCCTCCCGGATGGCGTCGATGGGCGGGTTGGTCACCTGGGCGAAGAGCTGCTTGAAGTAG
>CAJFVK010000063.1 GCA_904420435.1 uncultured Oscillospiraceae bacterium
TCCGATGTCCACCCGGTAGTCGTAGTCGCAGTGGGTGACCAGATAGTCGTGGAGGGTCTTGACCACCTCGTAGTCGCTCATGCCGCTGGTGATCAACTCATCCACCACCCGCTCGGCCTCCGCCAGGGCCGCGTCGGAGACGTAGCGCCAGTCGCTGGCCGCCACAGTCGTGGCGGAGATGGGGCTGCTGGTGTAGTATACCGCCAGGGTCTTGGCAATCTGGCCGTCCTGCTCATAGGCGTTTAAGCTGGTGATGCGGTAGGGGTTGGCCCCGTCCACATCCGCGATCTCCCGGGCCAGGGCCTCCGCCTGGGAGGCCTCCAGGTTGAAATCGCTGATATCGATGGCGGACTTCCGGTCCAGAAAGCCGGTGGTGATGGTCAGGGTGGCCCCGGCCTCGTCCGGCAGACCCGGGCGCTCCGGGTCGGCGGGATTCTCCTCCTCTGGGTCCTGCAGCTCCGCCTGTTCATCCCCGGAGAGCTGCTTCCACAGGCAGTAGACCACGTCGGACCGGGGGCAGGCGTCCTTGGCGGCGAAGGACAGACCGTCGGTGAGGCCCTCCTCCTCCGCCCACTGGAGGGCCGCCGCCGTCCAGTCGGTGCCGGTGGATTCCCCGGCGGCCCGGCAGAGCAGAGCCAGGATCTGGTCGTAGGCCAGGGTCCCCTTCAGGTCGAAGCGGCCGCCGCCCACGCCGTTGATCAGGCCCTCCTCAGAGGCCCAGAGGATGGCGTCGTAGGAGTAGGCGCTCCGGTTGGTCACGTCGGAGAAAATGGAAACGGTGGATTCCGGCTCCGGCCGGCCCATGGCCCGCCAGAGGAAGGTGACGGCCTCCTCCCGGGTGACGGTGTCATCGGGGGAGAAGGTGGTGGCGGTGGTGCCGTTGGTGATGTTCTCCTCCAGGGCCCAGCTGACCGCGTCTGCGTAATAGGCGTTGGAGGGCACGTCCTGGAAGCCGGCGCCGCCGGCGTCCAGGGCCGCCGCCCGGGTGGGCGCGGCGCCGATCAGCAGGCAGAGGGCCAGCAGAGAGGCGGCCATATGTTTGAGAAGGCGTTTCATATCAGTAGCAGCTCCTTTCACCCCGCCGGCCGCCGGGACGCCGCCCGTGCCGGTCGGGAAAGCGATTCGTTTTGATCAGCGGGGAAAGATTTCCTGCCGGCGGGGATCAGCCCAGGAGGGAGTTCATAATGTCCCCGGCGGCGTTGCCCACGATCTCCTCGGCGGCGTGGATGGCGTAGTGGTACTCGCAGTAGCCGTCCTGGTAGACCTCGTTCTCACATCCGGACTCCTTGCAGTGGGCGCTTCCGCAGGCGGTCAGGCAGGCGGCCATGGCCAGAGTGGTCAGTACAACAGCGATCTTTTTCATGTTTGTATTCTCCTTTATTTTTCCATTTTTGCCGGCGCGGAACCCCGTTTTGCCGGCCTCTAAGTATTAGTGCCGCCGGAGCGCCGTTTGGTTTTATCTTTTTGGAAAAATTTTGAGAATTTTTTGCCGCCGTGTTTCCGCCCCCTCAGGAGGCGCTCTCTGCGGCCAGGAAGGCCTCCGCCTCCTGGGGCGTCATGGCCCCCTCCGCCGTTTCCAGGGTGCTCATCACCAGAAGGCCGGTTTCTGGCAGCTCCCCAGTTTGTTCCATGGACAAGGCGTCGGCTGTTTCTGAAAAGACGTAGCGCTCCGTCACCCGGGAGGAGGCAAAGTAGCTGGTATCGGCGTAGAGGGTTTTGCCCTCCGGCCCCTGGAAGAGCGTATAGGACAGGTTGCTGCCTGCGAAGAAATCCCAGCTCTCCCGGAGCAGGGGAACGGTCTGCCCGTCCTGGAAGGTGAGGATGGTCAGGTAGCTGGCGGAGTAGGGGTAGTCCGGGTCCGCCGCCACATAAATCAGCTCCGGTGTGCCGTCGCCCCAGACATCTGCCAGGGCGACCGGGCGGATCTCCAGGATACCCTCATACCAGCTGACGTAGGCGTCGATCAGGTCCCGGTCCTCCGAGAGCGCCGCGGCGTAGGCTGCGGCAGCCTCCGCCGTCAGACCGCCCTCCTCCGCCGGCGGAGCCGGCTGGGCGTAATCGCTCAGGCGGACGAACTCGTAGTGGGAGGGGTCCTCCGCGGCCAGATCCCAATCTGTCTGGATGACCCGCTGGGGGTCGGCGGCATCCTGGATGTTGACCCCCAGCAGAATGCCGTCATAGCCGTCGGGCACCCGGACCGTAAAGGTCACGTCCTGAAAGGCGTCCACCTGGATCTCCCGGTCCGCGCCGGGCTGGCTGGAAGAAGTCCAGTCCCCGTAGTCCATGCCGCTGGTCCACCGCTTTTCAAAGGTGATGGGCCGGCTCTCACCGCTGTCATCCACGGCGGAGGAGCCCACGGCCCGGGCCTCGCCGGCGGTATCCATCCGCTCATCCGGAAAGTAGAGCTGCCCGGTGTACCAGTCGTAGAGGTTGTAGTCCTGGGTCATAATGGAGAAGGACAGAGACGCGCTGCCGGCGGCGGCAATGTGGGCCTCCGCCAAAGCGGTGTAGGAAACGGTATAGGTTACATACCCCTCATCATCCGGCTCGCTGACAAAAATCTGGGGTTCAGTCAGGCCGCTGCGGGAGGGCAGGGAGGTCAGACCGCTGCCCAGCTCTATCGTCACCGGCAGGCCCTCATACGCCTGGGGCTCCACCAGGGTGAAGCCGTGGATGGCGCCGAAGGCCGTGGGATCCGACGGGGCGTCCGGACCCTGCTCAAAGGGCAGCGTCACTTCCCCGGACGGCTGGCCGGTCTGGCCGCTGTTTTGGCCTGACAGGGAGGAGATGCCCGCCACGGCGCCGCCCACCGCTACAGCGCCGGCCAGGACGGCGGCGATCACCTTTCCGGAGATGCCCGCCGCCGCAGCCGCCGCACCGGCGCCGGCGGCAGTTCCGCCGGCAGCCGCGCCCGCGGAGGCTCCTCCGGCAGCTGCCGCCCCTTCCGCGCCCGCCGCAGCGGAGCCGGCCGCGCCGCCTGCCCCGCCGCTGCCGGCGGAAACCGCCGGCGATGTACCTGCGGCAGCTGTACCCGCCGCGCCTGAGGCAGCCGCACCGGCCAGCCCGGCGCCGGCCTGGGCGAGGACCTGCCCCGCCATGGCCGCGGCTGCTGTGCTGTCCAGAACGGAGGCCGCCGCCTCCTGGCGCAGGAAGTAGAGGAGCAGCAGGATCGGGCTGACGCTGTAGAGCTTGACGCCCTTGCGCTCGTAGTCCTCCACACCGCTCTTGATGGCCCTCCTGGCGTAGTTCAGGCGGCTTTTCACTGTGCCCTCGCTGACGTCCATGGCCTGGGCGATCTCCTTGACGCTCATCTCATCGTAGTAGTAGAACAGCACGCTCATCCGCTGCTCCGGGGGCAGGTCGTCCACCAGGCCCAGGATCATCCGGCGGGTCTCCTCGTTGTCCAGGGCCTTCTCCGGCACCAGGGTTTCGTCCAGGTTCTCCACGCTCTCCAGCATGGAGTTGCCCTCCTCGTCCTCCGGGACCTGCCACTCCCTCCGGGGGGCGGACAGCAGGTGTCTGCACCGGTTGGCGGTGATGCCGTTGACCCAGCCCCAGAAGGCCGCCGGCTCCTTCAGCTTGTCAAGGCTCGTGAGCATGGTGATGAGCACGTCCTGGGTGGCATCCTGGGCGTCCTCCTCCTTCTTCAGCATCTTTTTGCAGTGGTAATAGACTCTGTTCTGGACCGCCAGCACCAGCGCCTCCTGGGCCGACGCTTCCCCCTGCCGGCTCCGCTCGATCAGCTCCAGCAGCTTCTCCTGTTCCATCTTCACGCGGTATCCCTCCTGTCATGTCGATTGCTGTCCGCGGCAGCGTGTGCTCCTCCGCATCCAGCAGGAGGCAGCGGCGGAGAAATTGAAAAAAGGAAATGTATCTCATGGATCAGCCTCCCTTCCATGGCCTACACCATATAGTGCGGGAAAGGGGCGGATCGGTTTTACCGGTTTGCAGATTGCTTCTTTTTTTATTTTAGAGAGTCCGCGAAAAATTTTCAACTACAACCATGCGCCTCCCCCCGCCGGAGAGGATGGAAACGCCGGAAAGCATAAAAGAGCCGCCGGTTCACAGGAACCAGCGGCTCTTTCACACAGAGAACGGCGGCGCGCTCCTGTACGATCTTCAGATATCGTGGGCAGCGCGATTGCTGTCGCCTTTTAGCCGGATGCTCTGTTTTAGTTTATATAAGGGGGTTTATACCCCAAAACTTTTTGCAACTTCTCCGGGGGCTCCGGCCTTTTTATAATGGGATTACAGCGGCGGCTTCTGCCAGGCCGGTTGACAGAGGTGCTAAGATAAATGGCAAAAAGAGGAGGTTCGGCCTATGTACAACCCGCAGCTGGATACTTTTGTGGCCGTTGTGGAGAACGGGAGCTTCGCCAAGGCGGCGCAGGCGCTGTTCATCAGCACGCCGGCGGTGATCAAAAAAGTGAACGCGCTGGAGGACCGGCTCGGCCTGAAGCTGCTGGACCGCACAGCCCAGGGCACGACCCTGTCCGAGGTGGGGGAGGTCTTTTACGAGGAGGCGAAGCGGATCATCGAGGAGTCCCACGAGGTCCTGATCCGGCTGCAGAGCATGCAGCAGGAAAAGGACGGGAAGGTGATCCGGATCGGGCTGGGATACATGACGTCGAGGGAGCTGCTCCGGGATGTGGTCAGCGTGGCGCAGAGGGAGGACCCGGAGCTGAAATACCGGCTGGTCACGTTTGAGATGAGGCCGGAGCTGCACCGGCATAACCTCTCCCGGCTGGGCAAGGACATCGACTTCTTCCTGGTGATGTATGATCCGATGCGGGCCAGCACCCTCAACACGCTGCACCTCTCCTACGAGCCGGTCTGCTGCGCGGTATCCCTCCAGCACCCCCTGGCCGAAAAGGACCGCCTGACCATACAGGACCTCCGCGGGCAGACGATGATCTGCTTCCGCCAGGGCTACAACGCCTTTATCGACCAGTTCCGGAACGATATGCGGAGCCTGTATCCGGAGATCCATATAACCTCTTTCAGAGGATCCTCAACGATGGGACAGGTTTCATACAATTCACTTGGGTCAAGGTCGACGCAGGTGCGGGGATCTCGGATTCCATCCACATCCCAAGCCACCGTGTCATTCATCACAGTCAGCCGGTCGCGGAAGAAATCCGTATCCTGCAGAGGAGCAAAAACGCCGCCCCGACGAACCAACGGGGACGCGTCCAACAGGCGAACCGTGCCGTCGTGAAAATAGAGATAGACCTGAAAATTCTGACCTGCCACAGCTTGGAGAACCTTTGGGATCATTTCCATTGTCGGCTCCTTTCTCAAACAAGGGGGTTGATGCGATTGAGCGGCTTGGCGTCCTTGGCAAGTTCCCAGTTCTGCATCAGTTCATCCCGATGCAGCTCACACCATGCAAGAATCAGCTTTAGCTGTCGGGCGGGAAGCGCCCCGCGGATGACACAGGCGGACTGGATGTCTACCAATGCTTTATGACCGGCATACTCGGCATGAAAATGCGGCGGATTATGGTCGCTGTAAAACAAACTGATTTCAGGCATAGATACCCCCCTCTTATAACATAGCAAATAGCAGAAATCTTTGCAATGGGGGCAGTTCTCTCCTAACACGCTTATTCTCTTGCCGTGGCCTTAAAGCGCCCATAAACTCTGATAATCAACAGATTTGATAAGTGTTTTTCTGATCTGGTATACATGTTTCATTCTATCCTGATATTTCAGCCTCTGACTTATTGAACTCTATTTTCCCTCAGATGTTCCAACTGAAGGAATACCGGCAGAAACATTATAATATCATAGCGTTTTTATGGAATCACGCCCCGGGGGATCGCCGAATTTCTCCTGGGGCTTCCACACCATTTTGGCCGCCCGTGCCGCTGCGGCCGCCCATACCGCCGCCCATCTGGCCCAAGCTGTTCTCCGAGCCGTCGTTGGTGGTGACGTCGCCTCCGTTGTTGGTGTAGGTGCCGTCGCAGTCGATGGCGGTGTCGCCGCTTCCGTTGCAGGTCAGGTTCAGGGTGCCGCCGTTGATGGTCAACGCGCCGTTGGAGTCCACGCAGTCGCCGCCGGACACGATGGTGAACGTGCCGCCGTTGATGGTGATGAAGCTGTCAGAGCTGGCGGCAAAGCCGTCCTGCTGGCGCCCGCCGAAGCCGCCGAAGCCGGAGCTGTCGGTGCCGCCGGCCGCGTTGAGGCCGTCGTCGTGGGAGGTGATGTCAAAAATAC
Source organism: uncultured Oscillospiraceae bacterium (assembly GCA_904420435.1). Classification (GTDB taxonomy): domain Bacteria; phylum Bacillota; class Clostridia; order Oscillospirales; family Oscillospiraceae; genus CAJFPI01. The sequence continues at coordinate 6,219 of CAJFVK010000063.1, forward strand.
CGTCATCGATAGTGATGGACAAGCCCTCGATCCCCTCGTAGCAGTAGGGTATCGTGAATGTGCCGTTAAGGATGGTGAGGGCGTCGTCGCAGTGGACGGCGTCATCCCCGCTGTTCAGGGTGAAGTTCCCATCGACGATGGTCATGACCCCGCCGGCGTGGAGGCAATCATCGGCGCTGTCAATGGCGAAAGTCCCGCCGTTGATGGCGTAGGCACTTTCGCCCTTGATGCCCTTCTGGCTTATGGAGTCCTCACCTGTGGCGGCGGTCTCTGCTTGGGGTGCGGAGCCTCTGCTACGCTGGTCGCCGCCCCACTGGCCGAGTTGGTCGCTGTTGGTCATCTCCACGCTCTCGCTGCCCTTCCCGGTGTAGAGGTCAAAGGTCCCGCCGTCGATCTGAAGAGCGCCCTGGGCGCTGATCGCGTCCCCCTGGGCGGTAATGGTAAAGCTGCCGCCGGCGATGTAGAGGGCGCCCAGGGTGAGGTCGTCGCTGTTCTCCGCGTGGATGCCGTCCTTTCCGGAGGTGATGGTGAAGGTCCCGTCGGCAATGGCCACGCTGTCCTTGCCGGAGAGGCCATGGCTTGCGGCGGTAATGACATAGCTTCCGCCGGTGATGGTCAGTTCATCCTTGGATACTACCCCGTGGCCGGCCTGGGCGTTGATGGTCAGGCTGCCCGCGCCGTTGAGCGTCAGGTCCGTCTTGGCGAAGATAACCGCGTCAATGTTATTGTCATCGATGGCCACATACTCGCCGCCATTGGTTAAGGTGTTTTCCGTCCCCTCCGCCAGGGTGACAAAGACCTTGTCGGCCTCCAAAGCGTAGATGGCGGCGGAGGTGCTGCTGGTGATGTCGGCTCCGGCCAACACCAACTGCACCTTATCGGTGTCGGCAGCATTTACAATAACCTGGCCGTCGGTGAGGGCGCCGGAGAGCAGGTAGACCCCCTCGGCGGTGATGGTGACGGTGCTGCCGTCAATGACGACGGAATCGGAATCGCAGGAGGCGCTGTCCCCGTTGAGTTGTATGGTGACAGCCTCGCTCTCGTCGTAGGTCCCCGCCAGATCACGGTCGTTGAACAGGCTGGCAGTGTCAATGGCGGATTCTGAGGCGGTGGCCGTAAGTTCGGAGGGAACGGTTTCTGTATCAGAGGAGTCCTCAGCTGTGCTTTGGGTCCCGCATCCACCGAGGATCGTCAGAATACACAATAGGACCGCGGCGAGCCCGTGCCTGGTTCTTTTCATGGTTGTGGTCATCTCCTTTTTACAAAGTGGCCGCGGCGTTGTCCTGGTGTCCCAGAGCGATCTCCAGGTTGCCGTTTCGCAGCCGCAACTGGTCGATAAACTTCTTTTCCAGGGACGCATCCTTTATGGTCACATCATAGGTCAGCCTGAACAGGCTCCCCATGTTGGTGGTCTTCACCTGGGTGAGACTGTATTCCCGGGCAAACTGATCCAGCACCGGCTCGAAGACACCGACATAGTCCAGGTCCTCGGGGACAGTGATGTGCAGGGTGCGGCAGACGGGGCCTCTGCTCCGGGAGCGCAGGCTCACGGCGGTGTAGAGCATGGTGGCGGCACCCAGGATCAGGGCAAACAGGGTGGCATAGGAGAGATACCCCATGCCCGCGATCAGGCCGGCGCCCATGGCCACAAAAATGGCGGAGATCTCCCGGGCGGTGCCGGGAGCGGAGCGGAAGCGCACCAGATTGAAGGCCCCGGCTACCGCCACGCCTGTGCCTACATTGCCGTTGACCATCATGATGACCACGCACACCACCGCCGGCAGCAGGGCCAAGGTAATGGTGAGACTGCGGCTGGTGTGGGATCGCCAGCCCGTCATGGCGCACAGGAGCAGCCCCAGAACCAGGGAAACGCCGACACAGAGGAGGAAATCGCCTGGGGCGATGGTGTCGGTCAGGGCGGTATCAAACAGCCCGCGAAATACAGCGTCAAGCATATTTCCGTTCTCCTCTCCGTCCATTCAGCAGGATATCTTGATAGGCGGCGCCGTATTTGGAAAAGGAGGTCTTGAAGATCTTCTGCCGGGACAGTACATGGGCCATCCAGGTGGGCAGGCCTCCGGCCACCTTCAATTCCATCAGCACCTGTCCGGGGGCCAGAATCGGTACGCCCCAGGTGTCGGAGTCCAGGGTCAGTTCCGCCTGCCGGTAGCGCATCTCTGTGTCAAAGGTCACCCGAAAGTCCGGGTCCAGGATCCCGCAATAGGCGTCGCACTCATAGGAGAGGAACACGGCTGGTCGCAGGGCCTTGTAAAAGTCCGCGGCGTAGGCAAGTTCTTTTCCAACTTGGCTGCCCGGCCAGGGCTTCATCCCGGCAACGCATTGCATCGCCAGGTCCTGCGGCAGGGAAATGCGGCGCTTATATACCACCGACCGGTATTTCTTTTTCAGTTCCACAAACACGGCGTCGTGTTCTCCCGCCGGGCCGTAGCTGCGCACCCGGAGTTTCTCTTTATAGACCGGACGCTCCAGACTGCGGCGGATGAGCCGGAAGTCAGGGGTATCCAGGTACAGGTTGCGGATGGAGCTGTGGCTGTATTCATCGGGCACCATATAGGGCTCCATGGCGTCCAGCACCGCTTGGAGCTGGCGGAGGTTCAATACATACTTCAGCTCATACCGCTGAAAGATCATCTGATTTTTCACAGGCAAACCCTCCTTATTTCGGTATCGTGATGTCAGTGTAAAAACCGAACCATAACTGGAGTTTAATGCGAAACCGTTTTTTGATGAACAAAACATAAACATTTCAAGCAACGGGAATGACAGTCTGTATAGGCTGTGCTATGATTTTAATTAAGGTTAAGGCATGGGCAGTATGCTGATGTCAAACGATATGGAAAGGATGGTCCCAATGCGGATCCTGTTTGCAGAGGATGAGCGTTCTCTGTCCCGGGCGGTAACCGCTTTGCTGGAAAAGAACAACTATTCCGTTGACCCGGTGTATGACGGTGAGGAGGCCCTGGCCTATTTAGATGCGGAGAACTACGACGCCGTGATCCTGGACATCATGATGCCCAAGGTGGATGGGCTGGAGGTGCTGCGCAGGCTGCGCCGGCAGGGCAACGGGATCCCCGTCCTTTTACTGACCGCGAAATCAGAGGTAGAGGACAAGGTGTCCGGCCTGGATACGGGAGCCAATGACTACCTGACCAAGCCCTTTTCTACCGCCGAACTGCTGGCCCGCATCCGGGCCATGACCAGGAGTCAGGCCGGAGGCCAGGTGAGCAGCCGCCTTACCATGGGCAATATCACCCTGGATCAGGCCACCTTTGAACTCTCCTCCCCCCACGGCAGTTTCCGCCTGGCAAATAAGGAGTTTCAGATGATGGAACTGCTGATGCGCAACCCGCGGCAGCTTATCCCCACCGAGCGGTTTCTGGAACGGATCTGGGGCTATGATACGGAGGTGGAATTGAATGTGGTCTGGGTCTACATCTCCTACCTGCGGAAAAAGCTGGCGGCACTCAAGGCGGACATCCAGATCAAAGCCACTCGGAACGCCGGATATTCACTGGAGGAACGGCCATGATCAAAAAACTGCGCCGGAAACTCATCGCGGCCTGCATGGTCTCCCTGGCCATCGTCCTCGCTGTAATCCTGGGCGGCGTCAATCTGATGAGCTACCAAAAGGTGGTCAGCGACGCCGACACGGTGCTGGCCCTTCTGGGAAGTAACAACGGCGATTTCCCCAAACAGGAAGAAGGCCCGGGCAGCCAGCCCGGCGGGGGAGCGCCCGCAGGCGGAGGACCGGGGGCACGGGATGTTTTCGGCCGTCGACCGTTGTCACCGGAAACCCCCTATGAGTCCCGATTTTTCTCTGTCCTCCTGGATGGGAACGGTCAGGTACTCCAGACGGATACCAGCCAAATCGCCGCTGTAGACGACGCGGCGGCTGCGGCCTATGCCCAGACGGCTGCAGAGTCCGGCAGCGCCGCCGGGTTTTTGGACGATTACCGCTACCTTGTGCTGACAGAGGGAGACAATACCCGGGCCATTTTCCTGGACTGCGGCCGGAGCCTGTCCTCCTTCCGCACCACCCTGCTGGCCAGCGTGGCGCTGGCCCTGGTGGGACTGCTGGCGGTGTTGGCGCTGCTGCTCATCCTGTCCCACCGCATCGTCCGCCCAGTGGCTGAGAGCTACGAAAAGCAGAAGCAGTTTATCACTGATGCCGGCCACGAACTGAAGACCCCCATGACCATCATCAGCGCCGACGCGGATCTCCTGGAGATGGAGTGCGGGGAGAACCAGTGGCTCACCGACATCCGCCGCCAGGCCCAGCGACTCACCGGGCTCACCAACGATCTCATCTACCTCTCCCGCATGGAGGAGGAGCAGCCTCCGCTCCAGATCATTGCGTTCCCGCTTTCCGATATGGCCGAGGAGATGGCCCAGTCCTTTCAGGCCCTGGCCAAAAGCCAGGAAAAGCAGATGGTTCTCTCCATCCAGCCCATGCTTTCCTGTACCGGGGATGAGAAGTCCATCCGGCAGCTGCTATCTATCCTGCTGGACAACGCTCTGAAGTACTCCCCTGCCGGAGGGCGCCTGGAACTGCGTTTGGAGAAGCAGGGGCGCGGTATCCTGCTCACGGTGTCCAATACAACGGGACGGCCGGTGGATCCGGACAAACTCCTCCGTCTCTTTGACCGATTCTACCGCTCCGACCAGTCCCGCAGCAGTCAGACGGGCGGGTACGGGCTGGGCTTGTCCATCGCCAAAAGCATTGTGCAGGCCCACAAGGGGAAGATCCGGGCCGAGAGCCATGACGGGATGTCCCTGTCGGTGGTCGTCACGCTGCCAAATTAAATTTTCAGCCTTGTAACTCCAATTATGTTTCGTTTCTTATCCTTATGGCAGAAACCTGAACCTCAAACAAATCATTCGGTAAAGGAGTTTGCCATATGAACGATAGGAATCAAAACATGAATTGGAACGAGCGCACACAGGAACTGCAGTATGGAGGCCCTGCACGGGTTTCCCGCCCCAGGCGAAGGAAGCAGGGGGTCTTGCGGCGACTGGCATCCTTGACGCTGAGCGCCGCCCTGTTTGGCTTTGTGGCGGCGGGCGCATTTTATGGCGTGAATACCCTCCTGCCCCAGGGTGACAGCAGTTCGGCGTCCACCAGCGCGGGAACCTCCGGAGCGGTCCTCACCACCCTGGCCAGCACCTCCTATTCCAGCACCCGCTACGGCATGGATGTGTCTGACATCGCGGCAGCCGCCCTGCCCAGTGTGGTGGCCATTACCAATATTTCCGTTCAGCAGGTCCAAAGCTTCTTTGACCGATTTGGCCCCAATGGGGCAGGCCAGACCCAGCTGCAGGAGACTACCAGCTGCGGTTCCGGGATCATCATCGCCAACGACGGGACCTGGCTGTATATGGTCACCAACGCCCATGTGGTGGAGGATGCCACCACGCTGTCCGTCAGCTTTGTGGACAACTCCATCTATGAGGCTCAGTTGTGCGGAACCGACGAGGAGGCCGATCTGGCGGTGATCAAGGCGGCGGTTTCCGACCTGTCCTTGGATCCCCTTTCCCAGATCGCGGTCATTGCGGTGGGCGATTCTGACGCCCTCGAGGTGGGCGAGCAGGTGGTGGCCATCGGCAACGCCTTGGGATACGGCCAGTCTGTTACCACCGGCATTGTCAGCGCCCTGGATCGCAGCATGACCAATGAAAACGGAACAACCTCTACCTACATTCAAACCGACGCCGCCATTAACCCGGGCAACAGCGGCGGCGCCCTGCTGAATCTGGACGGGGAACTCATCGGCATTAACACCGCCAAGTTGTCGGATACCGATGTGGAGGGCATGGGCTATGCCATCCCGATCTCGGATGTGGTGGAACTGATCGCGGAACTGATGACCCAGACCACGGAGTTTGCGCAGACAAGTTCCAGTACGACACAGCAGTCTGGTGACCCTTCCGGCCGGAGATCGAATTTGCCGGCGGCATGATAAGAAAGGTAGGCACATACGGCGCACCGTTTTAATGAAACATTTGAAGATCGATCATAAGAGTCAGAAAAAGGATGGAAAGAAGCGCACTTTTCGGAGTTTCCTGAAAAGTGCGCTTCTTTGACATCAGCCTTCGTATATCACAGCAACCATATCCACACTGAACATCACAATGCGAGCAGTTCTCCTTTCAGACAAGGGTATCATCCAGCAGAAAGTCCAGAACTCCGATGTTGAGGACACCGTTGTCATCGTACCAACGTTTCCGAATGTCGTGCCGGACGATGATCTTCGGAAAAGAGTCCCCCGTCAGGGAGAGCGGTTTGTTTTCCGTGACAGACTTTTCCTCCGTCCCAAGAGCGTAGGCG
>CAJFVK010000064.1 GCA_904420435.1 uncultured Oscillospiraceae bacterium
AAGAGGCTCGCCAGGAGAAGGAAGAGGTTTCGCAGCTTCAGCGGCGTCAGCTTGTAGACCAGCAGCACCACCGTGAGATAGAAAAACAGAAACGGCAGACCGGAAAAAACCACGGATCGCCCTCCTTTCAGATTCTCTCCACAGTCCGGCCGCAGCGGCATATTTCCGCTGCGGCCGGTCCGCGGCTTCTGACCGCCCTCCCGGCGGCCAGGCGCTTGCGTCGCTTACTTGAACAGAGCGTTGAAGGCGTCCACCGCCGCGGTCTGCTGCTCGCCGGCGCAGATCAGGGCCACTACGTTCCCGTTCGCCAGGACCTGGGCACTCTGCCAGGCCTCCACGGTGGCGGGGTACATGGCGCCGCCGGCTATCTGGCCGTCGATCCTGGACTGGAAGATCCCCTTCACAGCCTCCACATCCGCCTCGTCGCTGACCTCCACCAGGGCCATCTCAAAGGCCACGGCGGAGATGGCGGCGGTCTTGAACACCCCCTGCTTCAGCTCATAGCTGCCAAGGCCCGGGTAGACGGACTCGATCATGTCGTCGGTGATATCCATCATCATGGGGGCGTTCTCCTCCCCCAGGGAGGCCATAAAGTCGTCATAGTAGGTCTGCAGATCCGGCGCCTCCGCCTCCTCCTGCCCGCCGCAGGCCACAAGGCCCAGGGCCAGCGCCAGGGTCAGCGCGACTGCCAATAGCTTCTTCATACAACATTCTCCTTTTTTGATTTGCTCGTCCTCTTGGGAAGCCAGGAGATTAGACGGCGCTTCTCAAAAAAGGTTCCCCATTTTTTCAAAAAATTATGAGGGACCCGCCATTACTTTTTTGTCATATGGGCGCTGGCTGCCCGGAGCATCAGCTTTTTGGTCCCCACCTGGTCGAAGGCCACCTCCACAAGGGCGTCGTTGCCCATCTTCCGAACGGAGAGGACCATCCCGTCGCCGAAGGAGCTGTGGTTTACCATGTCCCCCTGCTGGAGCTCCATCAGCCCCGCGCCCCTGCCGGCGGCGGAGGCGGACGGCGCCGAGTAGCCCCGGTCCGGCGCGGGCCGGGGGGCGCGGCGGTGGAAGCGGCTCTCCTGGGCGGTGTAGGCGGATGCCGCGGCCGCCTGTCCGAAGGAGCCGCTCTCGCCGCCCTCCTCCCACTCCCGGCGGCGGGGCTCCTGCTTTCCCTGCCAGGTGCTGTTCTTCTCCGGGATCTCCTCCAGGAACCGGGAGGGCAGGTTGCTGCTGGTCCGGCCGAAGATCATCCGCTGCCGGGCGTTGGTCATCACCAGCTTCTCCTTGGCCCGGGTCATGGCCACGTAGCACAGCCGGCGCTCCTCCTCCATCTCCTCGCTCTCGCCCATGGCCCGGATGCCCGGGAAGATCCCCTCCTCCATGCCCACCACGTAGACGCTGGGGAACTCCAGGCCCTTGGCGCTGTGCATGGTCATGAGAGTGACGGCGTTGTCCGTATCCTCCGTGCCATCCAGGTCCGTATAGAGGGCCACCGTGTCCAGGAACGCCTCCAGGCTGGCGTCCTCCGGCTGGTTCTCCACAAACTGCACGATGCTGGAGCGCAGCTCCTGGATATTCTCCAGCCTGCCCCGACTCTCCATGTCCCCCTTCTGCTCCAGGGCCAGCTGATAGCCGCTGCGCTCCCGGACCAGGTCGTAGAAATCCGGCAGGGCCATGTCCTCCGCCGCGTCCCGGAGGCCGTCCAGCATCCGGATGAACTCCGTCAGCTTCCCGGCGGAGCGCTTCAAGTCGATGTACGAATCCGCCTCCCGCATCACCTCATACATGGGCACTCCCTGCTGGGCGGCCAGCCGGGCTACGTGGTCCATGGTGGTGGCACCGATCCCCCGGGGCGGGGTGTTGACGATGCGCTGGAGCCGCAGTTCGTCGGCGGGGTTGCTGACCACGCAGAGGTAGGCCAGCATGTCCTTCACCTCCGCCCGGTCAAAGAACTTCATGCCTCCCACCACCTGGTAGGGGATACCGTTGCGCTTCATGGCCATTTCCAGGGCGTTGGACTGGGCATTCATCCGGTAGAGGACGGCGCTGTCCCGCCAGTTCTGGCCCCGGCTGTAGTCCGCGAGGATCTGGCCGGCCACATACTGGGCCTCGTCCGCCTCGCTGTAGAGGGTCTTGATGAGGACCTTCTCCCCCGGGCCGTTCTCCGTCCAGAGCTTCTTGCCCTTCCGGCCCAGATTGTTGCCGATCACCGCGTTGGCCGCGTCCAGGATGTTCTGGGTGCTGCGGTAGTTCTGCTCCAGCCGGATGGTCCGGGCGCTCTTGTAGCCGCTCTCGAAGCTGAGGATATTCTCAATATTGGCTCCCCGGAAACGGTAGATGCTCTGGTCGTCGTCGCCCACCACGCAGATGTTGCCCTCCTCCCCGGCCAGCAGCCGGGCCAGCAGGTACTGCAGGTGGTTGGTGTCCTGGTACTCATCAATCAGCACGTACCGGAACTTCCGCTGGTAGTAGCCGCGGACCTCCTCGCTGCGCTGGAGAAGGTGGACCGTGTGGAGGATGATGTCGTCAAAATCCAGGGCGTTGGCCTCCCGGAGGCGGCGGTCATAGGTGGCGTAGATCTTGGCGATCCGGGCCATGCGCCAGTCCCCGGAGGCGTCCATCCGCTCCTGGAAGGCCTCCAGGCTCTCGTTCTGGTCCTTGGAGTTGCTGATGTAGGTGAGGACAGTCCTGGGGGGAAACTCCTTCTCCTCCAGGCGCAGCTCCTTAAGCACGTCCTTGATCACCCGGCGGCTGTCGTCGCTGTCGTAGATGGTAAAGCTGTTGGTAAAGCCCTCCCCCAGCCGCTCCATATCCCGCCGGAGGATGCGGACGCAGGCGCTGTGGAAGGTGGCGGCCCAGATGTCGTTGGCCGCCGGGCCGCACATCTTTCCCAGCCGCTCCTTCAGCTCTCCGGCCGCCTTGTTGGTGAAGGTGATGGCGATCACCGACCAGGGGGCCGCCGGCTCCACCGCGCACAGCCGCCGGGCCTCCCGCCAGTCCTCCGGACCGGGGCTGTCCGGAAACGCTTCCAGAAACCGCAGATCCTCCTCCGTGGCCCAGCCGGGCACCTCCTCCGTGTCGCTGCCCCGGCCGAAGGTCAGCAGGTTGTCCACCCGGTTAATGAGCACGGTGGTCTTGCCGCTGCCCGCGCCGGCCAGCAGCAGCAGGGGCCCCTCCGTGGTCAGCACCGCCTGGCGCTGCTGGGGGTTCAGCCTTTCGTACCGCCGGGCGATCACCCGCCGCCGGGCGGCGGCGTACCGCTTGTTCATCTCCTGTGTCATCATTCTGTTTCTCCCCTGAATTCCCTCTCCCCGCCCTCCCAGAGGAGGCGGAGGCTCCTACAGCGCGTTGGAGCGCCGGGGCGCTCCAACATCTGCTATTGATCTCTCGGCAGCCCCGCCCCGCCGCAGGGAGGCCGGGCCGCCGGAAAATTCGACAGCTTTTATTATAGGGCAATCCCCGCCCCCGGTCAAGCAAAGGACAGGTGCCGGAACCGGAGAAATCCAAGGGCCCTTTTCCCGGGAAAACCGTCATTCCCGCTAAGTGGCCGCGAAGAGCAGGCCGGGAGCCCCGCGGGGCTCCCGGCCTGCTCTCAGATGTTCTTCCGGATGGTGTTCAGGGCATTCTTCTCCAGGCGGCTTACCTGAGCCTGGCTGATGCCTACCTCGTTGGACACCTCCATCTGGGTCTTTCCCTCGTAGAACCGCAGGGCCAGGATATGCCGCTCCCGCTCCCCCAGGCGCTTGAGGGCCTCCTTCAGGGCGATGTGCTCCAGCCAGCTCTCGTCGGTGTTCTTGTTGTCCCGCACCTGGTCCATGACGCAGATGGCGTCGCCCCCGTGTTCGTAGATGGGGTCGTACAGGCTCACCGGCTCCACAATGGCGTCCATGGCGAACACCACATCCTCCCGGGGGATGCCCAGGGCCTGGGCGATCTGCTCCACCGTGGGCTCCCGCTGGCTCTCCGCCATCAGCTTCTCCCGGGCCTGCATCACCTTGTAGGCCGTGTCCCGCATGCTCCGGCTGACCCGGATGCTGCTGTTGTCCCGGAGGTAGCGCCGAATCTCCCCCACGATCATGGGCACGCCGTAGGTGGAAAAGCGCACCGGCTGGTTCAGGTCAAAGCCGTCGATGGCCTTGATGAGGCCCACGCAGCCCACCTGGAACAGGTCGTCCGGGTTCTCCCCCCGGCCCAGGAACTTCTGGATCACCGAGAGCACCAGCCGCAGATTGCCGCTGATCAGCTGCTCCCGGGCCTCCATGTCCCCCTCCTTCGTCCGCCGCAGCAGGGCGATGGTTTCCTCGTTGGTGAGCACCTTCAGCTTGGAGGTGTTCACCCCGCAAATTTCCACTTTCCCCTGCACCAAACCACTCCTCGCCTTTGTCATAGGAGAAGTATTTCCGCGGCGCAGCGGCTTTATACGGCGGCAAAAGGGCAGGTTTTGTCGCCGCCTCAGTCAGTTTAGCAGCAGACATATGTCCTTGAATAAAGGACATATTATTTGCCTTTTGTACGCGATTTTGTGCGATTTGTGCAGTATTTAGTGGGAATCCGCCCAAAATAGGGGCAAATTGGTCACATCTCACCAGTGTATTTTCCCTGGGGATGTGGTATAAGAAAAAAGACAGATATTCCGCGGGGCCCGCCGCCCCGTGCAGCAAAGGAGAAGCGCTATGTATCCCATCCATGTGGTCCGCGCGGTGGACCCGGAGATCGCAGACGCCATCCAGGCGGAGATCGACCGGCAGGAGAACCGCATCGAACTGATTGCCTCTGAAAATTTTGCCAGCGTCCCGGTGATGTCCGCCATGGGCACCCCCCTGACCAACAAGTACGCCGAGGGCTATCCCGGCCGCCGGTACTACGGCGGGTGCGAGTATGTGGACGTGATCGAGTCCATCGCCATTGAGCGGGCCAAGCAGATCTTCGGCTGCACCTACGCCAATGTCCAGCCCCACAGCGGCACCCAGGCCAACGCCGCGGTGGAGATGGCCCTGTGCCGGCCCGGGGACACGATCCTGGGCATGCGCCTGGCCCACGGCGGGCATCTGAGCCACGGGAGTCCCGTGAACTTCTCCGGCACCTTTTTCCACATTGTGGACTACGGCGTCAACGACCAGGGCTTCATCGACTACGACCAGGTGGAGCGCCTGGCCATGGAGCACAGGCCCCGGCTGATCATCGCCGGCGCCAGCGCCTACCCCCGGATCATCGACTTCAAGCGCTTCCGGGAGATCGCCGACAAGTGCGGCGCCTTCCTCATGGCGGACATCGCCCACATCGCGGGCCTGGTGGCGGCTGGGCTCCACCCCAGCCCCATCCCCTACGCCCACGTGACCACCTCCACCACCCACAAGACCCTCCGGGGCCCCCGGGGCGGCCTGATCCTCTCCAGCGCGGAGTTCGCCGAGGAGTACAAGCTCAACAAGGCGGTGTTCCCCGGGATGCAGGGCGGCCCCCTGATGCACGCCATCGCCGCCAAGGCCGTGGCCTTCAAGGAGGTGCTGGAGCCCGGCTTCAAGGACTACCAGCGGCTGATTCTGGACAACTGCAAGGCCCTGGCCCAGGGCCTTATGGACCGGGGCTTCGACCTGGTTTCCGGCGGCACGGACAACCACCTGATGCTGGTGGACCTGCGCCGGATGGGGCTGACGGGCAAGTACCTGGAGGAGGTGCTGGACAGCGCCGGCATCACCTGCAACAAGAACGCCGTTCCCAACGACCCACAGTCCCCCAACGTGACCAGCGGCGTGCGGCTGGGCACCGCCGCCCTCTCCGCCCGTGGCATGCAGCCGGCGGACATGGACCGGATCGCCGACTGTATCGCCCGGATGGCCAGGGATCCGGAGGGCAGCCGCCAGGAGGTGCTGGCGGTGGTGAAGGAGCTCACCGGCCGCTACCCCCTCTACCGGGACGAAGCGTAAAACCCGAAGCGGCAGCGCCCTTTCTGCGGGCTAAAAAAGTGAAAACCGTCCGTCGGCAGGGTTTCCGACGGACGGTTTCTTATTTGTTCTCTTGTGAATCCCGCTGTTCCGGCGCTCCGCTCTCCCCGGGGCCGAGGAGGTCCTCCACCTCCTCCCGGCTGTACAGCAGGTTCAGGGCCTCCAAAAGGCCGTTGGCGGTGAGATGGGCGGGCAGGTCCAGCTTTTTCTGGAGGGCCTGCCGCCGCTCCGCGCTGCCCGGCCCCGCCAAGCCCAGCTCCAGCAGGTCCGCCTTGGTCATGGACGTCCCCCGGGCCGGGACGGCGCCGGCGTCCTCGAAGGTGGCCCCGGCCCGCTCCAGGGCCCGGAGCAGCACCGCCGGGGACATCCCCTCCACCCCCAGCTTCCCCTCCCGGCCGGGACGGCGCTTGCGCCGCTCCTTGCCCGCCACGTCGGGGATATAGGCCTGCTTGATCCGCCCCGCCGGCAGGATGGAGCGCAGGTGGCCGCGGATGAGAAAGCCGGCGCCGTCGCTGTCAGTGAGGACGATGATCCCCCGCTCCGCCGCCAGGCGGCGGAGGAAGGCGGCCATCTCCCGGTTCTTGAAGATCCCGAAGCCCCGGGTCTCCACCACCGTGGCGTCCACCACCTGCAAAAGGGCGTTCTTGTCGTACCGCCCCTCCACCACGATGACCTCCCGGACCCGCCGCCTCACCGCCTGGCCTCCTGGGCCAGCTCCATCAAAAAGAGCTTCAGCTCCGCCTGGCTGTCAACGCCGCTGACGCTCTTCATCCTAAGGTCGATCTCCTGGCACCGCTCCACCGCCCAGGCCGCCCACTGGGTGCTCACCTTCCCGGCCGCCTCCAGCAGGAGCCTTGCCGGGTAGTCCGAGCGCATGTTCCACTGCTCCATGAGCCAGAACTTGTCCAGCCCGTTGTCGATGGCCAGCCGGGCAGTGTAGAGCTTGCGCAGCTCCCTCCCCATCACCGCCAGGAGCATGATGGGCTCCTCCTGGAGCTTCAGCAGCGTCCCCAGGATCTCCGCCGCCCGGTTGAAATCCCGCCGGGAGATGGCGGCGGTCATGTCAAACACCTGGGCCTCCAGGATGGGGGCGGCCACCGCGTCGATGTCCTTCTTGGTGATCTCCTTCCCCCTGGCATAGGCCGCCACCTTGCCGATCTCCGGGATCAAGGTGTTCATCAGGCTGCCGCAGGTGAAGATCAGGTGCTCCGCCGTCTGAGCGTCGATGGTCTTCCCCTCCGCCCGGAAGCGGCGGCCAATCCAGTTGAGGAGATCCCCCCGGCTCTGGGTTTCAAACTTCACCGCACGCACATGGGCGTCCATGGCCTTGCAGAGGGTTTTCATGGTTTTGTTGGGCTTGTACTCCAGCTGGTCGTAGACGAAAATCAGGCAGCAGTAGTCCGGCAGGTCCTCCAGCAGGGCGATGAAGGCCTTCCGCTGCTCCTCCCCCTGCTTGAAGATGTCGTAGTCCGTGACCTGGACCACGGTCCGCGCCGCCATCATGGGCATGGCCTCCACCTGCTCTGCGAGGGTCTGGACCGTCAAATCCTTCCCCTCCAGCCGGTGGTAGTTGAAGGCCTCAAAGCCCTCCCCCACCAGCTTTTTCACCGCCTGGCTCAGGTAGTACTCCCGGAGATAGGTCTCCTCCCCGTAGAAGACGTAGGCCGTGCCCAGCGTCCCCGCCGCGATATCCCGCTTCAGCTGCTGATACGCCTGCTGCTTATCCGCCATAACTTGGTATCCTCCTGCGCCCCGGCCAAGGCCGGGGCCGTCTGTTTCTTCTAATGTACAAGAATGGAAATGCTGCCCTGGAGGTCCGTCCGGTAGACCCGCAGCCCCGCCTTCACCATCCGCTGCATGGCCTCCTCCGAGGGGTGCCCGTAGGAGTTGGTTCCCACGCTGATCACCGCCGCCTCCGGCGTCAGGGCGTCCAGCAACTCCCGGCCCGTGGCGCCGGCGGAGCCGTGGTGGCCCGCCAGGAGCACCTCCAGATCCGGGAGCTCCGCCGCGGCCAGGAGCCGCTTCTCGTTGGCCCGGTTCATATCCCCGGTGATCAGCAGGTCGAACCGACCGGCGGAGCAGAGGAGGGACAGTCCCTCCTCATTGGTGGCCCCGCCCCCCACCGGCGGATAGACCGTCAGCTCCCCCTGTCCCAGGGAAAGCCGCTCCTCCGCCTCAACGTACCGGAGAGGGATGCCGTAGCGCCCGCAAAGGGCCGCCACCTGGGCGTGGAGGCTCCCATCCTCCTCCCCCGGCCGGGGCGCCAGGACCTCTCCCACCTCCACCCGGGCCAGCAGGGTGGGAAGACCGTTGGCGTGGTCGTCGTGGTAGTGGGTCAGCACCAGCCGGTCCACCCGGTAGTAGCCCCAGGTGTGCAGGGTGTCCGCCAGGATGTCCCCCGCGTCCAGGAAGCCGTTGCCGCTGCCGCAGTCCACCACTGTCACCTCCCCCGCCGAGGCCAGGATGGCGCTGGCCCCCTGCCCCACGTCCACCGCCGCCGCGTGGAGCCGCCCCTGCCGCTGAGAGATGGGCAGCCAGACCACCCAGACCAGGGTCAGCAGGGAGAGAAGCCCAGCCATGGCGTACTTGCGCTGTCCCCTGGGGGTCAGGGCACAGTAGCCGAAGGACGCGAAGGCGTAGACCAGCCAGTAGACCAGGTAGGGGTTGGTGAAGTACACCGCGTGGAAGGGGAGGCGGGTGACAAAGGCGGACACCGCCAGAATATACCGGGCGCCCAGGCAAGGGATCACCGCCAGCAGCTGGGCCGCCGGCAGGCAGACCGCCCCCAGGAGCACCGAGAGCAGCCCCGTCACAAAGGTGGCCGAGGCCGCCCACAGGGTCAGCACGTTGACCAGGGGGCTCAGGAGGGAGAGGTTATTGAAGTAGATGGCCGTCAGCGGCGCGGTGAACACCATGCAGCCAAGGCTGGCGGCCAGGGTATACCAGACGCCGCGCACCAGGGCAAAGCGGCTTTTGGGCATTCGCTCGTAGATCCGGGGCGCCGCCAGCAGAAGCCCCGCCATGGCGGCAAAGGACAGCTGGAGCCCCACCCCGGCAATGGCCAGGGGGTTGACCAGCAGCAAGACCAGCAGAGCGAAGGACAAGGAGGTGAGGGAGTCGCTCTCCCGGCCCAGCAGGGGCCCCAGCAGCACCAGGGACAGCATCAGCGCCGCCCGGACCATGGAGGCCGGGCAGCCCACCATCACCGTGTAGAGGATCAGCAGGGGGATGGCCGCCGCTGCCAGCAGCCGGCGGCGGTGGCGGCCCACAAGGAAGGCCACCAGGGAGAGGAGGAAGCTGCAGTGGAGCCCGGACACGGAGGTCACGTGGTAGATCCCCGCCTCGCTGAGGTAGGCCTCATCCGCCGGGTCTAAGTCGTCCACGTCCCCCAGGAGCAGGGCCTTCAGGAAGGGGGAGGCGCTGCCAAAGAGCCGGTCCGCCAGATCCCCCATGGCCCGGCCCAGCCGCTGGGGCAGGGTCCGGAGGGCAGACGTCCCCTTCTCAACTGTCAGCTCCCCCCTGGGGAACACCATCAGCCAGATGCCCTTCGCCGTAAAGGAGGAGATGGGCGTCTCCCCGGAGAAAGCGGCGCTCCGAACGGTCATGGCGCCGGACACCCGGTCCCCGGGCTCCAGAGGGGCGATCTCTTCCTCGTCCCCGTAGAGCATGGCCCGGGAGAAGACCGTGTCCGCCCCCTCCAGCTCCACCTGGACCCGCCAGCGGTTTCCGGAGCGCTCCCCGTAGCCGGACACCCGAACGCTGACCACACTCTCCTCGGTCTCCAGCCGGCTCACCGCCCGGTTTACCAGGGACTGGTAGGCCCAGAAGTAGAGGAGCCCCACCGCCATGGAGAGGAGGAGCAGCAGTGCGGCCCGGCGCCTTCTTCCGCCCCTTCCGGGAAGGAGGGCGCACAGGGCCCCCGCCAGGCAGAGGATCGCCGCCGCCCAGGGCTGGAGGGCCAGGGGCAGCAGATACTTTGCCGCCGCCGTTCCGGCGGCAAAGGCCAGGCCGATGATCGCCAGCTTCCGCACAGCCACTCTCCCCCTCTCCCGGCGCGCCGTCCGTCCCCCAAGACGAGCCCACACACTCTCCGGCCCGCCCCGGGGTTGTCTTCCCCTATGATACCATCGAACCGCCCCCGGTGCAAGGCGCAATCGGGAGGACGTCCCGGCGCAAGGCCGCCGCTGGCGGAAAAAATCCCCGGCGGAGCTTCCGCCGGGGATTCCGGGTATTCGTTTCCGCTACCGGAGGACCTTACTGAGGAAGGTCTGGAGCCTGGGGTTCTTCGGGCTGCTGAAGATCTCCTCGGGGGCGGCCTCCTCCAGGATGTGCCCTTCGTCCATGAACAGCACCCGGCTGCCCACCTCCCGGGCAAAGCCCATCTCGTGGGTCACCACCACCATGGTCATCCCCTCGTCGGCCAGCTCCTTCATGACCTCCAGCACCTCGCCCACCATCTCCGGGTCCAGGGCGCTGGTGGGCTCGTCGAAGAGCATGAGCTTGGGCTTCATGGCCAGGGCCCGGACGATGGCGATCCGCTGCTTCTGGCCGCCGGAGAGCTGGGCGGGATAGGCGTCCGCCTTCTCCTCCAGCCCCACCCGCCTGAGGAGGGTGGTAGCCATGTCGTCCGCCTCCGCCTGGCTCATCAGCTTGGTGCGCACCGGCGCCAGGGTGATATTGCAGCGGACGGTCATGTTGGGAAACAGATTGAAGTGCTGGAACACCATGCCCATCTGGCGGCGGATGACGTTGATGTCCGCCTTGGGGGCGGTAATCTCCTGGCCCTCAAAGGTGATGGTGCCGGCGGAGGGGGTTTCCAGCAGATTCAGGCACCGGAGGAAGGTGGACTTACCGGAGCCGGAGGGCCCAATGACAACCACCTTCTCGCCGGGGTAGATGTGCTGGTCAATGTTGTCCAGCACCAGATGGTCCCCGAAGGACTTGCTCAATCCTTTAACGTCGATCACTTTGCCGGAGCCTCCTTTCCAGTTTGCCCTGGAGCCAGGTCAGAAGAATGACGCACACCAGGTACATGATGGCGATGCCGATATAGGGGGGCATATAGTCAAAGGTTGTGCCGGCGATCCGGGAGGCCCGGTAGGTCAGCTCCGTCAGGCCGATGGTGTTGACCAGGGAGGTATCCTTGAACAGGGTGATAAACTCGTTGCCCAGGGAGGGCAGGATGTTCTTGAAGGCCTGGGGGATGATGATGAAGCGCATGGTGTCCACATAACCCATACCCAGAGAACGTCCGGCCTCTGTCTGCCCAATGTCCACGCTCATAAGGCCGCCCCGGACGATCTCCGCCACATAGGCGCCGGAGTTGATGCCCAGAGCCACCACGCCGATCATAAATTTGTTGCGGCTGGAGGCAAAGATGACAAACCCCCAGATCAGGATCTGCACCAGCATAGGGGTACCGCGGATCACCGTGGTATACACCTTGCAGATGCCGTTCAGGATCCCCAGCAGGGGATTTTTCCGCCGGCCGGGGCGCTGCTGGTCGTGAGCGGTGCGGATCACCGCAACCAGCACACCCAGGATGACGCCGACGACCAGGGCCACCACCGTCAGCTCCAGCGTGGTCAGCAGTCCGTCCAGGTAGAGCTTCCACCGGTCGCCCTCAATAAATGCGGCATACAGGCGCGGTCCGAGCTGGTTGATCCATTTGACCAGCCCGAGCTGGTTGAACCATTCGGTCAGCCCTTGAAACATAGAACCCCTCCTCTTTCTCTCTCATGCGAAAAAAGGGCGGCCGGCCTCGGTCGCCCTTTTTCCGGAATCTGCTTATTCGGCTGTGATGTACTTGTCCACAATGCTCTGGAAGGTACCGTCAGCCTTCAGCTCCGCCATGACGGCATTGATGGCGTTCAGCAGATCGGTGTTGCCCTTGGCAACGCCGATGGCATACTCTTCCTCCACCCAGGGAGTGTCCAGGATCTTCAGCCCCTCGTTGGCCTCCACAAAGGCCTTGGCAGGCTCGTTGTCGATGATCACCGCGTCGATCTGGCCGTTGACCAGGGCCATGACGGCCAGGGCGCCGTTCTCATAGGCGGTGACGTGATCCTCGCCGTAGCCGCCGTTCTCCGGGGTGTCAGAGGCATAGATGTAGCCGGTGGTGGCGGCCTGGCAGCCGATCATCTCGACGTTGGCCAGATCATCAATGGACTGGATGGGGGAGTCCTCCTTGACGATGACCACTTGCACACCAGTGGCGTAGCTGTCGGAGAAGTCCATCACCTTCAGGCGGTCCTCGGTGACGCTGATGCCGGCCATGGCGATATCGCTCTGGCCGGTCTGCACGGCGGTGAGAGCGGCGTCAAAGCCCATATCGGCCACCTCCAGCTCCAAGCCCAGCTTCTCAGCGATGGCTGCGGCCACCTCTACGTCGATCCCCTCAAAGCCGCCGTCATCGGTGGTCATCTCATAGGGAGGAAACGCAGCGTTGGTGCTCATAATGAGCTTGCCGGGCTCCACAGTGGTGAACTCGCCGTAGTCGCCGGTGGTATCACCAGTCTCATCGGTGCCGCTGGTATTATTGCCGGTAGTGGTGTTGTTTCCGGTACTGCCGCCGTTATTGGTAGTTCCCGTGTTGTTGCTGCTGCAGGCGCTGAGG
>CAJFVK010000065.1 GCA_904420435.1 uncultured Oscillospiraceae bacterium
GCGGTGGAGAGGTCCATCCGGTCGCCGATGCACTTGCCGTTGTTGACGATGTTGTGGTGGGTCAGCATGACCCCCTTGGGGAAGCCGGTGGTGCCGGAGGTGTACTGCATGTTGGCCACGTCGTAGGGGCTCACGGCGGCAGAGCGGCGGTGGACCTCCTCCACGGGGGTCCGGGGGGCCAGGGCCATGGCCTCCTCCCAGGTCAGGCACCCCTTCATCCGGAAGCCCACGGTGACGATGTTCCTAAGGAAGGGCAGGCGCTTGCAGTGGAGGGGGCGGCCCGCCTGGGCGGTCTCCAGCTCCGGGCACAGCTCCTGGACGATCTTGGCGTAGGGGCTGTCCCGATAGCTCTCGATCATCACCAGGGTGTGGGTGTCGCTCTGGCGGAAGAGGTACTCCGCCTCGTGGATCTTATAGGCGGTGTTCACCGTCACCAGCACGGCGCCGATCTTGGTGGTGGCCCAGAAGGTCAGGTACCACTGGGGCACGTTGGTGGCCCAGATGGCCACCTTATCCCCCGGCTTCACGCCCATGGCGATGAGGGCCCGGGCGCACTGGTCCACGTCCTCCCGGAACTGGCTGTAGGTCCGGGTGTAGTCCAGGGTGGTGTATTTCACCGCCAGCTGGTCGGGGAACTCCTCGGCCATGGTGTCCAGCACCTGGGAGAAGGTCTTCTCAATGAGGGTCTCCTTCCTCCAGATGAACTTGCCGGTGCCGGCCTTGTTGGTGTAGAGGTGCTTCTTCTGCCGGCGGGGATTGCCGAAGCGGCCCATGGTCACAGCGAAGTGGGTCAGCACCATGTCCAGGTCGTCCGCCCCCCAGGCGGGTTCCCAGCGGCAGGACACGTAGCCGTCGTAGTTCACTGACCGCAGGGCGTTCATCATGTCCTCCATGGGCAGCCTGCCCTCGCCCACCAGCTCGCAGGTGCAGTAGGGGGTGCCCTCCTCCGGCGTACCGTCGGTGAGCCGGACGTGGCGGACGTAGGCCCCCAGGTTGGTGATGGTCTGCTCGGCGCTCTCTCCGCCCCAAAAATAGGTGTCGAACATACTCCAGCAGGCGGCCAGATGGTCGCTGGCAAAGCGGTTGAGCACGTCCCGGGCCCGGCCGGTATCGCTGAGGCCGCCGGCGGTTTCCAGCAGCAGCACCCGGCCGCTCTCCTCCGCCGCGGCCACATAGGGGGTCAGGGCGTCCGCCGCCGCGTCCGGATCGGTGCACCGGGTGGAGAGCACCACATAGGGCACCAGCAGGTCCGCCGCGGCCTGGATGGCGGCGCGGATCTCGTCCTCCGCCTGGGGGTCCGTAAAGTCCCCCTCCGTACCCACCGCCGGAATGTCCAGCCCCATGCGGGCCATGCCCCGCTTGACGGCCATGGCCATCTCCGGGCTGGTGGGGCTGGAGCGGCGGCGGAGGACCGGGTTGGCCACCGTGTCGATCTCCACCCCCTGGAGCCGGGCGTCCCGGGCAGCGTCGCAGAAGCCGCTCCAGTCCCGGCCGGGCCAGTTGTGAATATCATAGGAGAGTTTCATGGGTCAAGCCTCCTCGTAGACGATCTTGTTCAAAGCGCTGACGTAGGCCCGGATGGACGAGCCGATAATGTCGGTGGACAGGCCGTTGCCGGAGTAGAGCCGGCCGCCGCTGCGGAGCTTTACCAGGGCCGAGCCCATGGCCTCCCGCCCCTCGGACACGGTCTGGATCTGGAAGTCGTCCAGCTCGTAGTGGTGGCCGATGGCCTGCTCGATGGCCAGGAAGGCCGCGTCGATGGGGCCGTCCCCGGCGGCCACGCTGGTCATCTTCTGGCCGTCCTTGTCCAGGGTCACCCGGGCCATGGCTCCAATGGAGCCGCCGCTGTTGACCACGTAGTCCGTCAGCTGGTAGGCGGAGGGCACCTGCATGGCTGTGGAGGCGATGATGGCCTCCAGCTCCCGGGCGCCCACGAAGTGCTTCTTCTCCGCCACGGTCCGGAAGGCCTCGTAGACCTTGGCCATATCCTCCTCGGAGATGTCGTAGCCCATCTGGCGCACCGCCTGGCTCAGCTGGGAGATGCCGTCCTCGGCGCTCAGGCACACGCCGGTCTCCTGGCCGGCCACGCCGTTGTCAAAGGGGGAGCCCTGGCTGCGCTCGCTCTGGACCAGCCACTGCAGCTGCTTGGCTGAGCGGGTCAGCTCCGTGGTGCGCAGGTTCGTGGCGATGCCCATGGCGTCGCCCTTGACGCCGATGAAGGCGGCCAGATCCACCACGCTGGGGCAGTCCATGGGGACGATGGCGGCCTTGATGACGGCGGCGCCGGCCTCCACCGCCGCGGCGGCGCTGGCCACGGACATCTTCAGCATGTCGCTGATCTCCACCCCCAGCTCCACCTTTTCCAGGGCGGGGATCTCCCGGCGCTTCTCCGTGAGGAAGGCGGTCCACTCGGCGGGGGTCATGACCCCGGCGCTGTCGCACAGCGTCACCTGGGCGGCGCCGGCCTCCACCGCCGCCGTCACGGCCTGGGCCAGGAACGCCGGCTCCGCCCGGGTGGCGTCCACAGCGGAGAAGGCCACCGCCTCCGTATAGTACCGGGCCTTGGACACCAGGGCGCGGATGGCCTCCAGCATCTTGGGTCCCTTCATGTGGCACTGGTATTCCATCTGGATGGCGGACACGGGGGCCATCACGTGGAGCATGGGCCGCCGGGCGGCCTTCACGCTCTCCCAGGCCTCCTCCACGCTCTCCTCCGTCATGCCGCAGGCGGCGGACAGGGCGGCGGAGGTCACCACGCCGGCGATGGTCTTGTTGGCCAGCACATCCCCCCGGTGGTCGGCAATGGGGGGCAGCTCGATCACGTCCAGCCGCAGCCGGTCCAACGTCCGGGCGATCTCGATGCGCTCCTTGAAGCTGACGGCGCTGGCCTGCTTGGCGATCTCCCGGAGAGTCATGTCAGAAATTTGAATCGTCTTCATGGTTTTCCGCTCCTTTTCCCTGCCTGTATGGCGGCATGTGATATGTTTGTTGGCGGGCGTCCGGATAAAAAAACGCCCCAGCAGCGATTTTCTCGCTCCTGGGACGATAAAAACATTACCGCGGTACCACCCGGATTGTGTCCAAAGACACCACTCATCAAGGCTCCAACAAGCCTCTGCCTTCGATAACGGGGGCCTCCGTGATCCCCTACTGAATGTTCTTGTTGGGGGACCCAGCTCCGGCGCCAGCCGCCAAGCCGCCGCTTCCCGGCTCGCACCAACCGCCGGTTCTCTGAAAGCCATATCGGCAAGGCATAACGCCTTCTACGCATTTGCAGGATGAAGTTGCTTTCATTCTAGCAGGGGCCGCCGCGGCTTGTCAATGTACGTCTTTTCTAAAGCCGCCGTCTTTTATGCTCCTCTTTTTGTCCGATTTTGCCAGATCCCGCCCGGAGAGACCCGGAAAAAAGGGCACAAAAAAACCACGCCTGACAGCGTGGAGAAACAATCCGGTGTGGCGTCTTACCGCTCGCTGATGACCCAATCGTGCTCGTCGTAGATCATGTCATCCAGGTCGATGCCCTTGAAGTTGTATGCCATGTTCGCTATCACTTCCTTTCTCTTCGATTTTCTGAGTTTAGTATACCACGTTTTCGCCAAAAATCAAGTAAACAAATTGTTAAAATTCGCAACAAGCCTCACCCTCCAACCATTTCCCCCACTTTCCCACAAATACCAGTAATACCAATGCCTCCGAGCTTTCCCACTCTAGCAAAGAATGGTACATTGCGGGAATCACAGGGAGAAATATCGACACAGAAAATACACAGTAGGAACGGCGGAAGGTCAGCCCTCCGCCGTTTCCTTTTTGACGTATGCCTCCAGCTTCTCCGCGCTGGCCGCCTCCCTGCTTTTGGTCAGGTGGGTGTACAGCTCCATGGTGATCTTCTCGTCCGCATGGCCCAGGAAAGAGGACGTGCTCTTGACGTCCACCCCGGCGTCATAGCAGATGGTGGCGAAGGTGTGCCGCAGCCAGTGGGGCGTGATCTTCTGGCCATCCGGCCCCTGGAGCCCCGTCCCCCGCAGATACCGGGCCCAACGGCTGTCCAGCTGGGCCTGGCTGAATGGGCTCCCGTCCGCGTTGGCAAAGACCAGCCCCAGCCGGTCCCTTGGCAGGGCCCGCCGTACCGGCGACAGGAGGGGGATGGTCCGCATCCCGGCGTCTGTCTTGGTGTGATCCTCAATCCGGGGCGGGCGGTATGCGTAGTTGACCTTCCGCCGGATCGTGATGGTCCCGGCTTTGCGGTCGATATCCTCATAGCGCAGGGCCATGAGTTCCCCCCGGCGGCAGCCGGTGTACAGGAGCATGAGCCCCAGCAGCCACTCCTCGCCCCGGTACTCCGTGACGGTCTTGATCTGTTCTGCCGTCAGACTGCCCCGCTGCCCGCGGATTGCACCGCGCGGCAGCCGGACCTCCGCCGCCGGGGAGATGTCAATATCCCCATGGACCACCGCCCACCGGAACACCTGCTTTAAGACGGTCAGCTGTAAACTGATGGTTGCCGCCGCCTGGCCCCGCTCCTTCATGCGGAGCAGCAGCCGCTCCAGGTCGATGGGCTTGACCTCCTTCACCGGCTTCTCCCCGAGCGCGTCCTCCAGGGTCTTGACCCGGTAGCCGTAGCCGATTCTGCTTGCCTCCCCGATCTCCGGCTCCCTGGCCCGCTCCCACTCGTCGCAGACCTCCTTGACCGTCCGGCCCTTCTCCTGGCGCTCCTTGTACTCCAGGATCTTCCGGTCCACCTCCCGGTCCGTTTTGCCCCGGAACGCAACCCGCTTCCCGTTGATGGTGCGGATTGCCTCATGGAGCCCGTCGGGCCGCACATAATACCTGGACTTTTTCGTCATTTCAAAATCCTCCTTTTCCCTTGTGTTCGGGGGAGGACTGTGGTACAATGATCCTGGTCCTCCCTGTATAACTCTTCGTGGATGTTGGGTTTTATATTGAGGGCTTGCCGTCGGGTGCTGTAACACCCGGCGGCTTTTTTGTTTACATCCCCGGCACCCGGTACCGCTTCTTGGTAATTACCCGGCCCTGCCAGACCAGGGACCGCCCGCTGTTGGCTGTAATCACCTGGTCAGCGTCCGCCCGCTTGCGGTTGAGAGAGAACAGATAGGTAATCCCCATCATGCTGTCATAGTGCCACTGCTTGATGAGGGTGGCCCCGTCCAGGCAGAAGACGCCGACATCCCCGTCCCGCATCTCGTCGTGGTTGACGAAGGCGATAGACCCGTCCGGGAAATCCGGCTCCATGCTGTCCCCGCTGACCCGTATGGCGTAGGAGGCGCCTCTGGGATCGTCCGGCCCCAGCACATAGGGGCGGCTCCCCTGCCCCACCAGGCCCAAAGCCAGGCCGGCGGCTGCGCCCTCGTCGAAGAGGTTGACGACCTTCTCCTCCTCTTCTGGAGCCTCGAATTTGTCGTAGAAATCCCGCTCGTACTCGCAGCGCTCCATCTCGTGGCTGACTACCGAGCGGACCGTCTGCTGTCCCCAGCGGTCCAGGCCGTCATAGTCCTTCGCGATCTGCATCGCCCCGTCCGATATGGCCGGGGCTTTTTTGTTCTGCATACCAGTGTCCAGCAACTCGTCCCCTGTAATGCCCAACGCCCAGGCCAGTTTCTTGATCTTTGGGATGTCAGGGCTTCTGTTCCCTTTTTCATATCCGGTAATCGTTGTTTTCGCTACGCCGACTCGTTCCGCCAGCTCTTCCTGCGTCAATCCGGCCTTTTCCCGAAACATGCGAAGCCTTTCGCCGAACTCCATAAGATCACCTCCTTTTCTCCATTATAAGTTTGCATTTTGCAAATGTCAATAGCTGGTTTGCAATCTGAAAACTTTTTCTGCAATACCTATTGACAAGTTCCCGAAATGAGAATAATATAATGGCAGAGGTTTTCGAAACGAAAACTTCTGCCGTAAGTGTATCGGGGCGGCACCTTGGATGATTACTTCATCATCCGCCGGAATTCACGATTCGGCAGCATATGCCACCGACCGAAAATCCGGAAAAATCGGATTTTCAAGAGCCACCCCTCCTTTCCTTTGGAGTTCCCCCTAAATGTCCAAAAGAAAGAAGACTGCTGCCGCCCCGATACACAACAATATCTTATCACAGTGCAAAGAAAAAGTGAAGAAAGGAGTGGTTTCTTTGTATCCTAACCTGCTCGGGCAGAAAGCGCTTCACAAGTTGACAGACGAGGATATGGCGAAGATCATCGGCGTCAGCCGGACGGCCTATCAGAGCAAGACCAAGTCAGGACGGTTTACTCCCCAGGAGTGCCGGACCTACTGCAAGTACTTTGGAAAGAAGTTTGAATACCTCTTTGCTGAAGACGGCGACGAATACGCCAGCTGACCAGAGAAGCGCAGGAAGAAGCGGCATCCCCTACTGAGGATCCCGCTTACCTTTTCCGCTCACGTCCTTTTCTCCCATCCGGAAGCAGATCACATCGCAGACCGCGCCGGGGACCAGCGCCCCGTACAGCCACAGGTCCGTAATCCCAGCCCGGATAAAGGAGTACAGGTAAACCGCAGAGAGCACCAGGTGCACCACGCAGAACGCCTTCGCCCCGCCGCAGATCTTCACCGAGCAATAGGCAGCGGCAAAGACCGAGGTGGTGGTAGACAGGACAATCTGGGCCCAACCGGCATCCCCGGCGTACAGGAAACTCCCCAGCACCGGAATCCTCCCGATGGCACCGACAGCCAGCCAGATCACCTCGAATGCCAAGAGCCAGACCACCAGGCCTGCGACAGGCGCGAGAACTTGTTTCAGAGTTTTCACAAACTATCCCTCCAAAATCATATCTACCACAAATCTACCGCAAATCACAAGAAAAAGCAACACCAACCAAGCAAAATGCCCCCGCCGATGCACCACCACCGGCGAGGGCGGCGGAACCTATTGAAGCAGCCAACAGGCCCGCGAGGACATGATACCACATCCTCCGGGCGAAAATCAATCGTAAGGAGGAAAATCATGAAAATCACCATGACCTTTCCCGGCGGGCGGAGAATCTGCATTGAGCGGCAGCCGTACCCGCCGGAACGCTTTCGGGCCCTCTGCGCCACCGCAGGATGCCTGGGCGGGGCGGCGCTGTTTGTCCGCCTGCTGCTGTCCGTTTAACCCCATTTGAAGAAAGGAGAACCCCCATGACTGAAAACTATGAATCCTACCTGTTCGCCCTGGAGGGCGCGGGCCCCAAGCTGAAGGAGATCATCCTGGACAAGGCCGCCCACGACAGGACCGTCACCCTGTCCGAGCTCTGCGCCCTGACCCGGGCCGCCTACCCCGAGGAGGTGTGACTTTATGGAAAACCCCTTCTACCGAGATAACCTGGAGCAGATCCTGGCCTTTACCCAGGGCCGAAACGTGCTCCGCGTCAAAGAAGTCATGCGCTTTACGGGGATCGGCGACCACCGCACCGTGCGCAAACTGTACCCCATCAACGAGGACGGGACCATCTCAGCGGCCACCCTGGCCCGGTCCATGTGTCCCCGGACAAAATGAGAGAGGAGGAGATTTTGATGGAAAACCGGAGGTCCACCTCCTTAACACGGGCCGAGGCATACAGCCGCCGGGTCCGCCGGATGCGCCGGCAGCGACGGGAGGCCATGGCCCAGCGGGCCGCCCTCTTTGCCGCCCTGTGCCTGTTCTTCTCATTATATCTGTCCGTGGCCGCGCGGTAGGGGGGAGGCGGCCACGTTGACAAGAAAACGCTACCCCTACTGCGCCAAGTGCGGCGGGGAGATCAACCCCAACAAGTACGACGACTGCGACCACTACTACTTAACCGACGAGGGCCCCCTATGCCGGGAGTGCTACCTGGATGACGCGGAGGAATACCTCCGGCTGAATACGGAGGAGTTCGCAGCCCTGACCGGCGTCCCCGTGGTCTATCTGGAGGTGTAGCCCATGACAAGGCAGGAACGGCTGGAGGCCTTCACCCGCCGCCTGGACGGCGCCACCTGGGAGGAGATCGCGTCCTCTCTGGGCTATGCCCCAAAGACCGTGCGGGACGATATCCACCGCTGTATTACCGCCATGCCCCGCCGGCCCAATATCCGTTACCCGGGCCTCCGGCGGTATGTGGAGGAGGAGTGCGGCGGCAGCGTCCGCCAGCTGGCCCGGCGCTGCGGCGTCAAGGAGGCGGTCCTCTACTACAGCCTCTCCGACGGGGTCCCCAACCGGGACACGGTCCAGGCCATCCTCTCCGCCACCGGGAGGCCATACGAGGAGTTATTTGACCATGATCCAGTTTGACGAGAAGACCCACACCTACACCCTGGACGGCACGGAGCTCCCCAGCGTCACCACCATCTGCCGCTTTCTGGCCTACGACTACAAGTCGGACCGGCCATGTCTGGCGGAGGCGGCGGCCCGCCGGGGGACGGCCATCCACGAGGCCTGCGCCCTGATCGACTACGGGGAGGAGCCGGAGGAAACGCCGGAGATTGCCGGCTACCTCACCGCCTACCGGCGGTTTTTGAAGGACTACAGCCCGGAGTGGAGGGGCATCGAGCGGCCCCTGGGGGACCTGCGCCTGGGCTTTGCCGGCACCCCGGACCGCTGGGGGACCATGGGCGGGGAGCGGGTCCTGGTGGATATCAAGTCCGGCAGCACCCTCCGGATGCCCGCCCTCTCCGCCCAGCTCCTGGGCTACAAGGCCCTCCTGGAGGGAGCGGCCTTCCATCCAAGCGCTTTCTACGGCCTCCGGCTGGACAAGTCCGGGGTCTACGAGCTGCGGCAGGTGGAGCCGGATTTCCGCCTGTTCTCCGCCTGCCTGACGATCCACAGAACGATTACGAAACGAGGATATAGATGATATGAGCAAACGAATCTTACCGGAAACGAAAGAAAAAATCCTGCATATGCGGATGGCGGGATACCCGCAGAAAATCATTGCCCAGCAGACCGGCACCAGCCTCTCCACCGTTACCAGACTTCTCAGAGAAAGAAAGGAGGAGAAGCGCTGCCCCAAGTGCAAGGAGGCGCTTCCCATCAATGCCCGCTACTGTTTTGTCTGCGGCACCAAGATCCTGACCCAGAGAGAGCAGGTCGCGGAGGATCTGGCGCACATCGCCGACCTCTACAAATTCCTGCCGGAAACCGCCCGGGATGAGTTTATCCGGGCCATCCGGGCCGCCATCTCAATGCTGAAGGAGGAAACCCATGAATAACGACCTTGTCCTGTACGAATTTCAGGCCGCCCCCCTGGCGGTCCAGAAGAAGCCCCGCTCCGGGGACTATGAGATCTCCGTGTTCGGTGGCACCGCCGCCACCCTCCGCCGGGGTATTGACTTCGGCATGATCCGGAAGAAGAACGGCGACGCCATCACGAAAACCCCCACCCTGTTCAAGGCGGGGGCGGAGAAGGTAGCCGTGGCCTACGGCCTGTGCCAGCGCTACCAGATTGAGAGCAAGATCGAGGACCCGGCGGAGGGCTTTTTCTTTTACACCGTCCGCTGCGACCTGGTGAAGATCGTGAACGGCATGGAGTACGTCATCACCTCCAGCTACGGCTCCGCCAACACCCGGGAGGGCCGCACTGGCGGCCAGTCAGCCTACGACGGGGCCAACAGCGCCCTGAAGATGGCCCAGAAGCGGGCCCTGGTGTCCGCCGCCCTGTCCCTGGGGTGCATGTCCGACAGCTTCACCCAGGATATTGAGTCCGACCAGGAGGACGGGGAGGCCTACTTCACCGGCAAGAACCCGGAGGCCCCCATCACCGCCGCCCAGGTGAAATTCTTTTACACCTGCGCCAGCCGCCACGGCCTCACCAAGCAGGCGGCGAAGAACCTTCTCCGGGCCCACGGCTACGAGAGCGCCAGCAAGATCAAGGTCAAGGACTTTGATGCTCTTCTGAACGCCATGGAGCCGGCCGAAGAGGGGGAGGGCGCCTGATATGTTCGTAAACGGCGTACCGGATTTTTCCAAGAAGACCGGTAAGGAGCAGAAGACCGGCATCCTGGTGGGCAGGGCCATGGACGCCGCCGACGTCCGTACCACCACCAGCGGCAAGCAGGTGGCCTCCCTGAACCTCCGAGCCTACGGAAAGAAGGACGGGACCGTGGCCTACATCACCGTCAAGAGCTGGGACGCGGAGCTTATCGACCAGATGGCGTTCATCTTGCCCGGGGACAAGATCCTGGCCGCTGGCCGCCTGGAGTTCCGGGAGTACAATGGCAAGACCTATGTGGACCTGGTGGCTGATTTCCTTATGATCCAGCGGGGGAGGGAGTCCGCCGTCCCCGCCGCCCCGGCCCCTCAGTTCGACCAGATCCCCGAGGAAGAGGAGCCCGGGGAACTGCCCTTTTAGCCATGACCAGGGCAGACGTGGACCGCCTCTTCCAGCTGCTTGCCATCTACCGTCCGGGGGACGCCCGGGCGGACAACAAGCAGCTCCGGGCCGCCTGGGCCCTGGTCCTGGAGCCCTATCCCCCGGAGGCCGTCCGGGAGGCGGTGGCGGCCTGGTTTAGGGAGCGCTCCTGGTGGCCGGATGTGTCGGATATCGCCCGGCGCTGCCCCGTCCAGCCGGAGGCGCCCCGGCCCTCCGCCGCCGTCAGGGGAGATGCCCTCCGCCAGCGGGAGGCGCAGCGCTCCTGGTACCTGCGGCACCGGGAAGCCCTCCAAAAGGCGGGGCTCCCAACCGTCTCCGCCTATCTCCAGCAGGGCGGGACCTACCGGGACTACTACAACCTGCTGGAGGAGTCAGGTTTCAAGGAGGAACCCTATGAATAGCAGACAGAAAGGCAAGCGCGGGGAGCTGGAGTGGGCGGCGGTATGTAGACAGCACGGCTACGACTGCCGGCGGACCGCCCAGTACTGCGGCAACACCGGGGACGCCGCCGACGTGGTGGGGCTGAAAGGCGTCCACCAGGAGGTCAAGCGGGTGGAGCGTCTGAACCTGTCCGACGCCATGTCCCAGGCCTCCAGGGACGCGAAGCCCTTGGAGATCCCCATTGTGGCCCACAGGAGGAACAACGAGGGGTGGATGGTCACCATGAAGGCCGAGCACTGGTTTAACCTCTACCGGGCCTGGGAGGTGGAGCAGCCATGAGGTATCCAGAGAAGGCCATCATCACCTACGACACTAAGCGGCAGATCGACTACTGCCAGACCTGCGAAAAGCCGGAGTGCGACAACTGCCTGGCCCGGCTCATGGTGGGCCAGATCCCGGAGGACAAGATCGAGCCCGTCACTGGGCCCATCACCAGCGATCCCTGCCCCGGCTGCGCCCTGAGCCCCTACTGCAAGGGCACCTGCCGCCGGGCAAGATCTTTTCGGAAATGGAGGAGGGAACATGAAAAACCAGTACGCCGCCGCGCTTAACCGGCGGAACCTGCGCAAGCTCACCATCAAGGTCACGCCGCAAACAGCCTACAACCTCCACCGCCTGGCCGACATGGGAAATATCCCCGTCGGGCACGTGGTGGACAAGCTGATGCGGGATAGGATGGTGGAGCTGAAGGAGGCAGTCAGACGTGGATAAATTGGACGCAGCGGTGAAGAGGCTCCAAACTGCCAGCGAGATGAGCCTGTACCTGTACCAAAAACCCCTGCTGCTGACCTACTCCGGGGGAAAGGATAGCGACGCCTGTATTGAGGTGGCCAAGATCGCGGGCATCCCATTCGACGTAGTCCACAGCCACACTACAGCGGACGCGCCGGAAACAGTGCGGCACGTGCGGGCGAAATTCCGGGCGCTGGAGCTGGAGGGCATCCACTGTGAGATCGCTTACCCCGTGTACAAGGGGCGGAGGACCAGCATGTGGGATCTGATCCCCCAAAAGCTGATGCCGCCCACCCGCCTGGTGCGCTACTGCTGCGAGATACTGAAGGAAACGTCTGGCGCAGACAGATGGATCATAACTGGTGTTCGCTGGGCAGAATCAACCAGACGCAAGGCCAACCGAGGGATCTACGAAACCAATGGAAGCAAGACAACAAACAAGGTGGTACTCAACAACGACAACGACGACCTACGCAGAGTGACTGAAACCTGCGCCAGCAAGAATAAGCGCACCGTCAATCCTATCATCGACTGGACGGACGGCGAGGCCTGGGATTTCCTGCGGGAACGGAATGTGGCGTGCAACCCGCTCTACTGCGAGTTTGGACGGGTAGGCTGCGTAGGATGCCCCATGGCCGGTAAATCCGGCAGAGAGCGGGCATTTCTCCGCTGGCCCCGGTACAAGAGGCTGTATCTGGCCGCCTTTGGCCGGATGCTGGAGGAGCGGGAAAAACGCGGATCCTACACTTACGGCTGGCAGGACGCCATGGACGTCTACCGTTGGTGGATGGAGTACGATGTGTTGCCGGGGCAGGTCAATCTTTTGGAGGAGGACTATGGATGACATCAAACTAGCCATGCTCGGCAATAAAGAGGCGGCGAAGCGGCTGACGGAGGCGGGGGTGCTGGTGCCGTGTATGTGCGGTAGAACACCAAAGGAACACGGTCCGGAGGATTGGAAGCCGACCTTCTATGACCCTGATAGCGGCGGCGATCCCGTAAGTATTGA
>CAJFVK010000066.1 GCA_904420435.1 uncultured Oscillospiraceae bacterium
GGCGTAGCCCAGATGGACCTCCAGCACCTGGCCGATGTTCATACGGGAGGGCACGCCCAGGGGGTTCAGCACGATGTCCAGGGGAGTGCCGTCGGGCAGGAAGGGCATATCCTCCTGGGGCAGGATGCGGGAGACCACGCCCTTGTTGCCGTGGCGGCCGGCCATCTTGTCGCCCACGCTGATCTTGCGCTTCTGGGCGATATAGACGCGGACCACCTGGTTGACGCCGGGCCCCAGCTCGTCGCCGGCCTCCCGGGTGAACACCTTGGCGTCCACAATGATGCCGCTCTCGCCGTGGGGCACCTTCAGGGAGGTGTCCCGGACCTCCCGGGCCTTCTCACCGAAGATGGCCCGGAGCAGCCGCTCCTCAGCGGTCAGGTCGGTCTCGCCCTTGGGGGTGACCTTGCCCACCAGGATGTCGCCGGAGCGGACCTCCGCGCCGATGCGGATGATGCCCCGCTCGTCCAGATCCTTCAGGGCGTCCTCGCCCACGTTGGGGATATCCCGGGTGATCTCCTCGGGTCCCAGCTTGGTATCCCGGGCGTCGATCTCATATTCCTCAATATGGATAGAGGTGTACACGTCCTCCCGGACCATGCGCTCGTTGAGGAGCACGGCGTCCTCGTAGTTGTAGCCCTCCCAGGTCATGAAGCCCACCAGGATGTTCCGGCCCAGTGCGATCTCACCCTGATCGGTGGCGGGACCGTCGGCCAGGACGGTGGGATCCTCCACCTCGCCCTTCTCGTTGACCCGCCGGCCGTGGACCCGGTCGCCCACGTCCACAATGGGCCGCTGATTGATGCAGGTGCCGTGGTTGGAGCGGAGGAACTTGGTGAGCTTGTAGTCCTTGGTTTCGCCGCTGTCGTACTTGACGGACACGCCGCAGGCGTCCACCCGGGTGACCTCACCGTCACCCTCGGCCAGCAGAGCCACCTCGGAGTCGATGCAGATCTTGTGCTCCATGCCGGTGCCGATGATGGGGGCCTCGGGCCGCAGGAGAGGCACCGCCTGGCGCTGCATGTTGGCGCCCATCAGGGCCCGGTTGGCGTCGTCGTTGGGGAGGAAGGGGATCATGGCCGTGGCGATGGACACCATCATCCGGGGGGAGATATCGATATAGTCCACCCGGTCCCGGTCCACCTCGATGATCTCGTCCCGGTGGCGGCAGGTGATGCGCTCGTTGACAAGGCAGCCGTTCTCGTCCACCGGCTCGGCGGCCTGGGCCACGATATACTGGTCCTCCACGTCGGCGGTCATGTAGGTCACATCGTCGCTGATCTTGCCGGTGGCGTGGTCCACGGCCCGGTAGGGGGCCTCGATGAAGCCGTACTCGTTGATCTTGGCGTAGGTGGCCAGATAGGAGATCAGGCCGATGTTGGGACCTTCGGGGGTCTCAATGGGGCACATGCGGCCGTAGTGGCTGTAGTGCACGTCCCGGACGTCCATGTTGGCCCGCTCACGGGAGAGGCCGCCGGGGCCCAGGGCGGAGAGGCGGCGCTTATGGGTCAGCTCCGCCAGGGGGTTGGTCTGGTCCATGAACTGGCTTAAGGGGCTGGAGCCGAAGAACTCCTTGATGGCGGCGGTGACGGGCCGGATGTTGATGAGGCTCTGGGGGGTGACGATATCCAGGTCCTGGATGGTCATCCGCTCCCGGATCACCCGCTCCATCCGGCTGAAGCCGATGCGGAACTGGTTCTGCAGCAGCTCGCCCACGCAGCGCAGGCGCCGGTTGCCCAGGTGGTCGATGTCGTCCTTCACGGCCAGGCCCCGGGCCAGGGCGTTCATATAGTTGATGGAGGCAAAGATGTCGTCGATGATGATGTGCTTGGGCACCAGCTTGTCGGCGTGGAGGCGCAACTGCTCCTTGAGCTCCTCCCCCTGGTACTGGCCCAGCAGCTCCTGGAGCACCTCGAAGCGGACCCGCTCCTTGATGCCGCACTCGCTGACGGGGTCGAAGTCCACATAGCGGGAGAGGTCGCACATGTGGTTGGAGAAGATCTTCAGGGGCGTGCCGTCCACGTCCACGGTGATCTCGTTGACGCCGATAGCGTCCAGCTCCCGGGCCTCGTCCCGGGTGAGGACGTGGCCGTCCTCAAAGAGGATCTCGCCGGTGACGGGGTGGGCCACCGGGTAGACCAGCTTCTGGTTGGACACACGGGCCCACAGGGCCAGCTTCTTGTTGAACTTGTACCGGCCCACCATGCTCAGGTCGTAGCGGCGGGGGTCAAAGAACAGGTTGTCGATGAGGACCTGGGCGCTGTCCACCGTGGGGGGCTCGCCGGGGCGGAGCTTCCGGTAGATCTCCAGCAGGGCCTCCTCGTAGGTCTTGCAGGCGTCCTTCTCCAGGGTGGCTACGATCCGGGGATCATCGCCGAAGTACTCCAAAATCTCCCCGTCGGTCTTCAGGCCCAGGGCCCGGATCAGGCAGGTGATGGGGAGCTTGCGGTTCTTGTCGATGCGGACCCAGAAGACCTCGCTGGCGTCCGTTTCATACTCCAGCCAGGCGCCCCGGTAGGGGATGACAGTGCTGGTCAGCAGGGGCAGATCGGTCTTGGGGTCGATCTCCTTGCCGTAGTAGATGCCGGGGGAGCGGACGATCTGGCTGACCACCACCCGCTCGGCGCCGTTGACGATGAAGGTGCCGGCGGTGGTCATCAGGGGGAAGTCCCCCATGAAGATCTCCTGCTCCTTGATCTCCTCGGTCTCCTTGTTGCGCAGGCGCACGCTGACCTTCAGGGGCGCGGCGTAGTTCACGTCCCGGGCCTTGCACTCCTCCACGTCGTACTTGGGAGGCTCGTCCATGCTGTAGCTGATGAAGCTCAGCTCCAGGGTGCCGGCGTTGTCGGTGATGCAGCCCACATCGTCAAACACCTCCTGGAGCCCCTTCTCCAGGAACCACTTGTAGGAGCTCTTCTGGATGTCCAGAAGGTTGGGCATCTCCATGACTTCCTCGTAGCGAGCGAAGTTCTTCCGGAGCGTCTTACCGTAGTACTTGTCCTTGGCCATCTAAAACACTCATCTCCCTTTCGTTGAAAATCCCCTCCGCCCCCGCTGGGGACGGCCGCCTTTGCCGCCTGGGAAAGCGGCGTCAAGATGAAACACGTGGATGCGTTGTTATATTTGGAACTTTGCCTCTTGCTATCCCTTAGAGAATGTGCTACAATCCGGATAGTGGGGTATGAGGCGGTTTGAGCCGACTACCAAACATAAGTGCCTAATGATACCATTTATTTCAGGAAAAGTCAAGAGGAATCTGCGCGGGAAAGTGAATTTCCCGCGTTTTTTGTTGCGGTGAGGGGGTACCTGGGCCACCTGGCCGGGAGCGTCGGTCCGCCGGTCCGGCGGGAGAGCGGTGCCCGGCGACAGGGGCGGAAACGCCGGCGGCGATTGATTTTCCTGGGATTTTGTGGTAAGGTATCATAGAAAACCGGCGGCCGGCATCCGGCGGCCGGCGCGAAGCAGAAGATGGAAAAACGCTGGGACTGCCCCGGAGCCGGGGAGGGAAAGGAGAACGGAATGGACCGGATTTTTTCCGCCGTACAGGAGCATCTGGAGGCCGGGGAGGAGGCGGTCCTCTGCCGGGTGGTAAACACCGCCGGCTCCACGCCCCGGGGCCCTGGGGCCAGAATGGCCGTCTTTTCAAGCGGGAGCGCCCAGGGAACGGTGGGCGGCGGCGCGGTGGAGCTGCAGACCACCGTGGAGGCCCTGAGGTCCCTCCGCCATCGCCGCCGGGGCTTCTGCGTGTCCTACAGCCTGGCCCCCGTGGGCGGAGAGGGGGACATCGGCATGATCTGCGGCGGGGAGGCCACAGTGCTCCTTCAGCTGCTCACGCCGGCGGACGCGCCGCTGATAGCGGAGGCCGCCCGGGCCGAAGGCAGCGGGGAGAGCGCCTGGCTGGTGACGGAGTTTACCGGCGACGGGGTCTGGACCATGTCCGTGGTCCGGGAGGGGCCGGAGGAGCTGCTCCAGGGCCAGCCGGTATTCCAGCCGGGCCAGCCGGCCCGGTACGCCGAGCCTCTGAGCCGCCGGGGAACGGTGTACCTCTTCGGCGCCGGCCATGTGAGCCGGGAGCTGGTCCCCCTGCTGGAGCGGACGGACTTTCCCACGGTGGTCTGGGACGACCGGCCGGAGCTGGCCCGGCCGGAGCTGTTTCCCGGGGCGCTCCGGGTGATCTCGGGGGGCTACGAAGGGGCGGCGGGGCAGCTGGCGGTGACGGAGCGGGACTACGTGGTGGTGATGACCCATGGCCACCAGAGCGACCAGGCGGTGCTGGCCTTCGCCCTGGGGACGAAGGCCGCCTACATTGGCTGCATCGGCAGCCGCCGGAAGGCCGCGGCGGTGAACCAGCGGCTGCTGGAGGCGGGCTTCTCCCAGGAGGCGGTCCAACGGATCCACTCCCCCATCGGCCTGCCCATCGGCGGGGAGACGCCGGCGGAGATCGCCGTTTCCATCGCCGCGGAGCTGATCGCCTGCCGCTCCGCCCTGGAGGGGCGGAAGCGGGGCCACACGGCGGCGGACGGAGCCGGCAGCCCTCTCGGGGCAGAAAAAGACTGAAAAAAGAGAGAAAGCCCGCCCGGATACTGTGCCCGGGCGGGCTTTTGTCGCAGACGCAGATCGGAATTTCCGGATTTTCCCCGGCGTCACAGCTTCTCCGGCAGCAGGTAGGCGGGGTTTTCCACCGGGCTCTCCGGCATCAGCTCGTGGGAGATGATGTGGAGCATCCGCTCCAGCTGGGCCACCTCCTCCGGGGAGAAGCGCGCCTCAATCCGGCCCATGACCTTGGTGAGGTACTGGTAGCTGATGTTGTAGTAGTCCAGGTACTTCTGGGTGACGCACAGGTGGTACTCCCGCTTGTCGTCGTCGGACTGCTCCCGGGTCAGGTACCCCTTCTTCACCAGGCTGTTGACCTTGTAGGCGGCGTTGGGCGGGGAGATGCTGATAAAATTGGCAAACTCGTTGATGGTGGGCCGGCCCAGGGCGTGGATGATCTCCATGCAGAAGGTTTCCACCGTGGTCAGGCTCATCTCCCGGGTCTGGATCCGGCTGAACACCTTTTTGTAAAAATGCAGCTTGAACTTGCTGTAAACGCTTGAAAATTCTGCCTCCAGCATAGGGTATTTCCTCAAATGACGCGGGGCGTAGTTGGAAGGAAGGGCGGTTCTCACTGGATGGCGAAGGTCAGCTCCGCCCGGCAGGCCACCTGCCCGTCCACGGTGGCCTCCGCCGTGCCGAAGCCCACGGGGCCCCGGCGCTGGGTCAGCTCGCAGCGCAGCTCCAGCACGTCGCCGGGCCGGACCTGGCGCTTGAAGCGGGCGTTCTTCACCCCGCCGAACAGGGCGATCTTCCCCCGGTTCTCCTCCTCGCTGAGGATGGCCACCGCGCCCACCTGGGCCAGGGCCTCCAGGATCAGCACCCCGGGCATCACATGGTACTGGGGGAAGTGGCCGCAGAAGAAGGGCTCGTTCACGCTGACGCACTTGCGGCCCACCGCCATCTTTCCCGGCTCGCACTGGGTGATCCGGTCCACCAGCAGGAAGGGGTAGCGGTGGGGCAGGATCTCCATGATCTCGTTGGAATTCAGTTCCATTGCCGTCAGTCCTCCCACTTCTTGAAGATCAGGCTGGCGTTGTGGCCGCCAAAGCCCAGGGAATTGCTCATCACATACCGGAGCTCTGCCGTCCGGCCCACGTTGGGCACCACGTCCAGATCGCACTCCGGATCGGGGTTCTGGTAGTGGATGGTGGCGGGGATAAAGCCGTCGGCCAGGGCCATGGCGGAGAACACCGACTCGATGGCGCCGGCGGCGCCCAGCAGGTGGCCGGTCATGGACTTGGTGGAGCTGATGGCCAGCTTGTAGGCGTGGTCACCGAAGACCAGCTTCACCGCCTTGGTTTCCCCGGCGTCGTTCATGGGAGTGGAGGTGCCATGGGCGTTGATGTAGCCGACGTCCTCCGGGGCGATGCCCGCATCCTGCAGGGCCATGGCCATGGCGGCGGCGGGCCCCTCCCCGCCGGGGGTGGGGGCGGTAATGTGGTAGGCGTCGCAGGAGGCGCCGTAGCCCACAATCTCACCCAGGATCTTGGCGCCACGGGCCATCGCGTGGTCGTAGCTCTCCAGCACCAGGGCGCCGGAGCCCTCGCCCAGCACAAAGCCGGAGCGCTCCGCGTCAAAGGGGATGGAGGCCCGCTCCGGGTCGCTGCAGGTGGTCACCGCCCGCAGGCTGGTGAAGCCGCCGATGGCCAGGGGGTCTACCGCAGCCTCCGTACCGCCGCAGACGGCCACATCGCCGTACCCGTCCCGGATGTGGCGGAAGGCGTCGCCCACGGCGTAGGCGCCGGAGGCGCAGGCGGTGACCGGGCAGGTGCAGGTGCCCTTGAAGCCCAGGCGGATGGCGATCTGGCCGGCGGCCATGTTGCCGATCACCATGGGGATAAAGTAGGGGGATACCCGGTCGTAGCCCTTCTCGCTGCCCTTGAGGCACTCGCCCCGCAGGGTCTGGAAGCCGCCGATGCCGCTGCCGAAGAACACGCCGCAGCGGCCGGCGTCCTCGCCGTCCATGTTGAGGCCACTCTGGGAGAAGGCCTGGAGGGCGGCGGCCATAGCCAGCTGGCAGAAGCGGTCCATGTGCCGCTGCTCCCGCTTGTCAATGTAGGGGGAGGGGTCAAAATCCTTCACCTCGGCGGCCAGCTTCACTTTCTGGGAGGAGGTATCATAGGCGGTGATGGGGGCGATGCCGCAGACCCCCTGGCGGATGGCCGACCAGCTGTCCTGGACGGTGTTGCCCACAGGGGTCACGGCCCCCATCCCGGTGATGACGACTCTTCTTTTCTCCATGTTTTTCTGTTCTCCTTTTACATAGCCATGCCGCCGTCCACACAAAGGACCTGGCCGGTGATGTAGCCCGCCTGTTCCGAGGCGAAGAAGGCCACCGCGGCGGCCACGTCCTCCGGATGGCCGAAGGTGCCCAGAGGCACCTGACTGAGGATCGCGTCCCGGGCCGCCTCCGGCAGCACCCGGGTCATGTCGGTGTCGATGAAGCCCGGCGCCACGGCGTTCACCGTCACGTGACGGCTGCTGAGCTCCTTGGCCAGGCTCTTGGTCAGGCCGATCAGGCCGGCCTTGCTGGCGCAGTAGTTGGCCTGGCCCGGGTTGCCCCGGAGGCCCACCACGCTGGAGATGTTGACGATCCGGCCGGTCCGCTGGCGCATCATCAGCCGGGCGGCTTTCTTGCAGCAGAGGAAGGCCCCCTTCAGGTTGGTGCTCAGCACCGCGTCGAAGTCCTCCTCGCTGATGCGGACGATCAGGTTGTCACGGGTGATGCCGGCGTTGTTCACCAGGATGTCCAGGCGGCCGAAGGCCTCGGTGGCCTTGGCGAAGAGGGCCTCCACCTGGTCGGCCTGGGCCACGTCGGCCTGGACCGCCATGGCCTGGACGCCCTTCTCCTGGCAAAGGGCGGCGGTTTCCTCTGCGGCGGACTGGCTGCCGGCGTAGTTCACCGCCACGTTCACGCCCTGCTCCGCCAGGGCCAGGCAGACAGCCCGGCCAATGCCCTTGCCGCCGCCGGTGACGATGGCGGAGCGCGTTACGATCTCACTCATGCTGTTCTCCTTTCAGCGCGTCCACCGTCTGCTCCAGGGACGCGGGGTCCTCCACGTTGAGAATGCGGATGCCCTTGGCGGTCTTCTTCACGAAGGCGCTCAGGGCCTTACCCGGGCCGATCTCCACCACGGTATCCACGCCCATGGCCTCCAGGGAGCGGATGGAGTCCTCAAAGTACACGCTGGACTGGACCTGCCGCTCCAGCAGGTCCGGAATCTCCTCCGTTTCGGTCTTGGCCCGGCCCAGGCAGTTGAAGATCACCGGGAAGGCCATCTGGCCGAAGGACTCGGAGGCAAAGCGCTCCCGGAGGGCGTCCCCGGCGCTCTTCATGAGGCTGGTGTGGAAGGGGCCGCTGACCTTCAGGGGCACGCACCGGCGGGCCCCACGCTCCTTGGCTAGGGCGCAGGCCGCATCCACCGCCGCCTGGTCCCCGGCGATCACCAGCTGGCCGGGACAGTTGTAGTTGGCGATCTGGCACACCCCCTGGCCGGAAGCCTCCTGGCAGCAGGCCAGCAGGGGTTCCCGCTCCATGCCCAGAATGGCGGCCATGCCGCAGGGGCGGCCCTGAACCGCGTCGGCCATGGCGGCGCCCCGGAAGGCGGCCAGGGAGATGGCCTGGGGCGCTGTGAAGACCCCGGCGGCCTGGAGGGCGGAGTACTCCCCCAGGGAGAGGCCCGCCGCCGCCTGGGGCCGGATGCCCGCCTCATAGAGGAGGGCCGTGACGCCGGCGGCAAAAGCCACCATGCAGGGCTGGGTGTAGCAGGTGTCGCTCAGCTGCTCCTCCGGCCCCTCGAAGCAGAGCTTCTTCAGGTCGAATTCCACCGGGGCGCTGTCAAAGACTGCCCGGAAGGCGGGGTAGGTTTCGTAGAGCTCCCGGCCCATGCCCACCTTCTGGGTGCCCTGGCCGGCGTAGAGAAAGGCCAGGCTCATTTCCCGCTCCTTTCGCTCTCCAGAGCGTCCAGACACTGGCCTGCCTGGGCCATCATCTCCTCAAAGATCACCCGCAGGGGGCGGATCTCCTTGACCATGCCCGCCACCTGGCCGGCCATGACGCTG
Source organism: uncultured Oscillospiraceae bacterium (assembly GCA_904420435.1). Classification (GTDB taxonomy): domain Bacteria; phylum Bacillota; class Clostridia; order Oscillospirales; family Oscillospiraceae; genus CAJFPI01. The sequence goes on from CAJFVK010000066.1 coordinate 8,656, forward strand.
CCGGTATCCATGTCGCCTTCAAAGACCGCCCGGCGCAGGCCGCCCAGGGTCAGGTGCTCCAGCTCCTCCTTGGTGGCGCCGGCCTTCTCCTGGCGGACGTACTCCCGGGACATCTTGTTCTTCAGCACCCGCACCGGGGTGCCGCCCAAGCGGCCGGTGACGATGGTGTCGCTGTCCTTGGCCTTGACGATGGCGGCCTTGTAGTTTTCGTGAATGGGGCACTCCACGCTGCCCAGCAGGCAGGTGCCCACCTGGGCGCCGATGGCCCCCAGGGCGAAGGCGGCGGTCAGCTGCCGGCCGTCGGCGATGCCGCCAGCGGCGATCACGGGCAGGCCGTACTCCGCCATAGCGTCCACCACCTGAGGCACCAGGGCCATGGTGGTCATCTCGCCCACGTGGCCGCCGGACTCAGTGCCCTCGGCGATGACGCCGTCCACCCCCTGGCCGGCCAGGCGCTTGGCCAGAGCCACCGCGGGGACCACGGGGAACACCTTGCACCCCGCCTCCTTCCACATGGCCACATAGCCGCCGGGGTTGCCGGCGCCGGTGGTGACCACGGGGATTTTCTCCTCCGCCACGATCTGGGCCATCTCCTTGGCCTGGGGGTGCATGAGCATGATGTTCACGCCGAAGGGCTTGTCCGTCAGCTCCCGGCAGCGGCGGATGTTCTCCCGGAGGGTTTCCGTGTTCATGCCGCCGGCGCCGATGAGCCCCAGGGCACCGGCGTTGGACACGGCGGCGGCGAACTCGCCGGTGGCGATGTTGGCCATGCCGCCCTGGATCAGGGGGAACTCAATCCCCAGCAGTTTGTCTAAGCGCATTGGTGTTCTCCTCCTTTTACAGACGCAGCAGCGTTCCGCCCCAGGTGAGGCCGCCGCCGAAGCCCACCAGGAGCAGTGTTTCTCCTGGCCGGGCGATCCCCTTTTCCACCATTTCATCCAGCGCGATGGGGATGCTGGCGGCAGAGGTGTTGCCGTACTCCTGAATGTTCTTGTAGAATTTCTCCTCCGGAGCCTTCAGCTTCCGGATGACAAAGTCGATGATGCGGGCGTTGGCCTGGTGGCAGACGATGTGGTCCACGTCCTCCAGGGTCAGCCCGGCCTTGTCCAGCACCGCGTGGATGGACTTGGGAAAGGCGTCCACGGCGAAGCGGAACACCGCCTTGCCGTCCATGTAGATGTAGGCCTTCTCCTGGCCGATGCCCGGGCAGCGGAGGACCTGGTCGTCCCCCCGGGCCCCCAGGACCGTGGCCTGGGGGACGGTGTCGTCCAGGCGGATCACCGCCGCGCCGGCCCCGTCGCCAAAGAGGACGCAGGTGCTCCGGTCGGTGAAATCCGTCACCCGGCTGAGGACCTCCGAGCCCACCACCAGGGCGCAGGGGGCGCTGGGGTCCCCCGCCGCCAGGTAGCACCGGGCGGCCTCCAGGGCGTGGAGAAAGCCGGTGCAGGCGGCGTTCACGTCAAAGGACGGCGCGCTCTCCGGAAGCCCCAGCAGGTGGTGGAGCTCACAGGCCAGGGAGGGGGTGCCGTGGTCGGCGGTAAAGGTGGCCGCCACGCAGATGCCGATATCCTCTGGCCCCACGCCGGCGCGCTCCATAGCCAGCTTAGCGGCGGCGAAGGCGTTGGAGGTGTTGCCCTCCCCCTCGCCGCAGAAGTGGCGCCGGCAGATGCCCGTGCGCTCCTGAATCCACTGGTCGCTGGTTTCCACGATCTGCGCCATGTCGTCGTTGGTGACGCAGCGGGAGGGGATGTGGCGCCCCGTCCCGAGTACTCTGATTCCGTTCATACTGTTCCTCCCCTGAGCCATGCCCGTCCCATGGCCGCGAATTTCTCCCGGCGGTGGCGGGCGGGATCCTTCAGACGCTTCACCGCGTCCAGATGCTTTTGGATGGCTGCGTCCACCAGGCGCAGCCGCTCGGGAAGCTCCTCCGGGTCCTCCGGCTCGGGGATGATCTCGTCGATGGCCCCCAGCTCCAGAAGGTCGGCGGCGGTGAGCTTCATCACCTCGCAGGCCTCCTCCATGCGGGAGCTGTCCTTCCAGAGAATGGAGGCGAAGCCCTCGGGGGAGAGCACGGAGTATACCGCGTTCTCCAGCATCAGCACCCGGTTGCCCATGGCCAGGGCCAGGGCGCCGCCGCTGCCCCCCTCGCCGCAGATCACCGTCACCATGGGGACGGTGAGGCGGCTCATGAGGGCCAGGCTCTTGGCGATGGCGTCCGCCTGGCCCCGCTCCTCCGCCTCCAGGCCGGGATAGGCCCCGGAGGTGTCCACAAAGGTGAGAATAGGGCGGCCGAACTTCTCCGCCTGCTCCATGATCCGCTGGGCCTTCCGGTAGCCCTCGGGCTCCGGCATGCCGAAGTGCATCTTCAGATTCTCCTCCAGGGTCTTGCCCTTCCGGGTGCACAGCACGGTCACGCTCTGGCCGTGGTAGCAGGCGATGCCGCCGAAGATGGCGCTGTCGTCGCCGAAGAGCCGGTCCCCCCGCTGCTCAAAGAGGTCGGTGAAGAGGCCCTGGATATAGTCCATGGGGCCCGGCCGGCCGCTGTGGCGGGCCAGGGCCACCCGCTGGGATGCCGTCAGATTCTGTGCCATGTCCTCACCTCCTCTGGCTGTGGAGCCGCAGCAACTGCACCAGGGTATTTTTCATCTCGCCCCGGGGCACCACCGCGTCCACAAAGCCATGCTCCATCAGAAACTCCGCGCGCTGGAAACCCTCCGGCAGCTTCTGGCCGATGGTCTGCTCAATCACCCGGGGACCGGCAAAGCCGATCAGGGCCCCGGGCTCCGCCAGGGTGATGTCCCCCAGCATGGCGAAGCTGGCGGACACGCCGCCGGTGGTGGGGTTGGTCAGATAGGAGATGTACAGCCCGCCGGCGCGCCGGAACTCCTCAATGGCGGAGGCGGTCTTGGCCATCTGCATCAGGGAGAGGATCCCCTCCTGCATCCGGGCGCCGCCGGAGGCGCAGAAGAGGATCAGGGGCAGCCGCCGCCGCTTGGCAAGCAGGGCGGCCCGGGCGATCTTCTCCCCCACGGCCACGCCCATGCTGGCCATGATGAACCGGCTGTCCATCACGCCGATGACCACGGGAAAGCCGCTGATTTTGCCGGTGGCGGTGACCACCGCCTCGCTCAGACCGGTGCGCAGCCGCAGGTCCTTCAGCTTCTCCTTGTAGCCGGGGAAGCGGAGAGGGTCCCGCCCCACCAGGGAGGCGTTGAACTCCCGGAAGGTGCCGCTGTCCAGCAGCATGCTCAGCCGCTGATAGGCGGTCACGGGCCGGTGGAGGCCGCAGCCGGGGCAAACGTTCAGCCCCTTGTTCCAGTCCAGCCGGCTCACCGCCTGGTCGCACTGGGGACACTTCTCAAAGAGCGGGTCCAGCCCCGGCTTGGGGGAGAAGGGGACCTCGCTGGATTTCCGCCACAGCCGGAGCTTCAAAAAGCGCTCCCGCCGGTTTTCAAACTGCTGGCTCATTCACCGTCCCCCTTTGCCGCGATCTCATCCAGCCGCAAAAGCTCCTCCAGATGGTCCTCGATGAAGCCGGTGTCGTATTTGCCCAGCATAAACTCCCCCCGGTACAGGATCAGGTAGGCCAGATCCGCACCGGTGGGGTAGCCCTCCACGGTCAGCTCCTCCAGGCAGCGGCGCATCCGCCGGACCATCCCCAGCCGGGTAGGGGCGTGGACGATGATCTTGGCCACCATGGAGTCGTAGTAGGGGCTCAGGGTGAAGCCGTTGTAGAGGGCGGACTCCACCCGGACGCCGTTGCCGCCGGGGAAGTGGATAAACTCTGTTGTGCCCGGGCAGGGGCGGAAGCCGTTGGCTGGGTCCTCCGCGTTGACCCGGACCTCCAGGGCGTGGCCCC
>CAJFVK010000067.1 GCA_904420435.1 uncultured Oscillospiraceae bacterium
CCTGCCCGATCGGGCAGGCGGCTTTTTTCACGGTCGCCTGCAATTATTTATGCAAACAGCATAATTCTATTAGAATTTTCCTTTACATTTTGTGCAGTTCATGGTAATCTAGGGGATAACACAAAACGCAGAAAGGAAGGTGCCGCAATGGGGTTCCATCAGGAGAGCTACACAGGAAAAATCAACCGGATGCTGGCTGCCAAGCAGCGGATCGTCAGCGTGGCCGCCGGGCGGGAGGCGGCGGATCTGGTGCTGAAAAACGCCTCCTATGTCAATGTGTTTTCCAACCGGATCTGCCAGGGGAATATCGCCGTGGCGGAGGGGCTTGTGGCCGGCATCGGCTGCGACTACCGGGGGCTTCAGGAGGTGGACGTCTCCGGGAGCCTGGTGCTGCCCGGGTTTATTGACGCCCACATCCACCTGGAGAGCGCCATGGTGTCCCCCAAGGAGTTTGCCAAGGCGGTGCTCCCCCACGGCACCACCACGGTCATCACCGACCCCCACGAGATCGCCAACGTCATGGGGACCGACGGCATCGAGTACATGCTCCAGGCCACGGAGGATCTGCCGGTGGACGTGCGCTTCATGCTGCCCTCCTGTGTCCCCGCCACCCCCATGGACGAGAGCGGCGCCGTGCTGGACTACCGGGCCATCGACTCCTTCTACAGCCACCCCAGGGTCCTGGGGCTGGCGGAGGTGATGAACTATGTGGGCACTGTGGCCGGGGATTCCCAGGTGCTGGAGAAGATCGCGGCAGCCCAGTCCTACCACAAGAAGATCGACGGCCACGCCCCCGGCATTACCGGCTACGACCTGAACGCCTATGTGGCCGCGGGGGTCTATTCCGACCACGAGTGCTCCGACCCGGCCGACGCCCTGCGGAAGCTGGAGCTGGGCCAGTACATCATGATCCGGGAGGGCACCGCCGCCCGGAACCTCCAGGCCCTGCTGCCCCTGCTGACGCCCCAGTATGCCGACCGGTGCATGTTCTGCTGCGACGATAAGCACCCCAGCGACCTGCTGGAGAAGGGCCACATCGACTATCTGGTGAAGGCCTCCATCCAGGCGGGGGTGGACCCGATCCTGGCGGTGAAGGCGGCCTGCTTCAACGCGGCCCGGTACTTCCTGCTGAACAACCGGGGCGCCATCGCGCCGGGCTATCTGGCGGACTTCGTGGTGATCGACAACTTCTCAGACTTCCATATCCAGAAGGTTTTCAAGCGGGGCGAGCTGATGTTCAGCGGCGGGGTTTTGAAGGACTTCCCCGCCGCCCAGGTGGATCCCAATCTGGTCCGCCGGGCCCACGACACCTTCCATGTGGCACCCCTCTCCGCCAAGGACTTCCAGGATCCCCGCTCCCGGGGCCTGATCGGCCTGGTGGATGGGGAAATTCTCACCGAGGACCGGGGCTACGCGGACAGAATCGACCTGGACCGGGATATTTTGAAGATAGCCGTCATCGAGCGGCACAAGAACACCCGGCACATCGGCATCGGCTATCTCCAGGGGTACGGCCTCCGGGAGGGGGCGGTGGCCACCAGCATCTCCCACGACTCCCACAATATCATTGTGGTGGGGGCCGACGAGGCCTCCATGGCCGCGGCCGCCAACTGCGTGGTGGAGAGCCGCGGGGGCATTGTGGTCTGGAAGGACGGCCGGTGCGCCGGCCAGGTGGCGCTGCCCATCGCGGGGATCATGAGCGAGGATCCCCTGGAGCAGGTGAACCAGGACCTGGAGCACGCCAAGTCCGTGGCCTTCTCCCTGGGGGTCAGCAGCGGGATCGACCCCTTCATGACCCTCAGCTTCCTGGCCCTGCCGGTGATCCCCACCCTGCGTCTGACCACCCGGGGCGTTATCGATGTGAACACCCAGCAGTATATCTGATGTTTCGATTCCGGCGCCGCCCTGAGCCGGCGCCTGGCGGAAGGAGGCTTTTTCCCCATGCACTATGATTTTGACAAGGTCATCGACCGCAGCGGCACCAACGCCGCCAAGTACGACGAGCGCCCCCGGGTCTTCGGCCGGGGGGACGTGATCCCCCTCTGGATCGCGGACATGGACTTCCCCGCTCCCCAGCCGGTGGTGGACGCTTTGACCCGCCGGGCCCAGGAGGGCATCTGGGGCTACACCTCCCGGCCAGACTCCTATTTTGCGGCCATCTGCGACTGGCAGCGCCGCCGCAACGGCTGGGAGATCGACCCGGCCAAGTGCAGCCACGCCCTGGGGGTCATCCCGGCCATCGGCGCCATGATCCAGTACATGACCCAGCCGGGGGACCGGATCCTGATCCAGTCCCCGGTCTACGGCGACTTCTTCGACATCGTCCGGGACAACGGCCGGGTGGTGGTGGAGAACCCCCTGGTGGAGGAGGGCAGCGGCGTGTGGCGCATCGACTTCGCGGACTTTGCGGAAAAAATCCAGACCGTGAAGATGTTCCTCCTGTGCAGCCCCCACAACCCCCTGGGCATCACCTGGTCCCGGGAGGATCTGGAGCGGATGGTGGCGCTGTGCCGGGAAAACCACGTGATCCTGATCTCTGACGAGATCCACTCGGATCTGATCTTTCAGGGGAAGCACATCCCCACCGCCAGCCTCTCCCGGGAGGCGGCGGACTCGGTGATCTCCTGCATCTCCGCCACCAAGACCTTCAACATGGCCGGCCTCCAGGCCTCCACCACGGTGTTCCCCACTGTGGAGATGAAGCAGACCTTCGACCGGTTCTGGCGGAACCTGGAGATCCACCGGAACAACGCCTTCAGCCTGGTGGCCATGGAAACCGCCTACCGGGAGGGGGAGGACTGGCTGGAGCAGCTGAAGGCCTATCTGATGGGGAATTTCCGGTACGTAAAGGACTTTCTGGACCAGCATGTGCCCGGCGTTACCACCTTCATCCCCGGCGCCACCTACCTGATGTGGCTGGACTGCCGGGGCCTGGGCATGGACCAGGAGGAGCTGGTCCGGTTCCTGGTGGAGAAGGCCGGGCTGGGCCTCTCCAGCGGCAGCGGCTTCGGGCTGGACGGGTTTATGCGCCTGAACGCCGCCTGCCCCCGCTCCGTGCTGGAGCGGGCCATGGCCCAGCTGGCCCAGGCCGTGGCGGACCGGCAGCGGGACGTCTAGCGGAGCCGCCGCTCGCCAAGAGCATCGTGATCAAGCAGGCCCTGGGGGAAGCTTTTCCCCCAGGGCCTCTTTCCCTCTGTTTTGTTTTCCGTAGGCGCAGATGGAGCCGGTCCGCGGTTTACCCCCGCTGCTCCAACCGGTCGGGCGCGTGGAACTTCGGCCGGTCAGCCCCACATAAAATGCTCCTTGCCGGCCCCCAGCTCAAAGTGGTACTTGGCGATCCCCAGGTCGATCTTCGTGTAAAATCCCGTCCCCGCTTTTGCGACGACCCGGCCGTCCTGTAGGGAAAAGGTAAATTTCTGCTGGTTCATTGCCGTAGGCGCCAGCAGGGCCGCGGCTACCCCGGAGCGGAACCACTCCGGCGGCGTCCCGTCCGCCCTGGATACCTCTTCAGCGGATTTGGACGAATGCGGGACACCCTGGCTCTCCCCGTATCCCAGGGCAATGACGATGCACAGCTTCTCCCCGCTGCCGACCGCATAAGCGGTTTTGATCCTGCTGTAGGTCATGGCCACCCAGCAGGTATTCAGTCCCAGCTGCTGGGCTCGCAGCACCAGCCGCTCCCCATAGTAGCCGCATGTTTCCTCCAGGTTTTTCCCTTTCCGGCCGACCATGGCGATATAGCTGGTGACGCCGCGGAATTTTCCATAGTGGGCCATAAAGCCGTCAAAGGCCCTGGGCTCATCGGTCACCAGCTGGATGTGCAGGCCGCTCTCCCGGTTGCATGCCGCAATCTCCTCCTGCAGGGCGGAGAGCACCTCCGGCTCCAGGGGTTTGTTCCTGTATTGGCGCACGCTGTGGCGCGCCTGCATGGCTTCCATCAGATTCATAGGCTTCGATCCTCCGTTCCGTCTATTGGCTTAAACGATTATGCCATCTCCTCCGCCCTGCCGCCACATCGAGAAAGAAAATCAAGACGGTTACTTCCCAGCGCGGCGGAGCGGGCGCAGCTTCCGCCGCATCCCGGCAGATCGCCTGCGGGCGCCAAGGAAGAATACCGCCCCTCTGCCGTCTGTCAGCGCGAAGGCAGGGCTCAGGCCCCAGGTGGCCTCGCCTTTTCTGCTGTGCCTGGCCGGTCATCCTCACACAGAAAACAGCGGGACCCAGGCGCCAAGGCGTCTGGGTCCCGCTGTTTCTCCGTCGGTTATTTCGTCCGGTTTTGCTGACTCCTCCGGCCTTTCAGCCGGCGCTGCCGGCCATACTTAAAATGCTCTCCTTCACCCGCTGCACATGGAGGACCGCCAGCCGGTCCGCCAGTTCGGCGTTTCCCGCCGTCAGCGCCCGGAAGATGTCCCGGTGCTCCCCCACCGAGGCCCTGGCCCGGCGGTTTTCCGAGATGGAGATCTGCCGGTGGCGCTGGAGCTTCTTGTTCAGCGCCTCCAGCTGCTTTTCAAAGATCCGGCTGCCGCAGGCGTCATAGATCGCGCTGTGGAACCGGTTGTCTGCCTCCAGGATCTTCTCCGGCATCTCCCGGTCCACGTAGAACTCCTCCAGGGTGATGATCTCGTCCAGCTCCGCCAGCTGCTCCTTGGTGATGTGCCGGCAGCAGCGGGCGGTGGCCGCCCCCTCCAGGCGCTCCCGGATCTCCAGAATATCCAGCAGGTCCTCCGGCGGGATGCCCACCACCACGATGCTCTTGCCCCGGCTCTCGATCAGATCGTCCTGCTCCAGCCGGCGCAGGGCCTCCCGCACCGGCGTCCGGCTCACCTGGAGCTTTTCGCACAGCTTCAGCTCTGTCAGCACGTCGCCCTGCTGGTAGGTGCCCCGCAGGATGTCCCGCTCCACCTGTTCATATACAATATCCGCTAAGGAGGTTACCTTCCCCGTCGCCATATCGTTTTGTACTCCTTCTCGTCCTCTCCCGCTTACACGGCGAAGCGTCCCGGAGCCAGCTCCTCGATCTTCTCCTCCAGCTCCCGGCGGGACAGGGTGTTCTGCCGTCCGTTCTCGTACTCCTCATCCACCCAGTGCTTCAGCTGGGCCACCAGGGGATCATTCTTCCCCACGGTTTCGTCCGCCGTCAGACCGTAGTTGTCGTTGATCCAGTAGGCGATGCCGGCCAGGCCGGAGGTCTTGCTGACCATCACGCTGGCGGGGCGGTTGAGGAACTTCTTGGTGTTGAAGATGTTGTAGATCTCCTCGTCCTTCAAAAGGCCGTCGGCGTGGATGCCCGCCCGGGTCACGTTGAAGTTGCGGCCCACAAAGGGCGTGTTCTCCGGGATGTTGTAGCCGATCTTCCGGCGGAAGTAGTTGGCGATGTCGGTGATCGCCGTGGTGTCCATGCCGTCCAGGGTGCCCCGGAAAGCGGCATACTCAAAGACCATGGACTCCAGGGGGATGTTCCCCGTGCGCTCGCCGATGCCCAGGAGGGAGCAGTTGACGGCGCCGGCGCCATAGAGCCAGGCGGCGCTGGCGTTGGCGGTAGCCCGGTAGAAGTCGTTGTGGCCGTGCCACTCCAGCATATCGCTGGGCACGTCGGCGTAGTGGCGCAGACCGTAGACAATGCCGGGGACGCTGCGGGGCAGGGCCACCTCCGTGTAGGGGATGCCGTAACCCATGGTGTCGCAGGCCCGGATCTTCACCGGGATCCCCGCCTCGCGGCTCAGCTCCTGGAGCTCGTTGACGAAGGGGACCACAAAGCCGTAGAAGTCCGCCCGGGTCACGTCCTCCAGGTGGCAGCGGGGGATGACGCCGGCGGCAAAGGCCTCCTTCACCGCCCCCAGATAGCTGTCCATGGCCTGCTTGCGGGTCATCTTCAGCTTCTTGAAGATGTGGTAGTCCGAGCAGCTGGTGAGCATGCCCGTTTCCTTGATGCCCAGGTCAGCCACCAGCTTGAAGTCCTCCTTGCTGGCCCGGATCCAGGTGGTGATCTCCGGGAATTGGAGGCCCAGCTCCCGGCACTTGTCCAGCGCCTCCCGGTCCTTCTTGCTGTAAACGAAAAACTCCGTCTGCCGCACGATGCCGTTGGGCCCGCTCAGGCGGCTCATCAGCTTGAACAGGTCCACAATCTGCTCCACCGAGTAGGGCTCCACAGACTGCTGGCCGTCCCGGAAGGTGGTATCGGTGATGTACACCTGCTCCGGCATGGCGATGGGCACCCGCCGATGGTTGAAGGGGATCTTGGGAATCTCGTCATAGGCGTAGATGTCCCGATACAGGATCGGCTCTTCCACGTCCTGGAGCTGGTACTTGTAGGATTTCTGTTCCAGCAGATGGGTGGCGTTGGAAAGTTCGAGCATGGCCTGGTACCTCCTTGTATAATTGTATACGATTATACTCAAAGATTGCCGTTTGTCAATACCCTTTTTCTTTGATTTTGCAAGTTTCATTTACGTAGCTTGCATTTTAACTGAAAAAGCAGAGGAAGAGTCCCGCTCTTTCCCCTGCTTTTCGCCTCTGTTTTGCATGTATACATCTTAATTCTTGTAAAACTTCCACAAGGCCAGCTTGGCCGCGCCGGCAAAAATCCGTCAAAACTCCTTTTTTTGGTAGATCCGGCAGCTGGCCGCGAAACACAGGGCCATGACCAGCCCGGTGACTGCCAGGGAGCCCGCCAGCCAGAGGATGGGATAGACCTCTATGGTGTCCAGCAGCTCTATCAGAGGCACCGCCTCGTTCAGCCTGCTGCCGAAAAGGTAGAGGCCCACGAAAACCACCATCCAGACCACCAGCAGGCCGTTCCGGGCCCGCTCCAGCCCGTAGCGGAAGGCAAAGGGGTACATCAGGGAGGACATGATCAGGCTCACCATCACAACCGCCAGCAGCCCTGCCGTCAGGACCCCCAGATCCGACTCCCCGCTGACCATCCGCCGGATCAGGCCCAGGGCCAGGCCGTAGACCAGGGCAATCCCGGTGTAGATCAGGGTCACCAGGAACTTGGCCCCCACAATCTGGGCGCTGGTCACCGGCAGGGTCTTGGCGTAGCGGCCCCAGCCGCAGCTCTCATCCAGGGACAGGTTGCTGATGGAGTAGAACATCATCACCCAGACGCCGAAGTACAAAAAGAAGTCCTGGTTCATGGCCACCGCCAGCACGCCGTACAAAACGGCCACCAGGGGCAGCTGCTTTTGATAGAGGCTGTTGAGCCCGTAAAGCTCTTTCCGCAAAAGGCCGATCATTCCGCATCCCTCCCGCCATAAAACTGCATCATCTCGTCAATGGACGTCCGGTCGATCACCGCGTCCGGCAGAAGCCGCCGGACCGTCCCAGGGTCCCGGACCAGGGCGGCGCTGCCGCCGCTGCCCCCGGTCTTGCGGACCATGACCAGCTCCTCCGGCAGCCGGGAGAGCAGCGCCTCCGGCGCCCGGACGATGGCCGTTTCCTGGAGCAGCTCATCCTTGTCCCGCTGGAAGAGCAGGCGGCCCCGGTGGATATAGGCGATCTGGTCCGCCACCCGCTCCAGGTCGGTGGTAATGTGGCTGGAGAGGAGGATGCCGCAGCCCTCGTCCTGGATAAATTCCAGGAAGATGTCCAGGATCTCCCCCCGGACCACCGGGTCCAGCCCGCTGGTGGCTTCGTCCATCACCAGGAGCCTGGGGTGGCTGGCCAGGGCCGTCGCCAGGCTGAGCTTCATCCGCATACCGCGGCTGAAATCCTTGATTTTCTTTCTATGGTCAAGCCCAAAGGCTTCACAGTCCCGCCGGAACTTGACGCTGTCCCAGTCCGGGCGGATCCCCTGGAGGATCCGGTCGATCTGGGAGGGGGTCAGGACGCCGTTGAAATAGCTGTCCTCAAAGACCACGCCCACCTTCTCCAGGGCTCCTTTGTCCCCGGAGGGCTTCCCCATCAGGCGGATGGTCCCGCCGTCCGGCCGGACCACCCCCAGGATGGACTTGATGGTGGTGGTCTTCCCCGCCCCGTTCTCGCCGATCAGGCCCACAATCTGCCCCTCCGGCACGGTCAGGTCGATGTGGTCCAGGGTAAAGGAATCGTAGCGCTTACAGAGCCCCGCTACCTCTACAAGATTCGTCATGGATGATACTCTCCTTCTTTGGGGGAAAATCCGCTTTCGCCTCCGCGCCGCCGCACCGGCAAAGCCCGGGCTTAGTCGTCCCCCAGCAGCACATTTAAGGTTTCCCGCACCTCGTCGCCGGTGATGCCGCCCCTGCGGGCCGCCTCAATGGCGTCGGTCAGGTGCCGCTCCACATTCCGCAGGGCCTCCTCCCGGTGGAGCTCCGGGTTCTGGGCCGCCACAAAGCTGCCCCGGCCGGGCTGGGTGACGATCAGCCCCGCCTGCTCCAGGTCCTCGTAGGCCCGCTTGGTGGTGATGACGCTGATGCGCAGCTCCTTCGCCAGGAGCCGGATGCTGGGCAGGGCGTCCCCTTCCTTCAGCTCCCCGGCAAAAATCTTGGCGCGGATCTGGTCTGTGATCTGGGCGTAAATCGGTACGCCGCTGCTGTTGCTCAGATAGATTTCCATGAGGTACCTCTCTGTTCCAGACTGTACATATCTGATAAGCACAGTATATACACAGTATGTACAGTTGTCAAGACCCTTCCGCAAAAAATTTTCCGTCCCCCAAGGAGCGGAATCTGCCGGCAAAAAAAACGGGCAGCCGTTCCTGGCTGCCCGCGTTCGGTGGGGTCAGATGGTTTCCACCTTGATCAGGTTGGTGTTGCCGCTCTTCCCGTTGGTCACGCCGCCGGTGACCACGATCTTGTCCCCCTTCTGGAGGTGGAAGGTGTCCTTGGCCACGTTCCGGGCCGTATAGAACAGCACGTCCGTGGAGCTGAACTCGTCGCACATCACCGGCGTAACCCCCCAGCTCAAAGCCAGGCGGCGCCAGGTGTGCTCGTTGGTGGTGAGCCCCAGGATATCCACCGGCGGGCGGAACCGGGACACCATCCGGGCGGTCATCCCCGAGAGGGTGCAAGCCACGATGGCCTTGGCGTTGATGTCGATGGCCATGCCGCAGGTGGCGTGGGAGATCGCGTCCACCGTGTTCTTGATGCGGAAGGCGTTCTGATAGAAGCGGCGGTCATAGTGGATGGCGCTCTCCGTTTCCTCCGCGATCCGGGACATGGTGGCCACCGTCAGGGCCGGATACTTGCCCGCGGCGGTTTCCCCGGAGAGCATGATGGCGCTGGAGCCGTCATAGACCGCGTTGGCCACGTCGGAGATCTCCGCCCGGGTGGGCCGGGCGTTGTGGATCATGGACTCCAGCATCTCCGTGGCGGTGATGACCCGCTTGCCCAGCATGCGGCACTTGGTGATCAGCCGCTTCTGGATGGAGGGCAGCTTCTCAAAGGGCACCTCCACGCCCAAGTCCCCCCGGCCGATCATGATGCCCTCGCAGGACTCGCAGATGGACTCGATGTTGTCGATACCGGTCTGGTTCTCGATCTTGGCGATCAGGCCGATGCCCTCCCCTCCGTTCTCGTTGAGGAAGGCCTGCACGTCGTCCAGGTCCTGCTTGCGGGACACAAAGGAGCAGGCGATGTAGTCCACCCCGTTGCGGATGCCGAAGAGGATGTCCTCCTTGTCCTGCTGGCTGAGGAACACCTGGTTGAGGACCTTGTTGGGGAAGCTCATGCTCTTGTTGTTGGAGGTCTCCCCGCCCACCAGGACCTTGCAGATGGCGTCGGTGGCAGTGAGCTTCTCCACCTCAAAGACCAGAAGGCCGTTGTTCAGGAGGATCTTGTCCCCCACGCTCAGGTCGCGGATCAGCCCCTCGTAGCTGACGGACACCCGGTGCTCGTCCCCCACGATCTGCTCGGTGGTGAAGGAGAAGGTGTCCCCCTCTTTCAGGGTGATGGAGCCGTTGGCAAAGGTACGGATCCGGTACTCCGGCCCCTTGGTGTCCAGCATAATGGCGATGGGCAGCCGGAGCTTCTCCCGGACCTTCTTCACCAGGTCGATCTTCTTCTGCTGCTCGGCGTGGGTGCCGTGGGAGAAGTTCAGCCGGGCCACGTTCATGCCCGCCTGACACATCTCCGTCAAAACCTCCTCGGACTCGCAGGCCGGTCCGATGGTGCAGATAATCTTTGTCTTGCGCATCCCTGTATTCTCCTTTCCTCTTTATGACATCCAGCGCTCTGCAAAAGGAAGCGACACCTCCCGAGAGGTGCCGCCCACTTCCGCCTGCGGCGGAGATTCATGCCGTTTTCCGCCCTGTTCGGCCCCTTTCCATCCTCCATCATACAGGAGAAACGGGCGGATGTCATGTTAATTCTCTGTATCCTTTTCCTCCGGAGCGTCGGAGTAGTTCAAATACTTGCGCACCAAAATCTGGAGCAGCTCGTCCCGGTCGATCTTGCGGATCAGGGTCCGGGCCTGGTTGTGGTTGGTGATATAGGTGGGGTCCTCGGACAGGATGTATCCCACGATCTGATTGATGGGGTTGTACCCCTTCTCCTCCAGGGCCTGGTAGACCGTCAGCAGGATCCGGTGGATCTCCGCGTCCTGCTCCTTGGAGAAGTCAAACTTCCGTGTAAATTCGTCCATGTACTTACCACCTTTCTCCAGAAACTTCTTTTTTAGTATACTCATTTTTCCCCAATCTGTAAAGGGGTATCCTGCGAATATTACAGAGATGTAATATTCCTGTAATATTCGACAGATTTCTCCAGCCTCCCTTCGAAAGCGTCCCGTTCGGCCGGGGAAACTGGAAAAATTGTCTGCTTTGCCCCTTGTTTTTTTGCCAAAATGGTGTAGGATATAGGACAGAAAAATTCTGAAATGAGGCGAAGCGATGACAAAAGTCGATGTGATCTCCGGTTTCCTGGGAGCCGGAAAGACCACCTTAATTAAAAAGCTGCTGGAGGACGCCCTGAAGGGCGAGCAGATCGTGCTGATCGAAAACGAGTTCGGCGAGATCGGCATTGACGGCGGCTTCCTCCAGGACGCCGGCATCCAGATCAGCGAGATGAACTCCGGCTGCATCTGCTGCTCCCTGGTGGGGGACTTCGGCAAGGCCCTGCACCAGGTCATGGAGCAGTACCATCCGGACCGGATCCTGATCGAGCCCTCCGGCGTGGGCAAGCTCTCCGACGTGCTCAAGGCGGTGGCGGACGTGGCGGAGCGGGAGCCGGAGATGGCTCTCGGCAACGCCATCACCGTGGCGGACGGCACCAAGTGCCGCAGC
Source organism: uncultured Oscillospiraceae bacterium (assembly GCA_904420435.1). Lineage (GTDB taxonomy): Bacteria > Bacillota > Clostridia > Oscillospirales > Oscillospiraceae > CAJFPI01. Next base: position 11,201 of record CAJFVK010000067.1, read on the forward strand.
TATATGAAGAACTTCGGCGAGTTCTACAACAACCAGGTGGAGCACGCCTCCGCCATTGTGCTCAGCCGCACCCAGAAGATGGACCAGGAGAAGGTGGAGGCCGCCGTGGCCATGCTGCGGGAGCGCAACAGCCGGGCCGCCATCATCACCACCCCCTGGGACCAGCTGGACGGCCGGCAGATCCTCTCCGCCATGGACGGCAAGGAAACCCTGGCCGCCCAGCTGATGGAGGAGGCCCGCAGCCGGCACGGCCAGGAGGACCACTGCTGCGGCCACGACCATGAGCATCACCATGAGCATGATCACGACCATGACGGTCATGAGCATGACCACGACCATGACCACGAGCATGAAGAGCATGAGCATGACCACGGCCACTGCGGCTGCGGCCATGACCATGAGCACCACCATCACCACCACGGGCACGACGCTGACGAGGTGTTCTCCAGCTGGGGCGTGGAGACGCCGAAGGCGTTCCCGGAGGAGGCCATGAAGGCCGCCCTGGAAGCCCTGGACAGCGGCAGCTGCGGCACCATCCTCCGGGCCAAGGGCATTCTCCCCTGTACGGACGGCGCCTGGCTCCACTTCGACTTCGTCCCCGGCGAGTGGGAGATCCGCCGGGGCGGCGCCGACTACACCGGCCGCCTGTGCGTCATCGGGTCCGATCTGAAGGAGGAGGACCTGAAGGCCCTCTTTGGTGTGTAAGCCATGCGGGAGATTCCAGTCTATCTGATCGCCGGCTTTCTGGACAGCGGCAAGACCCAGTTCATCAACGGCATCCTGGAGGAGGGCTTTGCCCGGGAGGACCCCACCCTGCTCCTCTCCTGCGAGGAGGGCGAGGAGAGCTACGAGAAAAGCGCCCTGGACAATGTGACGGTGGTCCAGGCGGAGGACCTGGAGGAGCTGACGCCCCTCTACCTCCACTCCCTGGAGAAGCAGTACCACCCCGCCCAGGTGATCGTGGAGTACAACGGCATGTGGCCCATGGAGGAGTTCTGCACCAAGCGGCTCCCCAAAAACTGGATCCTCTACCAGATCATGTGCCTGGTGGACGCCACCACCTTTGAGATGTACGCCCGGAACATGGGGCAGCTGATGATGGAAAAGATCCGCGCGGCGGACATGATCGCCTTCAACCGCTGCACCCCGGAGCTGAAGGCCGCTCTCCGGAAGCGGAACCTGCGGATGGTCAACCGCCAGGCGGACATCTTCCTGGAGGACCAGAGCGGCCAGGCGGAGGACTACCGGGACGGCACCGTATCCGCCTTCGATCTGAGCCAGGATGTCATTGACATC
>CAJFVK010000068.1:0-9171 GCA_904420435.1 uncultured Oscillospiraceae bacterium
CTCGGGCGGAGTGAATCCGCCCTGCGGCAAGGTTTTGGCTGCGCCAAAACGCTTGTACGCCGGACTCCCGGCGAAAACCACCGGCATTGGCAAATGCCATAAAAGGGGCCCGCGCCCGGGGGCGCGAAACAACCCCTCGGCAGGGACTGCCGAAAAAGCCCTGGCATTGGCAAATGCCAACAAAGCCCCCCGACAGGGGCCGGCGGGGCAGCGCCCCACCCGCCATTTTATTCCACGCCCCGGTAAAACAGTCCCCGGGTGAAGCCCTCCGGCGGGGCGCCGCCGCCGGAGCGGTACTGCGCCAGCACCGCGGCGCACTGGGCGGGGGACTCAGTGGTGAACCGGAGCCGGGCGCAGGCCAGACCGCACCGGCGCCACTCGGGCTTGTCCGCCAGGTAGAGGACCTTTCCGTTCTCGATCTCCGTGCGGCAGCCGAACTGGGGGCACAGGGGGAACCGCTCCCCCCGCCGGTCCGTCAGGCTGTGGCCCTGCCGGCAGGGCCCGGCCAAATCCCGGCTCCTGCAGCCGTACCCGTTGGAGATGAGGCAGTTTTCCGTGATCATCAAGGGCAGCCGCCCGTAGACGACGGCCTCGCAGGGGAGGGGCTTGCCCAGGTCCCGGATCTGCTGATGGCGGAGCTCAAAGGACAGGCAGGCCCGCTCCATGCCCCAGTCCGCCAGCTGCTCCAGGGAGAGGGTGTTGGTCACGTTCAGCCCGAAGTCCCCCCACAGCCGGAAGTCCAGCCCCCGGAGGAGGGACAGGTGGCCGATGTTGTGGACCAGGGCGGCGGTGTAGCCCCGCTGCCGGGCCCGCTCCAGGGCGGCGCGGAGGGCCGGCTCGTCCCGGTCCCGCCAGATCCGGGGCAGCTCCACGGCAAAGACCGTGTCCCCCCGGGGCCGGGCGGCGTCCGCCAGGTGGAGGGGCAGGGACAGGGAGGCCGGGGCCAGGGACAGGAGCTCCTCCGTCAGCTGCGCCGGGTCCATCAGGGACACGGTCAGCGCCGGGGGCCCCTCCGGCCCCTTTTCTTTCCCCAGGGGCGGGGTGGGAAGGACCCGCCGGACCGGGGGCCGGGTCCGCTCCGCCTCCAGGGCGGCCAGGGCCTCCCGCCGCAGGCCGTTCAGGGCCGCGGCGCTGAGGGTCAGGCCCGGCCCGATCTCCCCGGTCACGCCGGCGCACCGGAAGGCGGTGCCGCCGGTCTTTCCCAGGCGCTCCGCCGCCGCCTCCAGGGTCAGGGGCCGGGTCCGGGCGTCCTCCGGCGCCGGGCCGGAAACGGACACCTCGTGCCCCTGGTCGTCCCGGGCGGTCAGGGCGGCGGGCTCCCCGGCGCGGAGGGCCAGGGTGAAGGTCACCTCCGCCAGCCGCCGGTTCTCCCGCTCATAGGCGGAGCGGGCGGCGGCGAACAGCTCCCCGGGCTCCGGGGCGTCCGGCTGCCGGGTGCCGAACATCTCCGGCCCGGTTTCGCCCCGCCAGTACCCGTCGGTAAAGCCGCTGCGGGAGAAGGCCAGGGCCAGGGTCCGCTCCTCCTCCGCCGTGGCGGAGCGGTTCTCCCGGTTCAGGCGGCTGTAGATCTCCGTCACCACCGCCACGTACTCCGGCCGCTTCATCCGGCCCTCCAGCTTCAGGCTGGCCACGCCCATCTCCCGCAGGGCCGGGATGTGCCGGGCCAGGGAGGCGTCCTTCAGGCTCAGGGGGTGGCCGGTTTTGCCCCCATCCAGCCGGTAGGGCAGACGGCAGGGCTGGGCGCAGGTGCCCCGGTTGCCGCTGCGCTGGCCGATCAGGGCGCTCATGGCGCACTGGCCGGAGTAGCACATGCACAGGGCCCCGTGGCCGAACACCTCGATGGCGATGGGGCTCCTTTCACAGATCAGGGCGATCTCCTCCCGGCTCAGCTCCCGGGCCAGCACCGCGCACCGGAGCCCCAGCTTCGCCCCCTCCTCCACGCCGGAGAGGGTGTGGATGGTCATCTGGGTGCTGCCGTGGAGGGGCAGGTCCGGGACCACGGCCCGGGCCAGCCGGAGGACGCCCCAGTCCTGGACGATCACCGCGTCCGCCCCCGCCTGGGAGGCGGTGCGCAGGACCTCCGCCGCGCCGGGGAGCTCCCGGTCGGTCAGGAGGGTGTTCACCGTCACATAGACCCGGACCCCCCGGAGATGGCAATAGGAAACCGCCGCCAGAAACTCCTCCTTGGAGAAGTTTCTGGCGCCGCGCCGGGCATTATAGTCCCCGAACCCCAGGTAGACCGCATCGGCGCCGCTCTGCACGGCGGCCACCATGGCCTCCCAGTGTCCGGCGGGGGACAGGATCTCCATGCTCACTTCTTCTGCAGCTGCTGCTGGAGCTTGAAGACCTCCCGCTTCAGGTCCGAGGCCTCGGCCTTGGCCCGGTTGGCCTCGTCCAGATAGCCCTTCAGCTGGCTGCGGAGGTTTTCCCCGCTGCTCTGGCACTTCAGGTACTCGTCGGCGATGTTCACAGCGGTGAGGATGGCGGCGTCGGTGAGGCTGACTTTCCCGGCGGAGAGGATCGACGCCATCTTGCTGTCCACCATGGCGGCAACCTTCTGCATGTAGGCGGGGGACTCCTCCGCAGTGAAGGTGTACTCCTCGCCGCAGATGCTGACGGTGATGCGGTTCTCCATAGACAGTCCTCCTTGGTATAGTTTTCCACTATAATTCAGATTATAGTATACCACAGAAACGGTTTCCGTAAAGGGTTTTTGGAGAAATTTGCAAAATATTCAAAGATCCGGCGGCCGGCGCCCCGGGCCTCCGGGACGGCGGGGGAGAAGGGGGGAAAACCGGGGCCTCCCGCCCCGTCCCGGAAGGGGAAAGCCCTTGTCACCGGCGCGGTTTTGTGCTATAATCATTCAGATTACAGTGGGGTCAAAGACCCCGCGGCGACAGGAGAACACAGCTTTGGACAGAACAAGCGTCATCGTCCCGGAGGCGGAGCTCCGCCGGCAGCGGGACTATGTGGAAAAACTCAGCCGGCTCCACGCCGGCCGGCAGCCCCTGGCCCTGGTGGACACCTTCGGCTGCCAGCAGAACGTGGCGGACAGCCAGCGCATCATGGGCATGCTCCGGGACATGGGCTGCGGCTTCACCGACGACCCGAACCGGGCGGACATTGTGGTGCTCAACACCTGCGCCATCCGGGAGAACGCGGAGAAGCGGGTCTACGGCGCCCTGGGCCAGCTCAAGCACGCCAAGGAGGCCCGGCCGGAGCAGATCCTCTGCCTGTGCGGCTGCATGGCCCAGCAGAAGACCGTGGCGGAGAAGGTCCGCAAAAGCTACCGCCACGTGGACCTGGTCTTCGGCCCCCAGGCCCTCTGGAAGTTCCCGGAGCTCCTCTACGGGGTCTATACCCAGCGCCGGCGGATCTTCTCCATTGACGACGAGCCCGGCGCCATCGCCGAGGGGCTCCCCGTGGTCCGGGAGAGCAGCGTCAAGGCCTGGGTGTCCGTCATGTACGGGTGCAACAACTTCTGCTCCTACTGCATCGTGCCCTACGTCCGGGGCCGGGAGCGCAGCCGGGAGCCGGCGGATATCCTCGCCGAGGTGGAGGGCCTGGTCCGGGAGGGGTACAAGGAGATCACCCTCTTAGGGCAGAACGTGAACTCCTACGGCAAGGACCTGGCGGCGCCCATGGACTTCGCGGACCTCCTGGGGGAGATCGACAGGATCCCCGGGGACTACCTGATCCGCTTTATGACCAGCCACCCCAAGGACGCCACGGACAAGCTCTTTGCAACCATGGCCCGGTGCGGCCACGTGGCAAAGCAGCTGCACCTGCCCGTCCAGTCGGGCAACAGCCGGGTGCTCCGGGCCATGAACCGGGGCTACACCCGGGAGCAGTACCTGGAGAAGGTGGAGCGGGCCCGCTCCCTGATGCCGGACCTGGTCCTCACCAGCGACATCATCATCGGCTTTCCCGGGGAGACGGAGGCGGAGGCCATGGACACCGTGTCCCTGGTGGAGCAGGTGGGGTACGACGCCCTCTTTACGTTTATCTACTCCCCCCGGCCCGGCACCCCGGCGGCCAAGCTCCCCGACCCGGCCAGCCGGGAGGAGAAGCAGCGGTGGTTTGACCGGCTCCTGGAGGCCCAGAACGCCATCTCCGCCCGGCGGCACCAGTCCTATGTGGGGAGGACCCTCCGGGTGCTGGTGGACGGGGAGAGCGGCGATCTGCGCTGGCCCCTCCAGAGCCGGACGGCGGGGGGGCGGCTGGTCCACCTGGCCGGGGAGAAATCCCTGATCGGACAGTATGTGAACGCCCGGATTGTGGACAGCAACACCTGGGCCCTGTTTGGAGAAGCGGAATGATTTTGTTGATTTTGTGGGTGGTGCTGCCCCTGGGGGCCGGCGCCGTCCTCTTCGGGCTCCAGTGGCTGATCTGCTGGCGCAGCCGCCGGCTGTGCTGGGTCCTGCCCCTGGCGGTGGCGGCCATCGCCTTTTTCGCCGTGCGGACGGGCCTCCAAAATAACGACGACGTGGGCTACCTGCTGAGCTTCTTCTATATCCCCCACGGCGTGGGCTGGACGGCGGGTCTGGCCCTGGGCACCTGGATGGCCTTCCGCCGGCCTCCGCGCCCGCCCGGGCAGAAAAGGAGAAGGCCCCGGCGGCCCCGGACTCTCCGGGAGAGCCGGTAGGCGGCGGGGAGCGGGCCCGGCGCGGAATTTTTTGGAAAGCGAGCGAGAGCAACCATGGCCAAAAAGACAGCCAGCCCATGGCTGACGGATTTTGAACGCATCGCGGGAGGAGTCTTCTTCCTGCTGTACCTGATCGTCTTCCCCCTGCTGATGGGGTGGATCTTCCGGGGGGTGGAGCTCCTGCTGGGGATCAGCCTCTCCCAGTCGGAGGAGAACGCCCTGTACTACTACGTGGCCTTTGTCCTGACGATCCTGATCTTCTACAACTTCATCGGCAAGACCACCCACCGGTTTTTCAGCGGCCTGGGCCACACCCTGGCCGCCGCGGGGGTGGGCATCGTGGCCTTCTACGGCCTCAACGAGCTGCTCTACCGGCTGACCAGCGTGGCCCTTGGCAACCAGCTCAACCTCAACGACATCACCATCTCCGCCCAGATCCACGACGCGCCCCGGCCCACGCTGCTGATCGTGATTTTCATCGCCCCCTTTGTGGAGGAGGTCCTCTTCCGGGGCTATGTGTTCGGCATGCTCCGGGGCCACAGCAAGATCCTGGCCTGGGGGGTATCCTGCGTCCTCTTCGCCTTCCTCCACGTCTGGCAGCTGGCCGCCGGCTCCTGGAGCCTCTGGACGGTGGTGCTGCTGGTGCAGTACCTGGTGCCCGGACTGGTGCTGGCCTGGACCTACGACCGGTGCGGCAGCCTCTGGGGCCCCATCCTGCTGCACATGGCGGTGAACGCCCTGAGCGTTTGGCTGAACTGAGAGTTTTTGGCCCTCCCGGGCCGGGGGCTCTTATTTGCCGCTGGCGGGGCGGGGGGGGCTGTTCCGCGCCCCGGCGCGGGCCCCTTTTTGGTCGGCCAAAAAGGGGCGAAAAAGCCGCTTAGAACCTGCGGTTCTAAGGACTCCCTTTTGCCCTGACGTGTACTGGCGGTCCTGATCTTCTGGCGTGGCAGTTGCCTCTGAGCGCCGGTGGACGTTGCAACTGCCCCCGAGTCCGCGCTTTAAGCGCGCTGGCCCGGTGGGTAGACGGGGATTTTTCTGTCAGCAGAAACCCAGCCGGATAGCGCTGCCCTGGCGGGCGGACGGCGGCCTTGCTGGTGGTCTGGCGAGTAGGCGAGGCCTATTGGGTAGACGAGCTGCCTGCTGCCGATTTCCAGCGCACCCGCGTAACCCGGAGCGCACCCCCCGTGTGGAGCGCAGCGACCGCACATGCACCCCCAACCCCCACCAGGAGCAGGGACTACCATCCCAGCACTCCAGAAAATCCGCACCGCACCATAAAACACCAGGCCAAATCAGGGGTAACGTCTACCGGACCTGGCGGCCATCATAATAGGAGGCCGACAGGCGGAGTCCTACTATACTCCAAGCCAATACGCTGCAAAGACTATCAATCAAAGCGGCCCCTGCGGACGCACCCAGGGAAGCCAACCCCCAAACGGGGTCCTTAGGGGCCAAGCCCCTAAGCTGACTTTTGCCCACTTTTGTTCAGTGACAAAAGTGGGCCGCCGGAGGCAAAGAAGCCTTGGCATGGCAAATGCCGAAAAGAGTCCCGCGCCGGGGCGCGGAACCGCAGCGTTAAGAAAACATGCCAGCGGCATGTTTTTAGCGTAGGCCGCAGCGGCTATGCCGCGAGGAGGGCACTCCCGTGGGCCGCCGGAGGCAAAAAAGCCCCGGCATGGCAAATGCCGAGAAAGCCCCGGTACGGCCAGTGCCAAAAGAAAAGAAAGGAACCGCTATGCCTCACATTCAACAACTCTCCCCCCATGTGGCTGACCTGATCGCCGCCGGCGAGGTGGTGGAGCGGCCGGCCAGCGTGGTCAAGGAGCTCATGGAAAACGCCATCGACGCCGGCGCCACCCAGATCGTGGTGGAGATCCAGGGCGGCGGCATGGCCTCCATCCGGGTGGCGGACAACGGCTGCGGCATCGCCCCGGAGGAGCTGCCCACCGCCTTTCTCCGCCACGCCACCAGCAAGCTGCGCACCGCCGCGGACCTGGGGGCCATCGGCACCCTGGGCTTCCGGGGGGAGGCCCTGGCGGCCATCGCCGCCGTGTCCCGGGTGGATGTGTTCACCCGCACCGCCGGCAGGGAGGAGGGGGCCCGCCTCTCCCTGGAGGGGGGCGTCCCCGGCCCGGTGGAGAGCGCCGGCTGCCCGGAGGGCACCACCATTGTGGTCCGGGACCTGTTTTACAACACCCCCGCCCGGATGAAGTTCATGAAAAAGGACACCGCCGAGGCCGCCGCCGTGGCCGGCGTGGTCCAGCACCTGTCCCTCTCCAACCCCCACATCTCCTTCCGCTTCCTCAAGGACGGGGGGGAGGTCCTCCACACCCCGGGGGACAGCCAGCTCTCCAGCACCATCTATTCGGTGCTGGGCCGGGAGTTCGCCATGGGCCTCATCCCGGTGGAGGGCAGCGGCGACGGCGTGGGGGTGTCTGGCTTTGTCACCCGGCCCGTCAACGGCCGGGGCACCCGGGGGATGCAGACCTTCTTTGTCAACGGCCGGCTGGTGAAGTCTACTTTACTTACCGCCGCCCTGGAGGAGGCCTACAAGAACCAGCTGATGAAGGGCCGCTTTCCCGGGTGCGTGCTCCATCTGACCATCCCGAAGGACCAGGTGGACGTGAATGTCCACCCGGCCAAGACGGTGGTGAAGTTCGCCCGGGAGCGGCAGGTGTTCTCCGCGGTGTACCACTTGGTCCAGGATACCCTGGACCGCTCCGGGGGCCCTGTGGCGCCGGAGGTCCGGGAGGAGCCGGCGGCCCGGAGCGTCCAGCCCCGGCAGGACTTCTACCAGCGGATGGACGCCGCCCAGTTCCGGAGCCAGCAGGAGCGAAAGAGCCAGCCCCAGGGGACCGGGGGACCGGTCCGGCCGGCGGATGAGGGGCAGGCCCGCCCGCCGGCGAGGGCATCCGGCGGCTGGGGGAAGCCCCTGGTGCTCAGCGACGCGGCCCCCCGCCGCCCGGCGGACTGGGCGGTGGCGGCCGTCCTGAAGGGGGAGGAGAGCGCTCCGGCCCGGAGGGCGGAGGCGCCCCTTTCCCAGGAAATGCCGGAGGCGCCGGCACGGCAGGCGGAAGCGCCCCTGCCGGAGGGGCCGGAGGCGGCGGAGGAGCGTCCCCCAGAGCCCCAGCCCCGGGAGGAGCCCGGCCAGGAGCCGGAGCAGCTGAACCTGGTCGGGGAGGAGCGGCCCCGCTGGCGCATGGCCGGCGAGGTGCTGCGGACGTACATTGTGGCCGACGACGGGGAGAACCTGTGGCTCATCGACAAGCACGCCGCCCACGAGCGGATCAACTTCGACCGGATGAAGGCCGGGGCGGAGCCCATTGTCAGCCAGGAGCTCCTGTCGGCGGAGGCGGTGCAGCTGTCGGCGGAGGACAGCGCGGCCCTGCTGGAGCAGCTGCCTTTGCTGGAGGAGTTCGGCTTCGCCGCGGAGGACTTCGGCGGCGGGAGCCTTCTGATCCGGGCCATCCCGGCGGACATCGACGCCGGGCAGATCCGGGACACCCTGGAGATGCTGGCCGGGCAGCTGCGGACCGCCGGCACGGCGGACCCGTCCAAGGCCCGGGACGCCATGCTCCACACCATGGCCTGCAAGGCGGCCATCAAGGGCGGCTGGGTCAGCGACCCGGCGGAGCTTCAGGTGCTGGTGGACCGGGTGGCCTCCGGGGAGGTCCGCTACTGCCCCCACGGCCGGCCGGTGGCGGTGAAGCTCAGCCGCTACGAGCTGGAGCGGATGTTCAAGCGGGCATGAAAGGGGTTTTTGCCCCTTTCCGGGGCGGGAGCGGGGGTGTTTCGCCGCTCCGGCGGCGAGCCCCTTTTTGGCATTTGCCATGCCGAGGCTTTTTATGGGGCGTTCCGCGCCCCGGCGCGGGCCCCGTTTCGGCAGTCCCTGCCGAAGGGGTGTTTCGCCGCTCCGGCGGCGAGCCCCTTTTTGCCCGGCCAAAAAGGGGCGAAAAAGCCGCTTAGAACCTGCGGTTCTAAGAACTCCCTTTTGCCCTGACGTGTACTGGCAGTCCTGTTCCCCTTGCGGGGCGCTTTCTCCTGAGCGCCGGTGGACGTTACGATTGCCCCCGAGTCCGCGCTTTAAGCGCGCTGGCCTGGCGGGTGGACGGGGCTTTGCTGCCGATTTCCAGCACACCCGCGTAACCTGGAGCGCACCTGCCGTGCGGAGCGCAGCGACCGCACATCGCACCCCCAGCTTTCGCCAGGGGCAGGAGCTACCATCCCAGCGCTCTCCCAAATCCGCACCGCACAACAAAACTCCAATCAAGGTCAGGGGCAGCGACTACCAAACCCGGCGGCTATCATAATAGGAGGCCGACAGGCGGAGTCCTACTGTACTCCAAGCTCATACGCTGCAACGACTATCCAACCTTGGCGGCCCCTACGGAACCACCCAGGGAAGCCAATCGCCTACCGGGGTTCTCAGGGAAAGCGGCGACGCGCCGCCGGCGGCGGGAGGAGCGAGCCGCTTTCGAGGAAATCAGCGAAGCGCTGCCGGCGGCAGAGTAAGCGAGCTGATTTCG
>CAJFVK010000068.1:9206-21683 GCA_904420435.1 uncultured Oscillospiraceae bacterium
ACGGTGAGCAAGAGCGGCACGATTGGCGGCCCCGATCAGGGGCCGGGAATCGTTGCGCCGCAACGGTGATCAAGCCCCTGAGCCAACTTTTGGTGACTTCTGTTTGGCGACAAAAGTCACTCGCGCCCGGGGGCGCGAAACCGCAGCGTTAAGAAAACATGCCGGCGGCATGTTTTTAGCGTAGGCCGCAGCGGCTATGCCGCGAGGAGGGCACTCCCGTGGGCCGCCGGAGGCAAAAAAGCCCCGGCATGGCAAATGCCAAAAACGGAGCCCGCGCTGGGGTGCGGAACAGCCCCAAAGAAAACCCCCGGCATTGGCCAATGCCGGAGAAAACCACACGCACCGGCACGGCGAGGTGCCGGCAGGAAAAGGAGGAGCTATGGCGGAGATGACGCCCATGATGCGGCAGTATCAGGAGATCAAGGAGCAGAACAAGGATGCCATCCTGTTTTTCCGGCTGGGCGATTTCTATGAGATGTTCAACGAGGACGCGCTGACGGCCTCCCGGGAGCTGGACCTGACGCTGACCACCCGGGACCGGGCCAAGCCGGAGGAGGAGCGGACCCCCATGTGCGGCGTGCCCTACCACTCCTGCGACGGGTACATCGCCCGGCTGATCGCCAAGGGCTACAAGGTGGCCATCTGCGAGCAGACCGAGGACCCGGCCAGCGCCAAGGGCCTTGTGAAGCGGGATATCATCCGGGTGGTGACCCCGGGGACGGTGATCGACAGCGCCTCCCTGGAGGAGGGGCGCAGCAACTTTCTGGCCGGGGTGTTCCTGGACGGGCGGTACGCCGGGGTCTGCTTCTGCGACATCACCACCGGCAAGACCCACGCCACCGCCTTTGCCGGCCGGGACCGGGTGGAGCATCTCCTCAACGAGCTGGGCCGCTTCAGCCCGGCGGAGGCGGTGCTCAACGACGGCGCCTTTGAAAACCAGCAGGTGACGGAGCTCCTCCGGGACCGGCTGGGCTGCCACGTGGAGCACTACACCGCCCGCTACTACAAGGAGGAGGCCGCCCGGCGGGCGGTGGAGCGCCAGTTCGGCCAGGAGGCCCGGGACCGGCTGCCCGGGGACAACCCGGCGGCCCTGCTGGCCCTGGGCGGGCTGCTCACTTACCTCCATGAGACCCAGAAGACGGACCTGAGCCACATCAACGACCTGGAGTACTACCGCCAGGGGCGGTTTATGGAGCTGGATCTCACCGCCCGGCGGAACCTGGAGCTGACGGAGACCCTCCGGAGCAAGGAGAAGCGGGGGAGCCTCCTCTGGGTCCTGGACCGGACCAAGACCGCCATGGGCGGCCGCCTGCTCCGGTCCTGGCTGGAGCGGCCCCTGCTGGACGTGGCGGCCATCCGGCGGCGGAGCGCCGCCGTGGAGGCCCTGGTGGGGGATACGGTGAACCGGGAGGAGCTGATTTTGGCCCTCCAGGGGATCTCCGACATGGAGCGGCTCATGGGCCGGATCGTCTACGGCAGCGCAGGCGCCCGGGACCTGGTGAGCCTCCGGGGGGCGGCGGAGCGGCTGCCGGCGGTGAGGGAGTTCCTCTCCCGGCTGAAGAGCACCCGCCTGGGGGAGCTTCTGGAGGAGCTGGACGAACTCCGGGACGTGGCGGAGCTGATCGCCGGGGCCATCTCCGACGACCCGCCCTTCTCCGTCCGGGAGGGGGGCTTCATCCGGCCGGGGTACAGCCCGGAGGTGGACCACCTCCGGGAGATCCAGGACGGGGGCACCTCGGTGATCGCCCAGGTGGAGGAGCGGGAGCGCCAGCGCACGGGCATCCGCACGCTGAAGGTGGGCTACAACAAGGTGTTCGGCTACTACATCGAGGTGAGCAACTCCTTCAAGGACCAGGTGCCGGAGGACTACGTCCGCAAGCAGACCCTGGTCAACTGCGAGCGGTACATCACCCAGGAGCTCAAGGACCTGGAGCACACCATCCTCACCGCCAAGGACCGGGTGGTGGAGCTGGAGTACCAGCTGTTCCAGGACCTGCGCGCCCAGGTGACCGAGCAGACCCTGCGCATCCAGCGCAGCGCCGCCGCCGTGGCGGAGATCGACGTGCTCTGCTCCCTGGCGGCGGTGGCGGTGAAGCAGAACTACTGCTGCCCGGAGGTGGACGACGGGGATGTGATCGAGATTCACGACGGCCGCCACCCGGTGGTGGAGCGGATGCTGAAGGACCAGATGTTCGTGCCCAACGACACCTACATGGGGGCGAAGGAGAACCGGGTGGCCATCATCACCGGCCCCAACATGGCCGGCAAGTCCACCTACATGCGCCAGGTGGCCCTGATCGCCCTCATGGCCCAGATCGGCTCCTTTGTGCCCGCCCGCTCCTGCCGGGTGGGGATCGTGGACCGGATCTTCACCCGCATCGGCGCCAGCGACGACCTGACCGCAGGCCAGAGCACCTTCATGGTGGAGATGAACGAGGTCAGCGAGATCCTCCGCAGCGCCACGGCCAAGAGCCTTCTGATCCTGGACGAGATCGGCCGGGGCACCAGCACCTTTGACGGCATGTCCATCGCCCGCTCGGTGCTGGAGTACTGCGCGGAGAAGATCGGGGCCAAGACCCTCTTCGCCACCCACTACCACGAGCTGACGGAGCTGGAGAACACCCTGCCGGGGGTGAAGAACTACAACATCGCCATCCGCAAGCGGGGAGAGGAGCTCATCTTCCTCCGGAAGATCGTCCCCGGCGGGGCGGACCGGAGCTACGGCATCGAGGTGGCCAAGCTGGCGGGATTGCCGGAGGCGGTGGTCAAACGGGCCAGGCAGATCCTGGAGGAGCTGGAGAGCCAGTCCGGCGCCAAGGCCCCCCTGCTGGCCGCCTCCCGGGAGGAGGCGCAGGTGAGCATGGAGGCCCTGGGGGAGGCGGAGGTCATCGACCGCCTGCGCCGCTGCCAGCCGGACACCCTGACCCCCATCGAGGCCATGGGGCTCCTCTATGAGCTCAAGCAGAAGCTGTGATTTGCGGCCCTGCCGGGCCGGGGGCGGGGGATGTTTCGCGCCCCCGGGCGCGGGCCCCGTTTATGGCATTTGCCATGCCAAGGCTTTTTTGCCTCCGGCGGCCCACTTTTGTCGCTGAACAAAAGTGGGCAAAAGTCAGCTTAGGGGCTTGGCCCCTAAGGACCCCGTTTTGGGGTTGGCTTCCCTGGGTGGTTCCGTAGGGGCCACCCAGATTGGATAGTCGTTGCAGCGTATTAGCTTGGAGTATAGTAGGACTCCGCCTGTCGGCCTCCTATTATGGGAGTTTCCAGGCTTGGGTAGACGCTGCCCCTGATTTGGCTTGGGGTTTTGTGGTGCGGTGCGGATTTGGCAGAGTGCTAAATAGCAGCCCCTGCTCCTGGCAGGGGCTGGGGGTGCGATGTGCGGTCGCTGCGCTCCGCACGGGGGGTGCGCTCCGGGTTACGCGGGTGCGCTGGGAGTCGGCAGCAAGGCTGCCGTCTACCCGCCAGGCCAGCGCGCTTAAAGCGCGGACTCGGGGGCAGTCGTAACGTCCGCCGGCGCTCAGGAGAAAGCGCCCCGCCAGAAGATCAGGACTGCCAGTACACGTTAGGGCAAAAGGGAGTCCTTAGAACCGCAGGTTCTAAGCGGTTTTTTCGCCCCTTTTTGTCCGCACAAAAAGGGGCTCGCCCGCAGGCGAAACCTGCTATAAAAAAAGCCTCGGCATGGCAAATGCCAAAAAGGGGCTCGCCCGCAGGCGAAACCTGCTATAAAAAAAGCCTCGGCATTGGCAAATGCCAAAAAGGGGCCCGCGCCGGGGCGCGGAACGCCCCATAAAAAGCCTCGGCATGGCAAATGCCAAAAAGGGGCCCGCGCCGGGGCGCGGAACGCCCCACAAAAAGCCCCCCGGCAGGGACTGCCGAAAAATGAGCCCCGCCCCGGCCAGGGGCCAAACAAGGAGGTGCCCCCTATGGAACCGCAGCAACCGAATACCGTCCTGTGCGTGGTGGGTCCCACCGCCTGCGGCAAGACCCGGATGGGGGCCCTGCTGGCCCGGCAGCTGGGGGGCGAGGTGGTCAGCGTGGACTCCATGCAGATCTACCGGGGCCTGCCCATCGGCACCGCCGCCCCCCGGCCGGAGGAGATGCTGGGGGTGCCCCACCACATGGTGGCCGTGGCGGACGTCCGGGAGAGCTGGTCCGTGGCCCGGTTCGTCCGGGAGGCGGACCGGTGGGTCCAGGACATCCTCCGCCGGGGAAAGCTGCCGGTGCTGGTGGGGGGGACCGGCCTCTACCTGGACGCCCTGGTGGCCGGCCGGGACTTTGCCGCCGGCCAGGCGGAGGGACCCTGGCGCGCCAGGCTCCAGGAGCGGCTCCGCTCTGAGGGGATCGGCCCCCTGCTGGAGGAGCTGCGGCAGGTGGACCCGGAGAGCGCCGCCCGGCTCCATCCGGCCGACGAGAAGCGGATCCTCCGGGCCCTGGAGGTCTACCGGGAGACGGGGCGGACCATCTCCCAGCACAACGCGGAGACCCGGAGCCTGCCTCTCAAGTACCGGGCGGTGTACCTGGGATTGTGCTTCCGGGACCGGGAGGACATGAAGGCCCTCATCGACCGGCGGGTGGACGCCATGGTGGCGGAGGGGCTGCTCCAGGAGGCGGACTGGCTTTTGGGCCAGGACCTGCCCCCCACGGCCACGGCCCTCCAGGCCATCGGCTACAAGGAGCTGGCCGCCTACCGCCGGGGGGAGGCCACCCTGGAGGAGGCGGTGGACCAGGTGAAGCTCCGCAGCCGGCAGTACGCCAAGCGTCAGCTCACCTGGCTGCGGCGCAACCGGGAGATCCGCTGGATCTGCTGGGACAAGGACCGCGATTTTGATAAGGCTTTACAGGAAGCGACAGAAATTTTGTCCGCCCAGGGGTTAGGATAGACCGGGGCGGACAGGCCGTCGTCTGTCTGCCGGATATACATAGAAGGAGTGCAGACAAATGACAAAGACAGCAGCATTACAGGACCATTTTCTCGCCCGGGCCCGGCGCAGCGCCTGCCAGGTAACCGTTTTCCTGGTCAACGGCTTTCAGATGCGGGGCACCGTGACAGGCTTCGACGCCTTCACGGTGGTCCTCCTGAGCGACGGGAAGCAGAACCTCATCTACAAGCACGCCATCTCCACCATCGTGCCCCTCCGTCCCCTGGACCTGGAGGAGGAGCTGCCGGAGGAGGCGTAGCGGGCGGGAGGACCTTTGAGAAGAAAGGCGTCCCATGAAGCAGAACAACTTTGTATGGAAAATACTGGCCATCGCCGGGATCGCCGGCGTGCTGGTGTATTTTGCCGCCAGCATTGCCGGCTACCTCCTGGATCCCCTGACCACCGCCGTGGCCTACAACTACCGGAGCGACCAGGGGATCACCGTTTCCGGCTACCTGATCCGGGATGAGGAGGTGCTGGCGGACAACAGCGGCCTGGTGTACGTGACCCGGGAGGAGGGGGAGAAGGTCTCCCAGGGCGGCGACGTGGCGGTGGTCTACCACAGCCAGGAGGGCCTGGAGCAGGCCCAGCGGCTGGCCGCGCTGGAGGACCAGCTGGAGCAGCTGGAGTACGCCCAGACCGTGGCCGCCGGCGGCCAGGCGGTGCTGCGGCTGGACAGCAGCATCCGGGAGGGGATCTTCACCCTGCGCCAGGCGGTGGAGAGCGAGGACTACACCGCCGCCGGCCGGGAGGCGGAGAATCTCCGGGCCCTGGTGCTGAAGCGGGACTTCACCTACAGCGGCCAGGACGACCTGGACGTGCAGATCGAGGCCCTCAGCGCTGAGATCCAGTCCCTCCGGGCGGTGGCCCGGAGCAACAGCACCACCATCACCACCGGCCAGGGGGGCTACTACTCCTCCCTGGTGGACGGCTATGAGGCGGTCCTGACGCCGGACAGGCTCCAGGAGATGACGGCGGCGGAGCTGATGGCGGTGGGGAGCGACAGCGCGGTCAGCTCCTCTGTGGGGAAAGTCATCCACGGCAACCGCTGGTACTACGCGGCGGCGGTGGAGCCGGAGGAGCTGGGAAAGCTCCAGGAGGGGGACAGCGTCACCCTCCGCTTTGTCAGCGGCCTGGAGAAGGACGTGCCCATGACGGTGTTCCGCATCGGGGAGGAGGAGAGCAATGGCCGGTGCCTGCTGGTGCTGGCGGCGGACCAGTACCTGTCCGTCACCACCCTGCTGCGGGACCAGAACGCCCAGGTGATCTTCCGCAGCTACGACGGCATCCGGGTGCCCAGCCAGGCTATGCGCCTGCTGGAGGTGACCTTCACCGATGAGGAGACGGGGGAGGAGCGGACGGAGACCGTGTCCGGCGTCTACTGCCGGGTGGGGCTCATCGCCCGCTTCAAGCCGGTGGAGGTGATCTACCAGGGGGAGGACTACTACCTGGTGGCCCCCAGCGAGGAGGCCATGGGCTGGATGGACCTGGGACAGAGCCAGCGGAGCATCTATACCATCCGCGCCGGGGACGAGGTGATCGTCACGGCCCGGGATCTCTATGACGGAAAGGTGATCGAGGAATGAGCGGCATCAGAGAGAATATTGCGGCCGTCCGGCAGCGGATGGCCGCGGCGGCGGAGCGGGCAGGGCGGTCCGGAGAGGAGATCCTGCTGGTGGGCGCCAGCAAAATGAACGGCGCGGAGGCCTGCCGGGAGGCCATCGCCGCCGGCATTGACGCCCTGGGGGAGAACCGGGTCCAGGAGCTGCTGGAGAAGGACGCCCAGGGGGCCTACGAGGGGGCGCCCCTCCACTTCATCGGCCATCTCCAGCGCAACAAGGTCCGGCAGATCGTGGGGAGGGTGGACCTGATCCACTCCGTTTCCTCCCTGGAGCTGCTGGAGGAGATCCAGAAGCAGGCGGAGAAGCGGGGGGTCGTCCAGCGGATTTTGCTGGAGGTGAACGTAGGCGGGGAGGAGAGCAAGAGCGGCTTTGCCCCGGAGGACACCCTGGCGGCGGCGGAGCGGGCCGCGGCGCTGCCCAACCTCTCCGTGGAGGGGCTCATGACCATCCCGCCCATCCAGACCGAACCCCACGGAAACCTTCCTTATTTTGAGAAGATCTATCGGCTTTATATTGACATAGGGCAAAAAGTGTACGATAATAAACTAAAATACCTGTCTATGGGCATGAGCGACGATTTTGAGGATGCCATTGCCGCCGGCGCCACGGTGGTGCGGGTGGGCAGCGCCATCTTCGGAATGCGTCACTACACAACATAAGGAGGCGCCGGTATGGGCATTTTTGATGAGGTGAAAAAAATCTTCAACCCCTACGAGGATGAGGATGACTATATGGACGACTACGAGGACCAGGATACCTCCCCCTTCCTGGAGGACCGGACCCAGCGGGACCGGGACAGAGACCGGGACCGGGACCGCAAGAGCGCGGTGACCGTGGACGACCGGCGGGGCAAGGTGGTGAACATCGCCGCCACCACCCAGCTGAAGGTGGTCCTGGTGAAGCCGGAGCGCTTTGAGATGGCCAGCGAGATCGCCGACCACCTGAAGGAGAAGCGCACGGTGGTGCTCAATCTGGAGTCCACCAACAAGGATGTGGCCCGCCGCCTGGTGGACTTCCTCTCCGGCGTGGCCTACGCCAGCGAGGGGCGCATCAAGAAGATCGCGGTCAACACCTACCTCATCACCCCCTACCACGTGGAGCTGATGGGCGACCTGCTGGACGAGCTGGAGAGCAACGGCCTGTACTTTTGAGGGTAGGAGGAAGAGATAGACCATGATGACGCCCCAGGAAGTCAGCAGCAAGACCTTCCCCAAGGCCGTGATGGGCGGCTACGGGATGGCTGCGGTGGACGAGTTTTTGGATAAGCTGACCGAGGACTACACGGAGCTGTTCAAGGAGAATACCGCCCTGAAGGGTCGGATCAAGCAGCTCAACGAGAAAATCGACGAGTACCGCCAGATCGAGGAGTCCATGCGGGCCACCCTGCTGGCGGCCCAGCGGATGGCCGATGAGATGACCGCCCAGGCCAAGGCCAAGCGGGACGCGGTGATGCAGGAGGCGGAGGAAAAGCGCGCCGAGCTCATGGGCGACGCGGAGACCCTGGCCCAGAAGCGCATGGCCGAGCTCCAGGACCTGGTGGCCCAGGAGGAGCGCCGCCTGGAGGAGAAGCGCCGGGAGGTGGACGACGCCGTGGCCCGGGAGCAGGTCCGGCTGGACCGGGCCCGGGGAGCGGTGCTGAAGTTCATGGAGATCGCCCGGGGCAACTGCCAGGAGCAGCTGAAGATCCTGGCCCGTCTGGAAACCATGGTGCCCCCCGCACCGGCGGCCCAGAGCGCCCCTGCGCCGGTGCAGAGCGTCCCGGCGGAGCCCCGCCGGGAGGAGCCGAAGGAAGCGGCGGCCCCGGTCAGGCAGGAAACGCCCCGGGAGGAGCCCGCTGAGATGGCGGAGATGGAGCCGGAGGAGCTGGAGGAGGATCCGCTGGGCGGCGAGCCGGCGGAGGACGAGGAGCTGCAGGTGGAGGAGGACTTCTTCACCAGCCCCCTGCCCAGCCTCAGCGCCCTGAAGGAAAAGATGAAGCGCCGCGGCCGTCCCAGGGACCCGGAGGTGGACGAGCGGGCGGTGGAGGAGAGCGTCCGCACCGCCATGGAGGAGATGGACGAGGACCAGGAGCCCCTGTTCCAGTCCAGCCCCGAGGAGGAGACCCGGGTCATCAACCTGGATGACCTGCAGTTCGGCCGCAACTACAAGCGGGACCAGTAGTGCCCGCCGGCCCAGAGCGTTTTCCGGGAGGAGTGCCAGCTATGGAGCAGCCCATTGTTGCCATTCTCTACGACTTTGACAAGACCCTCTGCACCCAGGACATGCAGAACTACGGCTTCATCCCCAGCCTGGGCATGGTGCCGGAGGACTTCTGGCGCCTGGCCAACAGCTTCGGCTGGCGGGAGAAGATGGACGGGATCCTGGCCTACATGTACACCATGATCCAGGCCAGCCGGGACCGGGGGGTGCCCCTGACCAGGGAGTCCCTCCGCCGCCAGGGACGGCGGGTGACCTTCTTCCCCGGGGTGGAGGACTGGTTCGCCCGGATCAACCGCTTCGGGGAGAAGCAGGGGGTTACCGTGGAGCACTATGTGATCTCCTCGGGCCTCCGGGAGATCATCGAGGGCAGCGCCATCGCCGGGGCGTTCAAGGAGATCTACGCCAGCGAGTTCTACTACGACGAGAGCGGCGCGCCGGTGTGGCCCAAGATGGCGGTGAACTTCACCACCAAGACCCAGTTTGTCTACCGGATCAACAAGGGGGTCCTGGACGTGTCCGACGACAAGACCCTCAACGACTCCATGCCCGACGACAGCAAGCGGGTGCCCTTCTCCAACATGATCTACCTGGGGGACGGCCTCAGCGACGTGCCCTGCATGAAGATGATGCGCTCCTACGGGGGACAGGCCATCGCCGTCTACCAGGGGGGCAACCGGACCGGGGTGGAGAAGCTCATGCGGGACGGCCGGGTGGACTTCATCTTCCCGGCGGACTACCGGGAGGGCAGCGCTCTGGAGGAAACCATGAAAAATATCATCCGCAAGCTGGCGGTGAGCCACCGGCTGGAGGAGGAATCCTTCCAGCAGCTGCGGAGCATCCGGCAGCGGCAGGAGGCCAGCCGGAACTAGAAGGAGGAACACAGCAGTATGGTTCGTTTGGAAGATTGTCCCGCCTGCCGGGAGGGGGTGGGCTCCCTGGAGCACGAGGGGGGCTGGTGCGTGTACGTGGAGTGCCTGCAGTGCGGGGCCCACACCGCCCACTTTCCCTATCAGAATGACGCCGAGCGGGAGCAGGCGGAGCAGAACGCCGCCCGCACCTGGAACATGGGCAAGGTGATCCGGCAGGATCCCGGGGAGTAATTTCAAATACAAATCGTATTATATGGGATCGATCATACAATAAGGAATCAGGGCCGCTCTCAGAGCGGCCCTGATTCCTTTCTATTTTCCTACGCAGAACCGGGAGAAGATCCGGTCCACCAGGTCCTCCCGGAGGGTCCGGCCGGTGACCTCCCCGATGGCGTGCATGGCGGCCTCCACGTCGGTGAGCACCGCGTCGGGGGTCAGGCCGCCCTCCAGGGCGGACCGGGCCCCGGCCAGGGCCTCCAGGGCCCGGCGGACCGCCTCCGCCTGCCGGGGATTGGTGAGGATGGAGCCCGCCGGGGCGGCGCCGGCGGGGTACAGGGCCGCCACCGTGTCCTCCAGCACGGCAATCCCCTCCCCGGTGACAGAGGAGAGGTGGACGGCGGAAACAAGCTGCCCGCCGGACCCCTCCAGCACCAGATCGGGCTGGGCAATCCCCAGGTCCGCCTTGGAAAAAACCACAATACAGGGCTTACCGGCCTCCCGGACCATCCGGAGGGCCTCCCAGTCCTCCTCGGTCAGGGCCTGGGAGCCGTCGATCACCAGCAGGACCAGCTCCGCCGATGCCAGCGCCGCCCGGGTCCGCTCCACGCCCATGCGCTCCACCGCGTCCTCGGTTTCCCGAAGGCCCGCCGTGTCGATCAGCCGCAGGAGCACCCCGCCGCAGAGGGCCTTCTCCTCCACCGTGTCCCGGGTGGTGCCGGGCACGTCGGTGACGATGGCCCGGTCGTAGCCCACCAGGGCGTTGAGCAGGGAGCTCTTGCCCGCGTTGGGCCGGCCCACGATGGCGGTGGCCACGCCGTTTTTCAGCACCTGGCCCCGGCGGAAGGTGTCCAGCAGGGAGCGGAGGGCGTCCTCCCCCCGGCGGAGGACCTGGGCGATCTGGCCGGGGCCCAGGTCCTCGATGTCCTCGTCCGGGTAGTCCACCAGGGCGTAAAACTGGCTGCTCAGATCCAGGAGCTGGTCGTAGACCGCCTCCATCCGCCGGCGGAGGGCGCCGCCCAGCTGGCCCACCGCGTTCCGGGCCGCGTCCGCGGTCTCCGCCTCGATCAGGTCGATCACCGCCTCCGCCTCGCTGAGATCCAGGCAGCCGCTGAGGAAAGCCCGCTTGGTGAATTCCCCCCCCAGGGCCTGCCGGGCCCCGGCGGCGAAGAGGGCGCGGAGCCCCTCCTGGAGCACCACCGGGGAGCCGTGGCAGTGGAACTCCACGCTGTCCTCCCCGGTGTAGCTGGCCCCGGCGGCGAAGGTCACCGCCAGGCAGTGGTCGATGGGCCGGCCCTGCCGGTCCAGCAGGGCGCCCAGCACCATGGTCCGCCGGGGATGGGCGGAGAGAGGGCCCCCGGCGGCGGGACGGAACACCCGGTCGGCAATGGGGAAGGCCTCCGGCCCGGAGAGGCGGAGGATGCCGATGGCGGAAACGGCGTTGGCGGTGGAGATGGCGGCAATGGTATCCATAGGGCGGCCTCCTTACTGGTGAGAGAAATAGCTGCGGAGGATCTCCACACCCTCCTCCCGGCACACCCCGCCGGTGACCTGGGGGGCGGCGGGGGAGAGGCGGAAGATCAGGGCGCTGCACTCGTTGGGCGCAAAGCCCCGGATGGCGCAGTAGTCCTCGTCCCAGGCCCCGAACACCAGGCGGCCCAGCTTGGCCCAGACCATGGCGCCGGAGCACATGAAGCAGGGCTCGCAGCTGCTGTAGAGGGTGTAGCCGGACAGGTCCGTGATGCCGGTCTCGGCGCAGAAGGCCCGGATCAGCCCCAGCTCCGCGTGGCAGGTGGGGTCGTGGGCGGTGTGGATCTGATTTTCAAACTCCATGGCGATCTCCCCGCCGCGCACCAGCAGGGCCCCGAAGGGCTCGTTGCCGTGGGCGGCGGCCTGCCGGGCCAGCTGGAAGGCCCGGGCCATGAAGCGGCGGTCGATACGTTCCTGTTCCTCCATGAAAAACGCTCCTTTCGTGTTTTGCCGGCCGGTCCCGGCGGGGACAGCCGCCGGCGCCGTGCCTGTCTGGAAAGCCCTCAGTCCTGGGGCTTGGGGTAGGGGAGCCCCTCCGGCAGCCCCAGAACGTAGTCGGCGGAAACCTGGTAGAACCGGCACAGCTTAATCAGGTCCTCCACGCTGTACTTGCTTCTCCGCTTCTCATATTTGGAAACCGTGGACTGCTGGCACTTCAGCAGATCCGCGATCTCCTTCTGGGGCACGTCGTTGTCGATGCGCAGAGCGCTCAGACGGTCCACATAGTCCATGGAATCACCTCGGGCATATCATACAATATTCCAAAATAGACTATTGACAAAAAGTCTGTTTCCGACTAAATTAGAGTCCAAGGAACGTTCCGGAAGAGAACCAAACGGCGGGGAGGTGAGACCATGCGAGGGAAAAAGGTGACAGTCAGCGTTCTGCTGCCCTGGGAGCTCAACGAGAAGCTGAAGGCCCTGGCGGCGGGGTGCGGCCGGACCCGGTCAGCCTACATCCGGCAGATCCTGCGGCGGTATCTCCGGTATGTGGAGACCAGGGACGACCCGGAGGGGCCCCGGGTGGACTGGGAGATCTGAGGGCGGAACCCGCCCTCTTCCTGCGGCCGCGGGGACTTCTTGCGGGAGGGCTCTCCTGACAAGCGGAGCCGGACGGGCAAGACTG
>CAJFVK010000068.1:21708-22563 GCA_904420435.1 uncultured Oscillospiraceae bacterium
CCCCCCCGCCGCCCCTGCCCCCTGCGGAGCAGAAGGAAGGGTACGGCATTTTTAGAAACGAAAGGGGGGACTTCTGTCCCCCCTTTCCGGAATGCTTACTTGATGGGCTCGCCGGCGGCCTTCTTGGCCTCGATCTCCTTCATGGCGTCCTTGTGGGAGAGGTTGACCCGTCCCTTCTCGTCAATCTCGGTGACCTTGACCCACATCATGTCGCCGATCTTGCACACGTCCTCCACCTTCTCCACCCGGTGGTTGGCCAGCTTGGAGATGTGGACCAGCCCGTCCTTGCCGGGGGCCAGCTCCACGAAGGCGCCGAAGTTCATCAGCCGGACCACCCGGCCGTAGTACAGCTGGCCAACCTCGGGCACAAAGACGATGTCGTCGATGGCCTTCTTGGCGGCGTCGCAACTGGCGGCGTCGGGGGAGGCGATGCGGATGGTGCCGTCGTCCTCAATGTCGATCTTGGCGCCGGTGTCGGCCACGATCTTCTGGATCACGCTGCCGCCCTTGCCGATCACGTCCCGGATGTTGTCGGGATCGATGTGCATGGTGATCATCTTGGGGGCCCAGCGGCTCACCTCGGGCCGGGGCTCCGAGATGCAGGGCAGCATGATCTGGTCGAGAATCTCGCACCGGGCGTCGTAGGTGATGTCCAGGGCGTTCTTGATGATCTCCATGGTGAGGCCGTCGTTCTTCAGGTCCATCTGGATGGCGGTGATGCCCTTCTTGGTGCCGCCCACCTTGAAGTCCATCTCACCGTGGAAATCCTCCACGCCCTGGATGTCGATGAAGGTGGTGAAGGAGCCGTCGTCGTCCTGGATCAGGCCGCAGGAGATGCCGGCCACAGGGGCCTTG
>CAJFVK010000069.1 GCA_904420435.1 uncultured Oscillospiraceae bacterium
AATCGCCTAGCGGTAAAGTTCCTTGGCTACGGTGAACACCCGGCGGATCAGCTGTTCCTCCTCCATGGTGCACCGGGCGTTATACTCCGCCTCGTAGTGGAGGTAGAGCTCTTTCTGCTTCTTTGTGAAGGACTTCCACAACATGCGGTAGGCCCTGTCTGCCCGGCGGCCCTGAGCGGTATATTCTTCCGGATACCGCGCAAAGCGGCGGGCAGTTTCCCGAAAGTAGGGAATCAGTTCTTTCAGCAGGCTCTCCATCGTATCCTCCTATCACAGTATGAATAAAAAACTGGCCGAGGACGACACGTTGTCCTCGGCCAGTTTTTGTCTGTCAGTCAGGCGGCAGACCTAAGCGCTTCCCGGCAGCTCTGGTCACAACAATCGTTTCCAGAAGCAGTTTACCACAGCGTTCTCCGGTTTTGCGGATTTACAACAAATTGTTGTAGCATCTTTTCCAGGGCGTTCTGCGCCCTTCTCTCCGTCTGCCCGCCAGGCCAGCGCGCCAAAGCGCGGACTCGGGGGCAGCCGTAACGTCCACCGGCGCTCAGGAGAAACCGCCCCGCAAGGGGAACCGGACAACCAGTACACGTCAGGGCAAAAGGAGTTCTTAGAACCATGGGTTCTAAGCGGCTTTTTCGCCCCTTTTTGTCCGCACAAAAAGGGGCCTGCGCCGGGGCGCGGAACTGCCCCCCGGCAGGGACTGCCGGCGGCCAATCACCCCTCCATCCTGGCACCTAATGTTTCCGCAAATCCCTTGGCGAAGAGTCTGGCCGCCAGCAGGGCCTCGTCCAGGGAGTTCCCCGCCGCCCCCACCTCCACCAGGAGGCTCCCGGTGGTG
Organism: uncultured Oscillospiraceae bacterium; assembly: GCA_904420435.1. Classification (GTDB taxonomy): domain Bacteria; phylum Bacillota; class Clostridia; order Oscillospirales; family Oscillospiraceae; genus CAJFPI01. Next base: position 839 of record CAJFVK010000069.1, read on the forward strand.
CAGTGCTGGTTGTAGCGGGAGTTGCGCAGGGTGATGGGCCGCATGAGGGTGGGGTGCTCCGCCAGGATCGTGTTCTGGACCGCCGCCGCCAGCTTCACGTTCTCCTTCCAGCTCTCGTGGGCCAGGCCGCTGCCGTCGCTGCCCATGACCAGGGTCAGCTGGGCGGCGGTGCCCTCCGGCTCCTGGGAGATCACCTTGTAGGGGTTGCCCTCGCTGTCGGAGATGGCGTCCCGGTGGATGTCCAGCACAAAGGAGATGGTGGGGTACTTCTCCAGATAGCTCTCAATGGACGCCAGGGACCGGTCGTAGGCCCCGTTGTACTGGGGGTAGTCGTACATGCTCCGGTCGTGGACCACGGAGATGCCGTAGAGCGCCAGGACCGCGGCGATCTCGTCCCCCACCCGGACCACGTTGTAGTCGGTGTCCGTGGTGCGGTACTCGCTGGTGGCCTGGTACTCCTGGCCCGGGGGCATGGTGTAGGCCTCGCTGCCGTGGGTGTGGACGATCAGCACCTGGGGCCCCTCCGCCCCCAGGGCGGCGTCAAAGGGCCCGGACAGGTCCTCGGCGGTCAGGGCGTTGTTGGAGTAGTTGTTCACGTAGGCCAGGCCGCTGATCACGTAGCCCTCCGTGGTGGTGGGCACCAGGGTCCGGGCGGTGACGCCGTTGTCGGCGAAGGTCAGGTCCCCCAGCTCCCCCTCCGGCTCCTCCGGCGTCTCCCGGATGGGCTGCTGGGGCAGGGCCTCCTCCTGGCCGTCGGTGTCGTCCTGGGACTGGAGGGACAGCACCTCCTGGCGGCTGCCCAGGAGCAGGGGGGACTGGCTGATCACAAGGCCCGTGGCGGCGTCCCAGCCCTCCGGCTGCCGGCTGTCCCCCAGCTGCAGGCGCAGCAGGGCCACGGGGAGCCCCTCCCCGCCGGCCAGGGCGGAGAGGGCGCCGCCCAGGGTGGCGCCGCCGGCGGTGGCGAAGACCACCCACACCACCGCTGCCGCCAGGACCAGGGAGCCAATCCGCCGGGTCAGATCCCGGCGCGCCGTTCGTTTCATTCGATCACCTCCCCACCACTCTATTGCTTGTCCCGGGGAAAAAGAACCGTTGCGCGGCGTTTTTTTTCGTGGTAAGATGAATCGAAAAAAAGGACAAGGAAGGGGAGAGGCACCATGGGAAAATTTGACGGGGTGCTGCTGGTCAGCGATTACGACGACACTCTGGCGGATACGGCGGGCTTTGCCGCCCGGAATCTGCCCAAGCCGGAGATCCCCCGCCGCAATCTGGAGGCCCTCCGGTACTTTATGGAGAACGGCGGGCGCTTCGGGGTGATCACCGGCCGGGCCTGGCAGATCTTCCGGGACCTGGCGGCGGACGTGCCCATGAACGCCCCCTGCGGCGTGGGCAACGGGGCCGGCCTCATCGACCCGCAGACGGAGCGGTTCCTCTACGCCCGCTTCCTGCCGGAGGACGCGCCGGAGCGGCTGGAGGAGATCCGGCGGGCCTTCCCGGACCTGGCCTGCGAGCTGTACCGGGCGGACCACCGGGCGGACGCGGTGAATCCCAACGACTTTGCCCGGGGCCATGCCAGCCGGGCCCACTACCAGTTCCGGGAGATCGCCTCCTTCCGGGAAACGGAGCCGCCCCTGGTGAAGGCCCTTTTCGAGGGGGAAACGGAGGAGCTGGAGCGGATCCGGCAGTTCTTCCTGAGCCGCAGCTGGGCCGGGGACTATGAGATCACCTTCTCCGGCCGGCACCTGCTGGAGATGACGGCCAAGGGGGCCAACAAGGGGGAGGCAACCCGGGTGCTGGCGGGGATGCTGGGCATCTCCATGGACCACGTGTACAGCGCCGGGGACCACCAGAACGACCTCTCCATGCTGGCCGCGGCCCGGGAGGGCTTCGCCCCCGCCAGCGCCATCCCGGCGGTGCTCGCCTCCGGGGCCACCATCGTGTCCCCCTGTCCCCAGGGGGCCCTGGCGGACGTGGTGGAGATCCTGGATCGGCGGTACGGAGGGGAGCGGCCATGGAGCGTGTGATGCTGGGCATGAGCGGCGGGGTGGACAGCACCGCCGCCGCCCTGCTGCTGCAGGAGGCCGGGTACGATGTCTGCGGCGCCACCCTGCTCCTCCACCGGTCCGGCGAGGAGGGCTGCGGCGCCGCCGGGGAGGCGGCGTCCGCCCGCCGGGCGGCGGAGCGGCTGGGGATCCCCTTCTTCACCCCGGACTGCACGGAGGAGTTTGCCGCCCAGGTGATGGGGGACTTTGTGTCGGAGTACCGGGCCGGCCGGACCCCCAACCCCTGCGTCCGCTGCAACCGGACGGTGAAGTTCCCTCTGCTCCTCCGGGAGGCCCGGCGGCGGGGCTGCGCCTATATCGCCACCGGCCACTACGCCCGGGTCCGCCGGGATGAGGCGTCGGGCCGCTGGCAGCTGCTGCGGGGGACGGACCGGAGCAAGGACCAGAGCTATGTGCTCTACCCCCTGAGCCAGGAGATCCTCTCCTGCCTGCTGCTGCCGGTGGGCACCTGGGAGAAGCCCGCCCTCCGGGCCATGGCGGCGGAGCGGGGCATGGAGAACGCCATGCGCCGGGACAGCCAGGACATCTGCTTCATCCCCGACGGGGACTATGCCGCCTTTCTGGAGCGGCAGGGTGTCTCCCTGGAGCCGGGGGACTTTGTGGACCGGCAGGGCCATGTCCTGGGCCGCCACCGGGGCCTGGAGCGCTACACCCTGGGCCAGCGGCGGGGGCTGGGGGTCAGCGGCGGCCGGCCCCTGTACGTGGTGGAGAAGCGGCTGGAGGAAAACCAGGTGGTGCTGGGGGACGAGGAAGACCTCTACACCGGCGCCCTGCGGGCGGAGCAATTCAACTGGGTCTCCCTGCCCCCCCAGGCCGGACCCATCGCCGTCACCGCCCGGACCCGGTACAGCCAGGGGGAGGCGGAGGCCCTGGCCACGCCCCAGGGGGACGGCAGCGTCCTGGTGGAGTTCGCCGCCCCCCAGCGGGCGGTGACCGCCGGACAGTCCGTGGTGCTCTACCAGGGGGAGCTGGTGGTGGGCGGCGGCGTCATCGCCCGCCGCTTTTGAGGCCCGCTTTCCGCCGGGCCGCTGAGCTTTCGCAGGCAAGGGCCTGCAGGCTGCCGCTTTCAGGCGGAATGGGAAGGATGGAAAAAAGCTGCTGAGAACCGCTACTCCTGCGGTTCTCAGCAGCCTTTCTGTTATCCTGGTTTTCCGGGAATCCGGCTGTGCGGCAGGCTCCTGCTGCGCCGTTCCCTCAATACCGCACGCAGGAGCGGTCGATCTCCCCGACGCTGTGGACGCCGCACATGGCCATGGTGTCCAGCAGCTCGGCCTTCAGCTTTTGGGCGTACACCGCCACCCCCTGGGCGCCGGCGCCGTAGAGGGCCGTGACAAAGGGCCGGCCGATGAGCACCCCTTCGGCCCCCAGGGCCAGGGCCTTGAACACGTCCATGCCGGAGCGGATGCCCCCGTCCACCAGCACGGTCACATCGCCGCCCACCGCGTCCGCGATCTCCGGCAGCACCTCCGCCGTGGCGGGGCACTGGTCCAGCACCCGCCCCCCATGGTTGGACACCACGATGGCCTTGGCCCCGGCCCGGGCAGCCTTCTCCGCCCCCCGGACGGTCATGATCCCCTTCAGGATGAAGGGAGTTTCCCCGCAGGCCGCCACGATCTCCCGGAGCTCCTCCACGGTCTTGCTGCCCGCCGGCGGCGTCAGGTTCTGGAGGAAGGGGAGGCCGGCGGCGTCGATATCCATGGCGATGGCCACGGGCTTGGCCGCCTTGGCCAGCTCCAGCTTGTGAAAGAGGGTGTCCCGGTCCCAGGGCTTCACCGTGGGGATGCCGGTGCCGCCGCTCTGGGCCATGGCGGCGCAGGCCCCCTCGAACACCGCCGGGTCCGTGCCGTCGCCGGTGAAGGCGGCGAAGCCCGCCTGGGCGCAGGCGGGGATCAGGACGCTGTTGTAGCCCAGATCGTCGTACTTGTCCCCGTAGTGGAGCTTCAAAGCGCCGATGGGCGCGGCGAAGAAGGGCACGTCAAACCGGCGGCCAAAGAGGGTGACGGACGCGTCCGCCGGCCGGTTTTCGCAGATGGTGTCCAGGTTCACGCAGATCTCCTGCCACTTCTGGTAGTTGCGGATGGCGCCGGTGCCCAGGCCCTTGGCCCCCGGCCCGGGCATGGCGTTTTTGCAGGCCAGGCCGTTGCACACCGGACAGGCCCTGCACACCGGCCCCACCTGTCCCCGGGCGGCGGCGAGAACTTCCTCATAGGTCATAGCGGATTCTCCTTTTCTCATTTTGTAACCACATTGTAGCTTTTTCTCCCGGTTTTTTCAAGTTTTCCCGGGCACTTTTCCCTGCCGTTTCCGTCTAAAGGGGTAAGGGCGCGCCCGGCGGAGCGCCCGCGGGAAGAATTTGGATGACAGATTGGATGAAAAGGAGGACTCTCAGATGAAGCGCCTGACCGTATGGATGGCCGCTCTGGTCCTGCTGGTCCTGCTCACCGCCTGCGGCGGAGAGAGCGGAAGCGACAGCGGCGGGAACGGCATGAGCTATGACGCCGGCGACGCCGGGAACAGCAGCAGCGCCGCCCAGGAGGACGGCTGGAGCGAAACCGCCCCCATAGCGGATGACGCCGGGCAGGTCCGGACCAACGAGAAGCGGATCTACACCGGCACCATCGAGGCGGAAACCAAGGACTTTGACGCCGCCCACCAGGCCGTCAGCCAGGTGGTGGCGGAGCTGGGCGGCTACTTCGAGCGGCAGAGCATCTCCCAGCCCGGCGGCTACCGGTACGGCGACTACGTGATCCGGGTGGAGGCGGAGAACTTCGCCGCCTTCTTCGACCGGGTGGGCAGCAGCTGCCACGTGACCTACACCACCCGCAGCGAGGAGGTCGTGACCGACACCTACTACGACGTGTCCGCCCGGCTGGAAACGGCCCAGACCAAGCTGGACCGGCTCCAGGCCCTGCTGGCCCAGGCGGACACCATGGAGGACATCATCACCATCGAGTCCGCCATCAGCGACACGGAGCTGACCGTGGAGCAGCTCACCGGCAGCCTCCGGGGGCTGGAGGGGCGGATCCAGTACGCCACCATCACCATGACCCTCCGGGAGGTGTACCAGTTCTCGGGGGAGGACGCCCCTGTCACCACCTTCGGCGGACGGATGGGCCAGGCCTTCACCGGGGGCCTTCGCAGCGTGGGCCGGACCCTGGAGAATCTGGCGGTGTTCCTGGCCTACAACTGGGTGTGGCTGCTGCTCCTGGCCGGGGCCGCCGTGGCCGGCGTGGCGGTGTACCGGAAGCGGAAGCGGCGGCAGCGGGATGGAAAGCTGCCGCCAGCAGAATAAACCGCCGCCTTTTCCCCACAGCAGTCGGCAGTTCCCTTCGATTCTTATAAAATAGCAGCAGAAACCTTGCCGTGCGGCCGGCAAGCTGTGCCCCGATCTTTCACCTGATCCGCAGCCTTCGCCCATAGAGAAGGGAGGTGAAAGCCGTGAACGGTCTGAATTTCAAGCAGCTCAAGCGGATGCTCCTGGGGATCTCCCTCCAGATCATGGCCATCTGGTTTTTCTTCCTGGGCGCGGCGTATTTGAGTATAGTCGGCACAGTTGCCGGCATCCTGTCCGGAATTGTGGGCGTCGTCCTGGTTTTCCTGGGCTTCCTGGGGGATGACGGCGGCCGGCGCTGGTGAAGAACAGCTGAAGGAGGTTTTTATGGAAGGCTGGACATTCAAACAGATCAAGCGGATGCTCCTGGGTATTGCCCTGATCGTCGTTGCCCCCTGGACCTCCCTCCTCGGCGTTCTGGGGGTCATCCTCCCCTTCGTGCTGGTGCCCGCCGGCCTGATCCTCGTTCTGGTGGGCTTCTTCGGCCACGACGGGCCGGGCTACTACTGATTCCCGGGAAGCAAAACTGCCCCGCCGGGGGACGGTGCGCGCCGTCCCCCGGTTTTCTTTTCTCCAAAAGTGTGGTATACTGTTCCCCGACACGAGAGAAGGGAGGCGGTTTCGATGACGCGGGAGGAGCTGCTGGAGAAGGCCAACAGCCTGCCCCTGGCCCCGGGGGTGTATCTCATGCGCAGCGCGGCCAAAGAGGTCATCTACGTGGGCAAGGCCAAGAAGCTCAAGAACCGGGTGAGCCAGTACTTCCAGGCCGGCCACGGCCACAACCTGAAAACCCACGTGATGGTGGACCACGTGGACACCTTTGACACCATCGTGGTCCGCTCGGAGTTTGAGGCCCTGGTGCTGGAGAACGCCCTCATCAAGCAGTACAGCCCCCGGTACAACATCCTCCTGAAGGACGACAAGGGCTACCCCTTTGTCCGCCTGTCCCAGGAGCGCTACCCCCGCTTCTCCCTGGCCAACCGCCAGGAGAAGGACGGGGCCCGGTACTTCGGCCCCTTTGGCGGCCGGCAGGAGACCCGGACCGCCCTGGACGCCATCGCCGCCGCCCTGAAGCTGCCCACCTGCTCCCGGCGCTTCCCCCGGGACATCGGGAAGGAGCGGCCCTGCCTGAACCACCACATGGGCCGGTGCGACGCCTTCTGCCGGGGCGTCCCCGATGAGGAGGAGTACCGCCGGCGGATGGAGCAGGCGGTGCTGATCCTCACCGGCCGGATGGGGGATCTGGTGGACCAGCTCCAGGAGGAGATGGAGGCCGCCGCCGGGGAGCTGCAGTTTGAGCGGGCGGCGGAGCTCCGGGATCGGATCCGGGCCATCCAAACCGTGGGGAAGCGGCAGGGGGTGGTGGCCGCCGCCTGCGCGGACACGGATATCTGGGGCCTCTACCGGGAGGCCAGGTGCTGCTACGCGGTGCTCCACTACGAGCAGGGGCAGCTGATCTACCGGGAGGCGGAGCTGTTCCAGGCCCCCGGCGGGGAGGAGCGGGAGGAGATGCTCTCGGCCCTGCTGCTCCAGTACTACGGGGGCAGGGCCGTCCTGCCCCGGGAGATCCTCCTGCCCTGGGAGATCGAGGACATGGACGCCTTCGCCCAGCTGCTCACCGAAACCGCCGGCCACAGGGTCCACGTCCGCTGCCCCCAGCGGGGGGAGAAGGCGGAGCTCATCGACATGGCCTACCGGAACGCCCGGGAGGAGGCGGAGCGGGTGACCACCCGGGAGGAGCGGGTGGACCGGACCCTGGAGCTCTTCGCCAAAATGGCGGGGCTCCCCGGCGTCCCCGGCCGGATGGAGGCCTACGACATCTCCAACACCGGCAGCAGCGATATTGTGGCCTCCATGACCGTGTTCCAGGGGGCCAGGCCCGCCAAGAGCCAGTACCGCCGCTTCCGGATCAAGGAGCTCCAGGACCACAGCGACGACTACCGGTCCATGCAGGAGGTGCTCCGCCGGCGGCTCCAGCGGTACCGGGACGGGGACGAGAAGTTCTCCCCCCTGCCGGACGTGTTCCTCATCGACGGCGGCGCCGCCCACGCGGAGGCCGCCCGGCAGGTGATCCAGGGGGAGTTCGGTCTGGCCACCCCCATTCTGGGCATGGTGAAGGACAACCGCCACCGGACCCGGGCCCTGGTGACGCCGGAGGGCCGGGAGATCGGCATCCAGCAGAACCAGGCGGTGTTCGCCATGGTGGGCCGGATCCAGGAGGAAACTCACCGCTTCGCCATCACCTACCACCGGGAGAGCCAGGCCCGGCGGATGCGCCAGTCCGCCCTGGAGGAGATCCCCGGGGTGGGTCCCGCCCGGCGGCAGGCCTTGATGGGCCATTTCAAAACCGTCAGGGCCATCCGGGAGGCCACATTGGAGCAGCTGGAGGCGGTGGTGCCCCGGAACGCCGCCCAGGCGGTATACGACCATTTTCGAAAGGAGGAACAGGGCCATGGATAAACGGGAGCTGCGCCGGGCCATCGCCGCGCAAAAGCGGGCCATGGGGGAGGAGGAGATCGACCGGTACAGCCGGGAGCTCTCGGAGAAGCTCTTCGCCCACCCCCTCTACCAGAAGGCCCCCAGCCTGTACGCCTACCTGTCCTACAACCAGGAGGTGCGCACCGCCGCCATCCTCCGCCGGTGCCTGGCGGACGGGAAGCGGCTGGCGGTGCCCAAGGTCTACGGGGAGGAGATGAAATTCCTGTGGCTGGAGGACCTGGAGGCGGTGGCCCCCGGGGCCTACGGCATCCCCGAGCCCATCGCCGACGGGCCGGTGGCGGACGACCCGGCTGCCTTAGTCCTGATGCCCGGCCTGGCCTTTGACCGGCAGGGCGGGCGCATGGGCTACGGGGGCGGGTTCTACGACAAGTACCTGTCCCAGCACCCGGGCCACCCCACCATCGCCCTGTGCTACGGCTTCCAGCTCCTGGACCACGTGGAGATGGAGCCCCACGACATCCCCGTGGACGCGGTGCTCTGGAGCGAATAGAAAGAGAGGGCTGTCAAAAAAGCGGATGCCTTTTTCGGCAAAGGGGGCCCGCTCCGCTCTGCGAGGCAATTTGACAAAAAGAGAGGACTGACGGCAGTGCCGTCAGTCCTCTTTTCATCATGAAGGTCGCTACTTTCTGGACGCCCGGGCCAGGCGGCGCTCCTCCTTGGTCTTGCAGAACATCTCCAGCTGGGGCACCAGAATCACGGTGATCAGCAGGGAGGTGAAGCCGCCGTTGTAGAGGCAGAAGCCCCCGTGGAGGGCGGGGATGGAGGTGACCAGGGTGTAGTGGGCCGCGCCGCCGATGAGGCCGGCCCACCAGCCATAGGCGCCGGTGAGGGGGGCCAGTCCGCTGGCAAAGCAGGCGCCCACCAGGATGGCCTGGGCGTTGATGGCGTTGACCCCCAGCAGGGAGGCCAGGAAGTAGCCCAGCAGGATGGGCCACACGTTCCCCGGGTGGCTCCCCGCCGCGCCAAAGCACACCATGCAGAACATGATGCCCATGGTGACGCTGTTGAAGGAGGCGCCCACCAGGCAGTAGTAGGCCAGGATGAAGAGGCCGTAGATCCCCAGGTTCAGGATGGCCAGGCCCAGGCCGTGCTTGGCGGTAAAGTCCTCCTTGTGGCCGCTGCTCCGCAGCAGGCCCAGGTAGCCCCTGAAGGACCGGCCGTTGAGCACAAAGCCCAGCGCCGCCGTGGCCAGGAACACCAGGCCGCAGAAGGGAATCACCACCTCCGGATGGCTGTCCCCCAGGGTGGCCTCGATGGGCGGCACCTCATAGCCCGCAGTCTTGTACAGCAGGGCCACCAGGAACAGTCCCAGCAGGCCGCCGGGCAGGGCGGCGGAGTAGAGGTTGTAGCCCTTGTGCAGGTTGGGGGAGTGGCCGGCAATGGCCGGGGTCAAAAATCCCACGGCCATGCCCACCGCCAGGGCCAGCAGGGCGCCGGCGGCCGTGATGGCGTGGACCTCCCCGCCGGGATAGCGGAGCAGCAGGTCGCTGACCAGGGGGCACAGGGCCGTGGAGAACAGGAAGAGGTCCACGAACTCCGCCAGGGGCTTCCGCCGGGCCAGGGCGTGGAGCGCCACGCCGATCAGGAAGGGCCACAGGTTCAGGATGTTGATGCCCCAGGCGGAGAAGCCAAGGGTCAGGAAGAAGGCCGCCACGGTGCTTCCCTTCAAAACCGCGCCGGGCAGGCAGGTCAGCGCCGTGCAGACCGCGCCCACCAGGGCCATGTTCAGAAAGGTGCCGGAGATGTTGCCCAGGAAAAAGTAGTCCCGGGTCAGCTGGGCGGGGGAGAGCAGAATGTCCCGAAGGCCGGTGAGCATGGCCCCCCGGTCCGGGGCCAGGACGGCGGCAATCAGGCAGCAGAGCACCACTGCCAGAAAGTAGAGCCGCAGGGTTTTTCCGGTACTGTTCTGCTTCACGCGTACCGCCCCCTTAGTCCAGGGTCCGCTGGGCGGCCTCCACCACGTGCCCGATCAGCACGCTGGTGGTGACGGCGCCCACGCCGCCGGGAACGGGGGTGATGGCCTCCACGATGGGCTCCACCTCTTCAAACACGGCGTCGCCGGCGATGGCGCCCTTGCCGCCCTTGGCATTGATCTTCTCCGGGTCCCAGTTGATGGACACGTCGATGACGATCTGGCCGGGGCGGACAAAATCCTTGGTCAGGCTCCCCAGGACGCCGGCGGAGGACACCAGGATGTCCGCCGCCCGGGCCTCGGCAGCCACGTCCTTCGTGCGGGTGTGGCAGATGGTGACGGTGGCGTTGCGGCTCATGAGCATCATGGCGGCGGGCTTGCCCACCACCAGGCTCCGGCCGATGACCACAGCCTTCTTGCCGGTGCAGTCGATGCCGTAGTGGTCCAGGATCTCCATGCAGGCGGCAGGGGTGCAGGGGGCAAAGCCCAGGGCCTTGCCGGCAAACACGCCGGCGGCGGAGCCGTCGGTCATGCCGTCCACATCCTTCCGGGGATCCAGGCGGTTGCAGATCTCGTCCTCGTCCGCCTTCAGGTGCTTCGGCAGGGGGCGGAACAGGAGCACGCCGTGGACCGCGTCGTTCCGGTTCAGCGCGTCGATCACGCTCAGGAGCTCCTCCTTGGAAATATTCTCCGACAGGACGATCTTCTCCACCGCCACGCCCAGGGACTCCGCCCGCTTGGTGGCGCCCCGCTCATAGCTGAGATCGTCCGGCCGCTCTCCGCAGCGGACGATGGCCAGGGTGGGGTTGACGCCCCGCTCCTTCAGGGCCGCGCACTGGGCGGTGATCCGCTCGTTGAGTTTCTCGTTGACTTCTTTTGCTAACAGAAGCTTTGCCATGGGTTTCTCCCTCTTTTCCTCAGTTGAAAAATCCGGCCTTCACCTGGGTGAAGATGCCGTCGGCCATTGCGCCGTACTTGTCCAGCATGTCCAGGCATTTCTGGTTCATCGCCTGGGCGGTCTCCCGGTCCTTCAGGGTCTTGGTGTTGATAAAGACGTTAAGAGAGGCAGCCTGGAGGGCGGCCTTCACGCACACGGCGCCGCAGCCGGCGTCGCTGACCGCCAGGCGGCTGCCCTTGGCGGCGAAGACGGCGATGGCCTCAATGGCCTCGCAGCACAGCTCCATGATCCGGATGGGTGTCTGGCAGGCCACCAGGGTGGCGTCCTCCAGGACCTTGTCCCGGTTGGGGTCGTCCTTGGGGATGCCATAGGCCTTGGACAGGGGCTCAAAGCCCTTGGCGTCCGCGGCGATCTGGTCCAAAAGCTCCTTCTGGAGGGCGTCGCACTTGGCCTTCAGGGCCACGATCTCCTCCTCCACGTCGGCGTACTTCTTCTTGCCCACGGTGAGGGAGCCCACCATGTTGCCCAGGGCTGTGCCGATGGCGCCCACCAGGGCGGAGGCGCCGCCGCCGCCGGGGACCGGGGCGTTGGAGGCCAGAACGGTGACAAATTCCGTACAGGAAGCGTTGGCAAAATCTATCATTGCTATGTTCTCCTTCTCTCATTTCAATGGGAAAGGCCCGGCTCTGTACCGTCCCTCCCCCGTAAGCAGGTCCCCCTGCCGGGATAAACGGCCAGGAAAAAAGTCCGGCGGCGGTAGGCCGCCGGACTTTTCAGCCGGATACAGTCGTTCGCTCTTAGAACAGGCCGGAAACCTTGCCGGTCTCGGTGTCCACATCGATGCGGCGGTAGGCCGGATCGGAGCTGGTGCCGGGCATCATGGAGATGGTGCCGGCCATGGG
>CAJFVK010000070.1 GCA_904420435.1 uncultured Oscillospiraceae bacterium
CCTTTTTGGTCGGCCAAAAAGGGGCGAAAAAGCCGCTTAGAACCTGCGGTTCTAAGGACTCCCTTTGCCCTGACGTGTACTGGTAGTCTTGTTCTTCTGGCGGGGCAGATGCTTCTGAGCGCCGGTGGACGTTACGACTGCCCCCGAGTCCGCGCTTCAGCGCGCTGGCCTGGCGGGTGGACGGCGGCTTGCTGCCGATCCCCAACATGCCCGCGCACCCTGGAGCGCACCCCCCGTGCGGAGCGCAGCGACCGCACATCGCACCCCCAGCTTCTGCCAGGAGCAGGAGCTACCGCATCAGCATCCTCCCAAGTTCGCACCGCACAACAAAACTCCAATCCAAGTCAGGGGCAACGACTACCCAAGCCTGTCGGCCCCCATAATAGGAGGCCGACAGGCGTAGTTCTACTATACTCCATGCCAATACGCTGCAACGACTGCCAAACCCGGCAGCCCCTACGGAAGCAACCAGGGAAGCCAATATCCCAAAAGGGTTCTTAGGGCAACGCCCTAAGCCAACTTTTGGTGACTTTTGTTTGGCGACAAAAGTCACTCGCGCCCGGGGGCGCGAAACCCTCCCCCCGGCAGGGACTGCCGAAAACAACCCCCGCGCCCGGGGGCGCGGAACGCCCCCACAAAAACCCCGGCATTGGCAAATGCCATAAACGGGGCCCGCGCCCGGGGGCGCGAAACATCCCTCCATCCCTTGCATTCTGCGCTAAATTATGTTAACATAGTGGAAAATCAGCGGCGGCCCCTCTCCTGCCGGCCCCCCGCGCGGGGGCGGGAAAAACGCCGGACGGCCGCCCTTGGAGGCAGCGCTATGAAGCAACTTCGATCTTTTCTCTCCCTGGGGCTCTTCGGCAGAAAGCCGCCGGAGGGCTGGGGAGCCGGGAAGCGCCTGCTCTTCTGGCTGTGGAACGGCGGGATGCTGCTCCTGGGGGCCTTGGGCATCGGCTGTCTGTCCCTGCTGTTCGCCGCGGTGATCGACCGGGGGAACATGTTCCTCAGCTACTTCCAGAACCCCTGGATCGCCTTCCTCAACCTGGCCCCGGTGGTGCTGCTGACGGCCCTGCTCTACTTCCTCACCGGCCGGGCCGCCCTGGCCTACGGCATCTCCGCGGTGATCGTCATGGGCTTTACCATGGGCAGCTGGTTCAAGCTCCAGTTCCGCAACGACCCCCTCTACTTCGAGGAGCTCCTCTACCTGCGGGAGGCGGGGAACATGACCGGCCAGTACCACCTGTTCTTCACCGTGTCCATGGCCGCGGCCCTGGCGCTGCTGCTGGCGGGGCTGGCGGCGCTCCTGCTCCTGGTCCGGGGGCGGCCGGGAAAGTGGGTGCGGCTGGGGGGCGCGGCGGCGGTGCTGCTGCTGTGCATCCCCATGGGCAGGCTCCTCCTCAGCGAGGACCTCTACAGCAGCGCCACCGCCAACAACGCGCTCATCAACCGCTGGAGTGAAACCCAGGTCTACGTGTCCAAGGGCTTCGTCTACCCCTTCCTCCACAGCATCTCCGACGCCATAGACACCCCGCCGGCGGGGTACAGCCAGGAGGAGGCCGCCGCCCTTCTGGCCCGGTATGAGGACGCGGACATCCCGGAGGACAAAAAGGTTTCCGTGATCACCGTCATGCTGGAGGCCTTCAACGACTTCAGCCGCTTCGGCGTGCCCAATCTGGACCCGGCGGTGTATGAGGGCTACCACGCCCTGGAGGCGGAGAGCTACACCGGGGACCTGATCGCCAACATCTTTGCCGGCGGCACCATCAACAGCGAGCGGTGCTACCTCACCGGCTTCTCCGACCTGGGCACCTTCCGGGCGGCCACCAACGCCTACCCCTGGTACTTCCAGTCCCAGGGCTACTACACCACCGGCGCCCACCCCTGCTACGCCTGGTTCTACAACCGGGAGAACATCAACCGGAACCTGGGCTTCCAGGACTACTGGTTTGTGGAGAACTACTTCTCCCCCCTCACCGACGGGGGCGTGGGGCTGGACGACGTGTTCTTCCCGGAGCTGGAGAAGCTCTGGGAGGAGGCGAAGGAGCGGGGACAGCCGGTGTTCGCCTACAACCTCTCCTACCAGGGCCACGGCCCCTACAACGACGACGTGACCTGGTGGGGGGACTGGTATGTGGACGAGCCGGACCTGACACAGGAGCAGCAGAACATCCTCAACAACTACTTCGGCTCGGTCTATGACACCATCGGGCACATGAATGACCTGGTGGACTACTTCCGGCAGGAGAGCGAGCCGGTGGTGCTGGTGTTCTACGGGGACCACAACCCCTGGCTGGGGGACGGCAACGCGGTCTACGACGCCCTGGGCATGAACCTGGACGTGTCCACGGAGGAGGGGTTCTACAACTACTACTCCACCCGCTACCTGATCTGGGCCAACGACGCGGCCAAGGAGGCTCTGGGCAGCGACTTTGTGGGGGAGGGCCCGGCCATCAGCCCCAACTACCTGATGACCCTGCTCTTCGACCTGTGCGGCTGGGAGGGCCCGGCCTACCTCCAGGCCACCCGGGAGGTGATGGCCCAGGTGCCGGTAATCAACACCCCCACGGGCCTCTATGTGGAAAACGGCGTCCTGACGGACACCCTCTCCCGGGAGGGGCAGACCCTGGTGGACCAGTACCGGAAGCTCCAGTACTACTACCGGCGGACCTTCCTCTACGGATCGTAAAAAACAGAAAAGCCATCCCCGGCCACGCTTAAAAATGCCGAACCTTTCCCACTGCTCCGCAGCGGGAAAGTCCCCGCTTCGCGGGCCGCACGCCTTGCCTGGCAAGGCTTTGCGGGGCATTCGATTCCATTCGAGGCGGGCTTCGCCCCCTCGAGCTCCCCCTGCGCTGTGGGGCTGCTTTCTTCTGTAACGATTTCTTTCACAAAAAGCCATCCCCGGCCGCTTTGCGGCCGGGGATGGCTTTTCCTGTGGGGAGGTTGGGCGGCTGGCGCCGGGAAGATGGGCGTTTCCCCGGCTCACTCCTCCAGCCAGGCCTCGGTGAAGTCCTGGACGTACTCCTCCGCGTTCTCCTCCACCAGGGACGCCCACCGGTCCGGGGGCATCAGCTCCAGGGAGGCGGAGAACATCAGCTCCTTCACCTCCGCGCGGCGGCAGCCCATCCAGAACTCCACCGTGTCCCCCGTTGCCAGGGCGTCCACATAGAAGCCCTGCCCCAGGAGGAACCGGGTGGTCACAATCGTCTGCTGTTTCATGAAACGCCTCCTAAAGGGTGATGACCTTGGCGGCCCCCTGGAGCCGCTCCAGAATGTCGTACATGTTGGACACGGTCCCCACCCGGACCGCGTCGGTCAGGCCGTAGAACCCCAGGCAGGTGCCGCACACCAGCACCTCCGTGCCCCGCTCCTGGAGCTGGCGGATGCTCTCCACCGCGTCCTCGTCCCGGCCTGTGGGCCACCGGACGCCGCCGTTCATGAAGATCAGGGCCGCCGGGGGCGCGTCCTCCTGGCTGAGGGTGTAGAGGAACATCTTCATCAGGTTGGCCCCCAGGGCGTCGTCCCCGCCGCCCAGGGTCTCCCGGGTGATGAACACCGCCGTGCCGCAGCCGGCGGGGGCGCAGGCCAATCCGGGGGCGGCCTGGGCCGGCTGGGGAGCCGGGGCGGCCCCCTCCCCGGCGGCAAAGCGGACGGTCCACGCCCCCTCCCCCGCCTCCACGGAAACGGACAGCTGCCGGGAGGACCCCAGCCGCTTCAGGTTCTCCACCGCCACGGCGTTGTCCACCAGGACCTCCACGGCGCCGTCCCCCCGGTCCAGGGCCTCCTTGGCCAGGAGCACCGGCATGGGACAGGGCTTCCCTCTGGCGTCGATTGCCATACAACTCCCTCCTGTCGTCTTCTTTTCTCCAGTATAACGGCTTTACAGGGGGCTGTCAATCGGGTATACTGGAGCCATGAGAACGGATCGCTACGAGATGCTCGCCTTTGAGAGCACCCATCAGGCCATGGCCGCCCAGCGGCAGCTGCGGGGGCGGCTGCCCTTTGCCGTCATGCCCACATTGCGGCAGGTGTCCGCCTCCTGCGGCATCTCCCTGCGCCTGGAGCCGGGGAGCGGGGAAGCGCTGGCGGCCCTGGCGGCGGCGGGAACATTCACCGCCCTCCCCTGCGCCCTCTACCGGGTGGAGGGGGACCGGGCGGAGCTGGAGCGGCGCTTCCCGTAGGGGCGGCGGGCAGGCTCTCCGGGCCTGTTTCCTGAAAAAATTTACAAAAATGCGGACGCAGGGCGGAACTTTTCCGCTCCCCTCTGCGTCTATCAAACATGGGCGCGGGGGATGCCATGCCGCGCCCTCCCCAATTTCCCGGGGAAAAGCCTTGAAAAACAGGCGGCAATTTGGTAGAATGTATTTTACTGTGTTGTGTCAAAAAATCAAACCTTCGGAGGTTCCGGTTCTATGTCCAAGCAGCCCGACAATAAAAAGAGAAAAGAAAAAGCGCTGGAAAAGCAGCAGCAGGAGCAGGCGGCCCTGAACAAGGTCTTCGCCATCTTCCTGGTGGGGATTGTGGCGGAGTGCTACCTGCTGCTGATCAACAATAAGCTGGTCCGGGGGGACGCCCAGCAGGTGGTGACCTGGGCCTCCATCGTCACCTGGATCGGCTATATCGGCGTCGCGGCCCTGGCGGTGGGCGCGGTGCTGGCGGCAGTGAAGCGGAAAACGCCGAAGCTCCTGCGCCTGGGATTGTGGCTGGGGGGCGCGGGGCTGTTTCTGGCGGTGACCAGTCCCCTCTTCTACTTCTTCCCGGAGGAGGCCGGCTACCTCCTGGTGCTGGTGCCGATCCTGACGGTGCTGGGCCTGGTGTACTATCTCTTCCAGCACGAGTTCTTCCTGACGGCGGTGATCCTCAGCGGCTCCATCTTCACCCTCTGGGTCTGCCAGAAGGGCCTGGGCACCCCCAACTGGAACACCAAGGTGATCGTGGGCTCCGCGGCGGTGCTGCTGGGCCTGGCCGCCGTGGCGGCGCTGACCCGGCAGATCGAGAAGAACAAGGGCCGGTGGATCGGAAAGCGGAAGGTCCGCCTGTTCTCCGTCAACTGCCCCTACCCCGCCCTGTATCTGACCTACGGCCTGGCCTTCGCGGCCATCGTCCTGTCCCTGGCGGTGGGCGGCGCGGCCTACTACGCCATCTGGGTGCTGGGCATCTTCTTCTTTGGCATGGCGGTGTACTACACCACCAAGCTCATGTGAAATTCGCTTGAAAAATGCCAAACCTTTCCCGCGGCTGTGCGGCGGGAAAGTCCCCGCTCCGCGGGCCGCACGCCTTGCCTTGCAAGGCTTTGCGGGGCATTCGATTGGATACGAGGCGGGCTTCGCCCCCTCGAGCTCCCCCTCTTTCAAGCTCATGTGAAATTCGCTTGAAAAATGCCCCTGTCCGGCGTTTTCATGGAAACAGCCTCCGGCTTTTTGCCGGAGGCTGTTTTTCGTCCTCTCCCGGGATGGCTGGCGGGGCGCTGCCCGCCCGCCCTCAGAGGGTGAAGCCCCCGTCGGCGGTGAGGACCTGGCCGGTGATGAAGGAGGCCCCCTCCCCGGCCAGGAAGACCACCGCCCGGGCGACGTCCTCCGGGGTGCCCAGCCGGCCCAGGGGGGTCTCCTCCCGGAGGAGGGCGAGGGTCTCCTCTCCCAGGCTCCGGGTCATGTCCGTCTGGATGACTCCCGGGGCCACGCAGTTGACCCGGATGCCCGAGGGGGCCAGCTCCGCGGCCAGGGAGCGGGTCAGGCCGATGAGGGCGGCCTTGGAGGCGGCGTAGGCCACCTCGCAGGAGGCGGCCCGGAGGCCCCACATGGAGGAGATGTTGATGATGGACCCGGCCTTCTCGTGGAGCATGGCGGGCAGCACCGCCTGGATGGCGTAGTAGGCGGCGTCCACGTTCACCGCGAACATCCGCCGCCACAGGGCGCTGTCCGTGTCCTGGAACAGCCGCTGGGCGGCGATGCCGGCGTTGTTCACCAGCAGGGAGATGGGCCCCAGGGCCGCCGCGGCCCGCTCCGCCGCCCCGGCCGCCGCGGCGCCGTCGGTCAGGTCCGCCCGGCAGAGGACCGCCCGGCGGCCCATGGCCTCCAGCTCCCTCTGGAGGGAGCGGGCCCCCTCCTCCGAGGCGCGGTAGTGGATGGCCACGTCATAGCCCTCCCGGCCCAGGCCCAGGGCGATGGCCCGGCCGATGCCCCGGGCGGCGCCGGTGACCAGGGCGGTTTTCTTCATAGCGGACAGCCTCCTTGCCGGCGCCGCCCCGCCCCTCCGGGGGAGGCCCGGAAACAGCCGGGCCGGGGCCTTGTGCCGGATGTGATGGCACCAGTGTAGCAAAAATATCCCCCTATTGCAAGAAAAGGTGTTGACAAACCGGCAATTTTCCGGTATCATATCACTTGTTCCGTTTCGGACGCTTAGCTCAGCTGGCTAGAGCACCTGCTTGACGTGCAGGGGGTCAGCGGTTCAAGTCCGTTAGCGTCCACCATCGGGAAACCCCGCAGCCTTTGAGGCTGCGGGGTTTTTGTTTTTCCGCTATTTCAGCCTGCCGCCGTCGGCGAAGGCGTTTCCGACCTTCCTGCCCAGGCTCCAGTAGGCCCGGTTGGCCGGGTCAAAGGTGATCGGCTTCAGCCTGGCCGGGTCGATCATGCCCGCCTCGTCCAGGATGGCCTCGTCCGCCCCGGCGTTCACAATCTGGCCCAGCATGAAGTGGGAGTCCGGGTCGTAGCTGAGCAGCCTGCACTCCAGAACAAGGGGCAGCTCGTCGATCACCGGCGCGTCCACAAATTCGCTCCTGGTCACGTGGAAGCCGCTGCGCTCCAGCTTGTCGGGCACGTCGTTGCCGGAGACCAGCCCCACATAGTCCGCCTCCACCAGATGGGCCTCGTCCGCCACGCTGACGGTGAAGGCCTTCCGCTCCAGGATATTTTTTACCGTCCTGTGGTTGGAGCTGAGGCACAGGAAGAGCTTGTCGCCCCCCGCGACGCCGCCCCAGGCGGCGTTCATGGCGTCCGGCGTGCCGTCCTCGCCGTAGCTGGCGACGACCATCACCAGCTGCGGATATAAAAAGGGCTTTGTCCCAAAGTTCTTTCTCACAGCAGTATCTCCTCCTGCATCAGTCGTGGATCTTGTAGTTTTGGAGCAGCATCTCCGCCACGCCGGGGGCCTCCGGGTCGTGGCTGCCCCTGCCGGTGTCCAGGGAGCGCAGCGCATCCATCTCGTCCTCGGTCAGCGCAAAGTCGAAGATGTCCAGGTTGCCGGCGATCCGCTCCGGGTTGGTGGACTTGGGCAGGACGATCAGCCCGTCCTGCACCTCAAAGCGCAGGATGACCTGCCCGGCGTTCTTGCCGTACTTCTCGGCCAGCCTGACAATGGCCGGGTGGGAGAGCAGGATGCCATTCCCGTGGCCCAGGGGCTGATAGGCCTCGATCTTCACGTCGTCCCCCGCCAGCAGGTCCCGCAGCTCCCGCTGCTGGAAGAAGGGGTTGCACTCCACCTGGTTCACCGCCGGGATCGTCTTAAACTGGGGGACGAACTCCTTCCAGATCTTCGGCGTCATGTTGCTCACGCCGATGGACTTGATTTTTCCCTCAGCCTTGGCCTCCTCCAGGGCCCTCCAGGCCCCGGCCACATCCCCGTAGGGCTGGTGGAGCAGGTAGAGGTCCACGTAGTCCAGCCCCAGTTTTTCAAGAGAGGTATCCAGGCCCTTCTTCGCCGCCTCATAGCCGTAGTCCTGGAGCCACAGCTTGCTGGTGACGAAGATCTCCTCCCGGGGGATGCCGCTGTCCCGGACCGCCCGGCCCACGTCCGCCTCGTTGAAATAGGCCGCTGCCGTGTCGATGTGCCGGTACCCGGCGTCCAGGGCCGTCCGCACCGCCTCGTAGGTGGGGCCGTCGGCGGGGATCAGGAACACCCCAAATCCAACAGCCGGGATTTTGTTGCCGTCATTCAGTGTGATGGTTGTCATACGAAAGCACTCCTTATGGTATCATTTTTGTTCCTGCTAAGAGAGATGTTCCTCTCCTCACTGCATCTGCCGCTCCCAGAAATCCATGGCCCGGTCGATCCAGCCCTGGGCCACGGTCCCCTCCCCCAGGCCGAAGCCGTGGGGCAGGCCCTGAAATACCTCGATTTCGGCGTCTGTGCCGTTTTCCCGGATGCGCCGCACCCGCTCCTCCATGACGCGGTAGGAGGCGATGCCGTCGCTGGTGCCCACGCAGCAGTAGGTGGGCGGCTCGTCCCCCGTCACCTCGGACAGGCCCGTGTACTGCATGATCACCGCCGCCGGGCGGGGATAGGCCTGCTCCCCGAAAGCCTCCGTGCCGTAGGTGCCCAGCCAGGCCGCCATCCGGGCCCCGGCGGAGCCGCCCCACAGGGAGTAGTCCGCCATGTCGATATCCAGCTCCTCCGCGTGCTTGTGGAGAAAGGCAATGGCCCGGGCCAGATCCTCGCAGGCGGTCTGGGCGCCGGGGCGGTAAATCAGGGCAAAGGCGTTATAGCCCTGTTTGGACAGCTCCAGGGCGTGGGGGAAGCTGTCCTGCATGGCGCCCACATACATGAACCCCCCGCCGGCGTTGCAGATGGCGGTTTTGCCGCCTGGGTCTCCACGGAAGAAGAACAGCCCGGTGTCCTCCTTGTCCGGGTCCGCCGCCTTCTCCTCATCGGTGTAAATATCGTAGAAAACCACATCCCCGGCGGCGGCCCGCTCCCCCAGGGTGTTGACGATCTCCACCGTCTTGTCCGGGTCGATGTAGTGATACCAGACCAGAATGTCGCCCACGTCCTCCAGGGTCATGTCCGCCGGAATAGTTCGGTCCACCGGAAACAGCAGACGACCGGCCTCCCCAAAGACAGGGTCGTCCATCACGTCCCGCACCAGGGTGCTGCGGGTCACAGGTTCAAAGTCCAAATGGTCACCTTCCTCCGTATTCCCGAAAAAGCGCTGCAAAGCGTGGTACAGGTACCGCTCGCAGGCGTCGATGTCGTGCCGGCCGCCCTCGATGATGGCGTAGTGGAGGTTCTCCGCCGTAAACAGGTCCCGGCCCAGCATCTCCTGGATCTGGCTGTCCGTCTGGCCCCAGATGGGGTCGTCCGTGCCGATGCCCTGGTAGATATAGAAGTCGTCCCCGCTCCAGCCGCCGTCGGCCACCACCCGCTCCAGGTAGTCCACCGTCTCCACCGGATGATCCCGGCCGCCGTAGGTGCCCATGATCCAGCAGTCCCCGCTCATGGGAAGGAAATACTGGATGTAGTCCAGGTTGTAGAGGAACTGATACCAGGTGGTGACCGCCCCCAGGGAGAAGCCGCCGAAGGCCCGGTGCGCCCGGGAGGCCCGGAGGCCCTCCTCCGTCACATCCTGGGCATAGGTGCGGTACCGGCTCTCCACAGCGGGGATCAGGTTTTCCCGCAGATCCCGGTGGAACACGGACAGCTCCTCCACCGACCGGGAGAAGCCCTGAGGCTGGTTCTGGGCGTCGAAGGTGGCACAGACCACGATCACCGGCGGGATGTCCCCGTTTTCTATCATGTTATCCAGCATGGGGACAATGCCGCTCTGGGCGGTGTCAAAAAAGTCCCCCGCCGTCATGGTCCAGCCGTGCATCAGGTAGAGAATGTCATACCGGGTTTCCTGGTCCGCCTGGTCATAGCCGTGGGGCAGGTACACGTAGGCGGTTTTCTGGATAGCGGGCTCGGCAGGATCCGTATAGTCATGGCTGTCGTAGGTGATCTCCACCACCTGCCCGGGGTGGCCGGAGGGGGCAAAGTATTCCTCCGGCACTGCGCTGATGTACTCGGTCTGCGCCCGCGATGCGGCATCACCGCTCATATCCCCTGCGGCCTCCGCCGGCTGCTCTGACTGGACCTGATCCATGCCGTCCGCATGGCCGCATGCCGTCAGGCCCAGCAGGGCAAGCGCCAAACATCCGATCAAAACAAATTGCTTCATGTCCAGTCACCTCTTCCGGGACAAGGGCTGCCAAACGGGCCCGGAATGGACAGCGGGCGGGGCGCCGGCCCCGCCTGCCGCTGCAAGGGGTACGTTTATTCGTGAACTTTCACCTGGTGGAGCATCTGGACGAACTTGGGGTCGCTGTGGTCCACGATCTCGCTGTGGCCGATGTCCAGCTTTGCGATCTCCGCCATGTCCCCGTCGCTGAGCTGGAAGTCCCAGATGTCGATGTTCTGCTCCATCCGTTCCCTGTGGATGGACTTGGGGATGACGGTGACGCCCCGCTGGACGTTCCACCGCAGGGCCACCTGGGCGGCGCTCTTGCCGTACTTTTCCCCGATCTGGGTCAGCACGGGGTGGGTGAAGATGCCGTGGTTGCCCTCGGCGAAGGGGCCCCAGGCCTCGGGATGGACGCCGTACTCACGCATCAGGGCCAGGGCGTTCTCCTGCTGGAAAAAGGGGTGGAGCTCCACCTGGTTCACCGCAGGCTTGACCTCCACGGTCTCGCAGATGTCCGCCAGAATCTGGGGATAGCAGTTGCACACACCGATGGCCCGGAGCTTGCCGGCCTTATATGCTTCTTCCATCGCGCGGTAGGCGCCGATATAGTCCCCCATGGGCTGGTGGATCAGGTACAGGTCGATGTAGCTGAGCCCCAGCTTTTCCATAGAGGTCTCAATGGCTTTCTTGGCGCCCTCGTAGCTGGCGTCCTGCACCCACAGCTTGGTGGTGAGGAACAGCTCCTCCCGGGGCACCCCGGAGCTGCGGAGCGCCGCGCCGATGGCCGCCTCGTTTTCATAGGCCGCGGCGGTGTCGAACAGGCGGTAGCCGGTCTCCAGCGCCTCCAAAACACATTGCTCGCACTGTGCAGCGTCCCGGATCTGGAACGTGCCGTAGCCAATCATCGGCAGCTCCACCCCGTTGGAGAGAGCCCTGTACTGCATGGCGGCAAGCCTCCTTTTGCCTGATTTCTTCCGGATGAGCCCATTGTAGGCCCGTTTTCCCGGAAAGTACAGTGCCGATTCTGCAGAGAGCTCTAACCAAAACGCATACTGCCCCTTGCAATCCACCGGGGCGGCTGGTACAATCGTCACAGGTGGTGATGACTGTGTTTGAGATCTATCAGCTGGAGCAGCTGCTGGCCTTCGCAGAGTGCGGGACCCTGTCCGGCGCGGCGGAGCGCCTGCACCTGTCCCAGCCCGCCCTCAGCCGCTCCATGCAGCGGCTGGAGGCGGAGCTCCAGGTTCCGCTGTTCGACCGGCAGAAGAACAAAATCGAGTTCAACGAAAACGGCCGCATGGCGGCGGAATACGCCCGGCAGGTCATGGAGAAGTGCCAGGACATGATCAGCCGCGTCCAGGCCTTCGACCGCAGCCGCCGCACGATCCTGCTGGGGTCCTGCGCCCCGGCCCCCTTGTGGGAGATCCCGCCGGTCCTGTCGGACCTCTACCCGGACCGGACGATCTCCTCGGAGATGCGGGAAAACAGGGTGCTCCTCCAGGGCCTGCGGGACGGCGTCTACCAGCTGATCATCCTGCCCTATCCGGTGGAGGAGCCGGGGATCGCCTGCGTCAAATATGGGGAGGAGCACCTGTTCTTCTCCCTGCCGCCGGCGCACCCCCTGTCCGGCAGCAGGGCGCTCTATATGAGGGACCTGAACGGCGAAACCATGCTGCTGCGAAACCGCCTGGGCTTCTGGCGGGAGCTGACCGTCCGGAAGATGCCGGACACCCGGTTTCTGGAACAGGAGGACATGGCCTTTGATGAGCTTGTCAGGTCCTCCGCCCTTCCGATCTTTACGACAGATGTGGCGCTGGCCCGGGAGGGGACCCCCTTGAACCGGGTCAACATCCCGATCCTGGACGAGGAGGCCAACGTGACCTACTACTGCCTGTATAAGCCCTCCGGCCGGAATGATGTGAGCGCCTTTATCAAGACCCTGCGCAGAGAGCCGGACTGAGCGGCTCCGGACCCGCCATGGACGAAAAAGAGGCGGCCCCCTCCGGATTTGGAGGGGGCCGCCTGCCCTGAGGGACGATCCGCGGGGCGCCGGCCCCTGGGTCCGGTTTCCCGGAAAAAGACAGAAGGAAGGGCCCCACAGATCGTGGGGCCCTTCCGCAGGCTGCCGCAGACGCCTTGTCAGACTTTTCCGAAGCCTTACATGCCGGCCCTTTCCCACCGCTCCGCGGCGGGAAAGCCCCCGCTGCGCGGGCCGCGGCCATCCCTACTCCGGGGCGTGGTCGGTCCGGAGCTGGTAGACCTTCTCCAGGCGGGCGTCCATGTCGCCGTTCCAGCCGTGGTCCTTGTAGTTGGCGTACATCTCGTCCAGGACCCGGCGCTCCGCCGGGGAGGCGTAGCCCTGGTCCAGC
>CAJFVK010000071.1 GCA_904420435.1 uncultured Oscillospiraceae bacterium
ACCCAGCTGGTGGAGATGGCCAAGTCCGCCAACGCCTGAGAAATCAGGGAACATAGAGAAAAGACGCGCGCCGCAGGGTCCCTGCGGCGCGTACTTTTTGCCGCTGGTGGAAACGCGGGGCAGATCCGGGACGGGAGGTGAAAAACGGAGAAAATATTCCCTCAGAACAGTTGACACGGCTTGGGAATGTCGATAAACTGGTAGGCGATGGGAGCGCAGCGGGCCTGCCCCGCGGCTTTGCCGGGGAAGGCTATCCGGGACGCAGGGAGCGCCGGCGCTGCACGGCGCCCCTTTTTATAATAAGGAGGAAACGAATGATGCACGAATTTCATGGGGAGGAGTGCGGCAAGCGCCTGAGCGGGATGATCCAGTTCCCGACGCTGTCCGCACCGGTGGATGAGGATATGGACTTTGCGCCGTTTCTGGAGATGCAGGCGTATTGGAAGAAGACCTATCCGCTGCTCCACGAGAAGCTCTCCTTCCGGCAGGTGGGAAAGGCCGGCTGCCTCTACCGCTGGAAGGGAACCGGCAAGGGGAACCTGCCGCCCCTGATGCTGATGGCTCACCAGGACGTGGTCCCTGCCGGGGACCCAGGCGCCTGGAAGTACCCGCCCTTCAGCGGCACTATCGACCAGGGCGCCGTGTGGGGCCGGGGAACCGCCGACTGCAAGGGGCAGATCTGCGCCCAGATGGAGGCGGTGGAGGCCCTGCTGGAGGAGGGATATCAGCCGGACTACGACCTCTACCTGTTTTACGGGTACAATGAGGAGGTCATGAGCAGCCCGGAGGTTTCCGCGGCGGCCATTGCCGCCAGAGAGCTGGAGGCGGAGGGCATCCGCTTCGGCGGCATTCTGGACGAGGGCGGCGGTGTGCTGGACGGCAGCCGCTGGGGCGTCCCCAGCGGACTGTGCACGATTATCATGGCGGAGAAGGGCTATGGGGACTTTGAGATCACCGCCACTTGCCCGGGCGGCCACTCCAGCAAGCCCTACCCCAACGGCGCGCTGACAAAGATTGCCAAGGCGATTCTGGCCATTGAGGAGAACCCGTTCCCCTACCGCCTGACGGAAACCATCCGCAACCGGTTCCAGACCTTGGCGCCCTACATCGCGAAGGATAACCCGGAGCTGGGCAGGCTCCTGGAGGATATGGAGGGCAACTGGGAGGCGCTCCAGCCCTGGATTGCCTCGGACCCGGAGGTGAGCGCCATGTTCCACACCACCATGGCCCCCACCATGGCCAGCGGGTCTGAGCAGGCCAACATTCTGCCGGCCACAGCCCGGGTGGTGGTCAACTGCCGGCTTCTGGAGGGGGACACGCTGGAGTCCGTGGAGGCCCATATCCGCTCGCTGCTGGAGCCGGGCATGGAGGTCCGGCTGCTGCGGGGCAGCAATCCCTCTGCCCAGTCCGTGTACGAGGGAAAGCTGAAGGACCTGATCGTCCAAATCTGCCGGGAGCGCTACGGGGAGATCGTCGCCATTCCGGACCTGATGCTGGGCGGCACCGACGCCAAGCATATGTACGGCCTCTCCGACCGGGTATACCGCTTCTCCCCCTTCTACAAGGACGAGGGGATCTCCGGCGCCCACGCGGCCAATGAGTCCATCGCCCTGAAGACCCTGGCGGGCGGCTGCGCGGTCTACTACGAGCTGCTGAAGGGCTACCGCGGGGTGTAAGATCCGACCGGTAGGGGGGAAAGAAGGGCGGCGGCCGGCCGCTGAACCGGCCATATGAGAAAATTGAACAAATGACGGCCGAAAAAAGACGGCTGGATGGGTGATAGAGGAAAAAGTGGAAGATTGTCAAAAAATATCTTGCACTTTTTCAGAGGTTGGCGTATAACTGTATAGCAACTGTGGTTTGTGTAGTTTTTTGTGTGCTATAGAGGAGTCGACGACATGCAGAGAGCGCTTGCCAATGACCGGATTATCGCTGGATCCCTGTGGAGGGGGATGCTGAGATTCTTCATTCCCATTATGCTGGGAACCCTGCTCCAGCAGCTGTACAATATGGCGGACACCGTCATCGTCAGCTACTTTGTGGGCAAGGAGGCCCTGGCCGCTGTAGGCGGTTCGGCGGCCATGATCGTGAACCTGCTGGTGAACTTCTTTGTGGCCCTGGCCTCCGGCGCTTCGGTGATCGTTTCCCAGCACTATGGCGCCGGCAGGAAGGAGCAGGTCCGCACCGGCATCCAGACCGCGCTGGTCCTTGCGGTGATCTGCGGCGCTCTTATGACAGTGCTGGGCATCGTTTTCGCGCGGCCCCTGCTGGAGGCCCTGAACACCAAGGCGGGGGACACCATGCGCTACTCCGTGGACTACCTCACCTACTACTTCCTGGGCATGATCCCCTCCATGATTTACAACATGGGCAGCAGCATCATCCGCTCCATGGGGGATGCCCGGCGGCCCCTCCAGTTCCTGGCGGTCAGCACGGCGGCCAACGTGGTGCTGGATCTGCTGTTCGTGGTGGGCTTCCAGATGGAGGTGGCCGGCGCGGCCATCGCCACCACCATCTCCCAGGTGATCAGCGCCTCTCTGGTGCTGCGGAGCATGTTCCGCCTGCCGGAGGACATACGGCCTAATCTTCGCCGGCCCAAGCTCAGCCGGGAGATGCTGAAGCGGATGCTCCAGATCGGTCTGCCCAGCGGCTTTCAGTCCGCTATGTACAACATCGCCAACCTGCTGGTGCAGACGGCGGTGAACAGCATGGATACCGACGTGGTGGCCGGCTGGGCCGCTTTCCGGAAGATCGACGACATCTACTGGCCCATCAGCAGCGCCATCGGCATCACGGTGATGACCTTTGTGGGGCAGAACTACGGCGCCCAGCGGCACCAGCGGGTGAAAAAGACGATCGCCACCGGGCTGAAGATGCACCTGTTCATCACCTGCCTGTTCTCCCTGGCCATGTGCCTGCTCCGCGAGCCCCTGATCGGCCTCTTCGCCAAGGGGGACAGCGCGGTGCTCCAGGCAGGCATGACAGTGATCCTCTATACGGCGCCGTTCTATCTGACCTTTGGCTGCACCGAGATCTTTGCCGCCACCATGCGGGCGGTGGGCAACGCGGTAAAGCCCACCATCATCACCATGTGCTGCGTCTGCCTGCTTCGGGTGGTGTACCTGTGGGTGTATGGCTTCGCCCACGTGTCCATCTTTACCGTGGCGATTATTTTCCCTGTGAGCTGGGCGGTGTCCTCTCTGGTGTTCCTGGCCTACTACCTGTCCAGGCGGTGGATGCCCCCGCTGATGCGCCATCAGTGGGAGGAGCGCAAGCGCCTGGTGGTCCATCATCCCCACCACCCCCACCACCGGTAAAAACAGAAAAGCACCCGTTCCGCCAGGAACGGGTGCTTTTTACATGAGAAAGACGGACAGATGGGACTGGTGACAGGGAAACTCAGGAGTCCTGCTCCTGCGCATCCCCGGGGCTGCCAGGCGCCGGGGCTTCCTCCGGCGGCGTCCAGGGCTCCATCACGGCCACGCAGCGGTGGATGGGGACGCCCTCGGCGTAGAACTTCGCCTCGTAGTCGGTCATTACGCCCTGGGGGCCGCCGGCGTGGAGGTCGTCCGTCACCTCCCGGAGGGCAAAGCCCGCCTGGGGGAACTCCTCCAGAGAGAAGGCGAAGAGGGGGGCGTTGTCAGTTTTGAAGTGGATCTCGCCGCCTTCTTTCAGCACCTGCCGGTAGAGCTTCAGGAAGTTCCGGTGGGTCAGGCGGCGCTTGGCCTGCCGCTTGGGGGGCCAGGGGTCGCAGAAGTTGATGTAGATCCGGTCCACCTCCCCGGGGGCGAACATCTGGGGCAGGGCGGCGGCGTCCCCCACCACAAAGAAGACGTTGCGAAGGTCCGCCGCCACGGCACGCTCCATGGCCACCACCAGGGCGTCCGCCACCCGCTCCACGGCGATGAACAGGGTGTCCGGGTGCTCCCGGGCGGTTTCCACGGTGAAGCGGCCCTTGCCGCAGCCCAGCTCCACATGGAGGGCGGCCGCGCCATCCATCAGCTCCCGCCAGCGTCCCCCCATAGAAAAGCCGTCCTCCACATGGACGGCGGCGCAGCGCTCCATTCGGGGCACCAGATTTTTCTTTTTCCGCATCCGCATGGGATGATTTCCTCCCAGTCAATGAGTGATATCAGCCACTTTATCACAAACCGGCGCTCTTGTAAACGGAAAAAATCCAATATCAGGCAGAAACAGGGGGAATCCTGCAAAATGCAGTACAGATTCTGAAAAATTCTCCCGAGATATAGATGAAATTCTCTCTTGTGCGGGAAAATGGAAGGTGCTACAATACAATCTGTGAAAAATTGCCCTGGGGGCAAAACCAGACAGGAAAGGGGCGCCACGCCATGCACGACAGCTACCGCAATCCCCTGTGCACCCGGTATGCCAGCCGGACCATGCAGCAGATTTTTTCCGACGATTTCAAATTCTCCACCTGGAGGAAGCTCTGGGTCGCTCTGGCGGAGAGCGAGATGGAGCTGGGCCTGCCCATTACCCGGGAGCAGGTGGAGGAGCTGCGCGCCCATATCTACGACATTGACTACGACATGGCGGCCCGGGAGGAGAAGGAGGTCCGCCACGATGTGATGGCCCACGTCCACACCTACGGCGCCTGCTGCCCGGGGGCCAAGGGGATCATCCACCTGGGGGCCACCTCCTGCTTTGTGGGGGACAACACGGACCTGATCCAGATGCACGAGGCCATGATCCAGGTCCGCCGGCTGCTGCTGGGGGCCCTGGCGGCCCTGAAGGATTTTATGGAGAAGTGGAAGGACCAGCCTACCCTGGCCTTCACCCACTTCCAGGCGGCCCAGCCCACCACCGTGGGCAAGCGGGCCACCCTCTGGGCCCACGACCTGCTGCTGGACCTGGAGCGGCTGGACTACGAGCTGGAGCATCTGAAGCTCCGGGGCTGCAAGGGCACCACCGGCACCGGAGCCAGCTTCCTGGAGCTGTTCCACGGGGACGCGGCCAAGGTCAAGGAGCTGGACCGGCGGGTGGCGGAGAAGATGGGCTACGCCGCGGTCTACCCGGTCACCGGCCAGACCTACTCCCGGAAGGTGGACTTCAACATCCTCTCCGTCCTCAGCGGCATCGCCCAGAGCGCGGCCAAGTTCTCCAACGACATCCGGCTGCTGAGCCACTTAAAGGAGTTTGACGAGCCCTTCGAGTCCGGGCAGATCGGCTCCTCCGCCATGGCCTACAAGCGAAACCCCATGCGCTCCGAGCGGATCGCGTCCCTGAGCCGCTATGTGATGTGCGATCTCATGAACCCGGCCATCACCGCCGCAACCCAGTGGTTCGAGCGGACCCTGGACGACAGCGCCAACCGCCGGATCTCCATCCCGGAGGCGTTTCTGGCGGTAGACGCCATCTTGCAGCTCTACACCAACATCATCTCCGGCGGCACCCCCTACCCCAAGGTTATGGAGCGCCACCTCCAGGAGGAGCTGCCCTTCATGGCCACGGAGAACATCATGATGGACTGTGTGGAGCGGGGCGGCGACCGGCAGGAGCTCCACGAGGCCATCCGCCAGCACTCGGTGGCCGTGGCCAAGGAGATGAAGCTCAACGGCGGCAGCAACGACCTGCTGGACCGCATCGCCGCCGACCCCCGCTTCGGCGTCACCCGGGAGGACCTGGAGAAGCTGCTGGATGTGCGGAAGTTTGTGGGCTGCGCGCCCGCCCAGACCGAGGACTTCCTGGAGCAGTGGGTCCGGCCGGTGCTGGAGGCCAACCAGGACATGCTGGGCGCGGAAGTCAGCATCCAAGTGTAAGTCAAATTATCACGGGAGGAACAGTGTTATGTTAACAGCGATTGTAGGCATCAACTGGGGCGACGAGGGCAAGGGCCGCATGGTGGACCTGCTCACCAGCCAGTACGATGTGGTGGTCCGCTATCAGGGCGGCGGCAATGCCGGCCACACGGTGGTCAACGAGCAGGGGAAGTTCGCCCTGCACCTGCTGCCCTCCGGCATCTTCCGCAAAGGCGTGGTGAACATCCTGGGCAACGGCGTGGCCCTGGACTGCGAGAGTTTGTGGACGGAGATCCAGGACGTGACCGGCAAGGGGGTGTCCATCACCCCGGAGAACCTGAAGATCAGCGACCGGGCCTCCCTGCTGATGCCCTGGCACCGGGATCTGGACGGCCTGGAGGAGGCCCGGCTGGCCGACAAGAAGTACGGCTCCACCAAGCAGGGCATCGCCCCCTTCTACTCCGACAAGTACCAGAAGAAGACCGTCATGGCCGGGGAGCTGCTGTACCCGGACAAGCTCTGGGAGCACCTGGAGGGGATCCTGGAGTGGAAGAACCTGACCCTGGAGCGGGTCTACGGCGCCAAGCCCTACACCATGGAGGACCTGCGATCCTGGGTGGCGGACTACGGGGAGAAGATCAAGCCCTTCATCTGCGACACCGGCGCCCTCCTGCGCCAGGCCCAGGCCGCGGGCAAGAGCATCCTCTTTGAGGCCCAGTTGGGCGCCCTCCGGGACCTGGACTACGGCATCTACCCCTACACCACCTCCTCCAACGCCATCGCCGCCTATGCGCCGGTGGGCTCCGGCCTGCCCAGCGCCCAGATCGACCAGGTGGTGGGCGTGGTGAAGGCCTACTCCTCCTGCGTGGGCGAGGGCCCCTTCACCTGCGAGTGGTTCGGCGAGGAGGCGGAGCGCCTCCGGGAGGCCGGCGGCGAGTACGGCGCCAAGACCGGCCGGCCCCGCCGTGTTGGCCCCATCGACCTGGTGGCCACCCGCTACGGCGTCCAGTGCCAGGGGGCCACGGAGATCGCCCTGACCAAGCTGGACGTGCTCAGCTATATGGATGAGATCCCCATCTGCGCCCACTATGAGCTCGGCGGGGAGCAGATCGACTACTTCCCCTTCCCGGCGGTGCTGCCGGACGCCAAGCCGGTGACCACCACCATGCCCGGCTGGAAGTGCGACATCTCCGGCGCCCGGAAGTGGGAGGACCTGCCCCAGGCGGCCCGGGACTATGTGAAGTTCGTGGAGAAGGAGATCGGCTGCCCCATCCGCTACGTGTCTGTGGGCGCGGAGCGGGACGCCTATGTGCAGCTGTTCTGATCCGGCGGGGGAGCCTGCGGGCCCTGAAAAGAATATCTGGAAGATTTTTCCGGGAATCTGCGGACGGCCCGTTCAGTAGGGCCGTCCGCTTTTATTTTGCCGGAATTTGCCGAAAAAAGGAAATTTTTCCCGGATCAGCCGCCGCCGGTCCCAGAGAGCAGTTTTGCGGCAGTTGTCACAAAGTGGGGCGGGGGCGGGGCCGCCGCCCATATTTATTCTTGACAAGTGGGGGAAAAAGGATGTATCATGAATGTTGGATTATTGTCGAGTGGAAAAAAGGGGTTCCGCCCGATTGTGCGTCCAATTCCCCTGTGACAGGGAACGTTGCTCATTGAAAAGAGAATAGGAGGTCAATTTATGGAATTTGGACTCATCCATGTTGTCGCCATCCTGGCGGCGGCTGTGGTGGCGTTCATCGTTGGCTTCCCTCTCGGCATCAGCTATCGGAAAAAAGTTTCCGAAAAGGAAATTTCCAGTGCGGAAGAAGAAGCCCGTCGCATCATCAACGAGGCCATCAAGAGCTCTGAGAACAAGAAGAGAGAGGCCCTGGTGGAGGCGAAGGAGGAGATCTTGCGCAACCGCAGCGAGTATGAGAAGGAAGTAAAGGAGCGCAGAAACGAGATCCAGAAGCAGGAGCGCCGGCTCCAGCAGAAGGAAGAGAACCTGGACCGGAAGACGGAGAACATCGAGAAGAAGGAAGAGGCTCTGCAGCAAAAGCACGAGGAGATGGAGCGCCAGGAGGAAGAGATTCAGGCCATCAAGCGCAGCCAGACCGAGATGCTGGAGCGGATTTCCGGCCTCACCGCCGAGGAGGCGAAGAACTACCTGATCTCCCAGGTGGAGACCGAGGTGACCCATGAAACCGCTATGAAGATCAAGGAGATCGAGCAGCGGGCCAAGGAGGAGGCGGACCAGCGGGCCAAGGAGATCGTGGCCACCGCCATCCAGCGCTGCGCCGCCGATCACGCCGCCGAGATCACCGTCAGTGTGGTGCCCCTGCCCAATGACGAGATGAAGGGGCGGATCATCGGCCGGGAGGGCCGCAACATCCGCACCATCGAAACATTGACCGGCGTCGATCTGATTATCGACGATACCCCTGAGGCCATCACTGTGTCCTGCTTTGAGCCGGTCCGCCGGGAGGTTGCCCGGGTGGCCCTGGAGAAGCTGATCGCCGACGGGCGGATCCACCCCACCCACATTGAGGAGATGGTGGAGAAGGCCCGCCGGGAGGTGGACGCGGTTATCAAGAGCGAGGGCGAGCGGGCTGCCTTTGAGACCGGCGTCCGCGGGCTCCATCCGGAGGTCCAGAAGATGCTGGGCAGGCTCCACTACCGCACCAGCTACGGCCAGAATGTGCTGCAGCACTCCATTGAGGTCAGCCAGCTGGCGGGCCTGATGGCCGCGGAGCTGGGGGCGGATGTGAACAGCGCCAAGCGGGCCGGCCTGCTCCACGACATCGGCAAGGCCCTGGACCACGAGTACGAGGGCACCCACATCAGTTTGGGCGTGGAGTTCTGCCGGAAGTACAAGGAGAAGGAGGACATCCTCCACGCCATTCAGGCCCACCACGGCGACGTGGAGTGCAAGACCCTGGTGGCCTGCCTGGTGCAGGCGGCCGACGCCATTTCCGCCGCCCGGCCCGGCGCCCGGCGGGAGAACCTGGAGAACTACATCAAGCGCCTGGAGAAGCTGGAGGAGATCACCGGCACCTATCCCGGCGTTGAGAAGTCCTACGCCATCCAGGCCGGACGGGAGGTCCGGGTCATGGTGAAGCCCGAGCAGGTCAGCGAGGACCAGATGGTGATTCTGGCCCGGGAGCTGGCCAAGCGGATCGAGAACGAGCTGGAGTACCCCGGTCAGATCAAGGTCCACGTGCTGCGGGAGACCAAGGTTGTGGAATACGCCAAGTAAAGAAAACTGCCCATACAAAGTATGGGCAGTTTTTTTGCTCTCCACAGGCGGGGCCGCCGGAACGTCCGGCGGCGGGAGGGTCCTTTCCAGGGGCTTCCCGTCTTGCAATCGGCCCGCCGGGCGGGTATAATAAAGGCTGCGCAGCATCCTGCGGCCCGCCGGGCCGCAGGAGCATTCCGCACAGAACAGACAGGGAGGACGGGAAGATGGAGTATCGGGTGCTCGCCGTAGGCGACGTGGTGGGGGAGAACGGGCTGCGGCATCTGGAGCGCTGCCTGCGGCCGCTGAAAAAGCTGAAGGATATCCGCTTTACCGTGGTCAACGGGGAGAACATCTCCGGCGTGGGGCTGACGCCGGACCAGGCGGACGCCCTCTTTGCCGCCGGGGCGGATGTGGTGACCCTGGGGAACCACACCTTCAACCGGCCCCAGATCGCCTCCCGATTGGAAACGGACCCCTATCTGCTCCGGCCCGCCAACTTCACCAGCCATGCGCCGGGGAAGGGCTTTGCCATCTGGGAGTCCGGGCCGGTTCGGATCGGGGTGATCAATCTGATCGGCCGCTGCGGCCTGGACTTCCACGCGGACAACCCCTTCCTGACCGCGGACCGGATCCTGGGGCAGTGGGACAGGCCCACCTTCACCCTGGTAGACTTCCACGCCGAGGCCACCAGTGAGAAGCTGGCCATGTCCTACTACCTGGACGGCCGGGTGTCCGCCCTGTGGGGGACCCACACCCACGTGCCCACCGCCGACGAGCACGTGATGGAGAAGGGCACCGGCTATCTGACGGACCTGGGCATGACCGGCCCCGTCCGCTCGGTGCTGGGCATCCGGCCGGAGCAGAGCATCGAATCCTTCCTGGGGGGGTTGCCCGGCCGCTACCAGGTGGCGCCGGACCCCTGCTGCATGCAGGGGGCGGTGTTTACCCTGGACACGGAAACGGGCCTGTGCCTCCAGGTGGAGCGGGTGGATATCCGCTGATACGAGAAAAAGGAGAGAAACGAGAGATGTCGATTGAGCGTGTGCGCGCCTACCTGGCCACCAGGGGAATGGCGGATCGGATTCAGGAGTTTGACGTGTCCAGCGCCACGGTGGAGCTGGCGGCCCAGGCCCTGGGGGTGGAGGGCGCCCGGATCGCCAAGACCCTCAGTTTCAAACTGGGGGACCGGGTGCTGCTGATTGTGGCCGCCGGGGACGCCAAGGTGGACAACGGCCGCTACAAGGCCGCCTTCGGCGGCAAGGCCAAGATGCTGACGCCCCAGGAGGCGGTGGAGCTGGTGGGCCACGCGGTGGGTGGCGTGTGCCCCTTCGCGGTGAACGAGGGGGTGGAGGTGTACCTGGATGAGTCCCTCCGCCGGTTTGACACGGTGTTTCCCGCCGCCGGCAGCGCCAACAGCGCCATTGAGCTCACCTGTGAGGAGCTGGCGGAGCTGGCCCGGACGGACCGGTGGGTGGACGTGTGCAAGGGCTGGCGGCCGGAGGAGCAGGCATGAGGATCCTCCACGCCGCGGATTTTCACCTGGACAGTGCCTTCCGGGGCCTCAGCGCCGAGAAGGCGGCCCAGCGCCGCCGGGAGAGCCGGGAGCTGCTGGAGAGGCTGCGGCAGCTGGCGGAGGAGCGGCAGGCGGAGCTGGTGCTCCTCAGCGGCGACCTGTTCGACAGCGCCCACGCTTACCGGGAAACCCTGGAGCAGCTGAGCCGGACTCTGGGGGCCATGCCCTGCCCGGTGTGCATCGCCCCGGGGAACCACGATCCCTACGGCCCGGGCAGCCCCTACCGGGACATGGCCTGGCCGGAGAACGTCCATATCTTTACCAGCCCCGCCCCCAGCCGGCTGGAATTGGAACATTGCGTGGTCTACGGCGCCGCCTTCACCGCCCCCCGGCAGGAGGAGAGCCTGCTCCGGGGCTTCACCGCGCCGGAGGACCCCAGGCCGTCGGTCATGTGCCTCCACGGGGATGTGAACGGCGGGCCCTACAACCCCATCACCCGGGAGGAGATTGCCGCCAGCGGCCTTGCGTACCTGGCCCTGGGCCACGTCCACCAGTACAGCGGCCTGGAGAGGACGGGGAATACTTACTACGCCTATCCCGGCTGTCCGGAGGGCCGGGGCTTTGACGAGCTGGGGGAGAAGGGCGTGCTGCTCCTGGAGATGGAGGGGGGCAAGGTGTCGGCGGAGCTGATCCCCCTGTGCCGGCGCTGCTATCGGATCCTCACGGCGGACGTGACCGGCCGGGAGGTCCGCCAGGCGGCGGAGGAAACCCTGGCCGCCGCAGGGGAGGAGGACATCGTCCGCCTGGTGCTCACCGGGGAGACGGACCGGCGGGGCGTGGAGGAGGGGGCCCTCCTGACGGCCCTGGCCCCCCGGTTTTTCAGCCTGGAGATCCGGGATGAGACCCGCATGGGGACGGATCTGTGGAGCCGGGCGGGGGAGGACAGCCTCCGGGGCATCTTCCTCCAGGAGCTGAAGAACCGGTACGATGCGGCCCAGGAGGAGTCAGAAAAGCGGAAGATCGCCATGGCGGCCCGGTTCGGCCTGGCAGCTATGGACGACAGGGATTGGTAGGTGGAGTGATGAAGAAAATCCTGCTTATCGGCACCGGCGGCACCATCGCCTCGGAGATGGGGGAGAACGGTCTGCAGCCGGAGCTGACCAGCGCCCAGCTGCTCAGGTATGTGCCGGACATTGCCGCCATCGCCCAGGTGGACTGCCTGCAGCTGTTCAGCCTGGACAGCACCAACCTGCGGCCGGAGCACTGGGTGGCCATCGCCCAGGCCATCCGGGAGCGGTACGCCGCCTACGACGGGTTTGTCATCAGCCACGGCACTGACACCATGGCCTACACCGCCGCAGGCCTCAGCTATCTGATCCAGGGGAGTCCCAAGCCCATCGTGCTCACCGGCGCCCAGAAGCCCATCGGCTTTGAAACCACCGACAGCAAGCAGAACCTCCGGGACGCCTTTACGGTGGCAGCCTCGGAGATGCGGGGCGTGGTGCTGGTGTTCAACAACAAGATCATTCTGGGCACCCGGGCCCGGAAGACCCGGAGCAAGAGCTTCGAGGCCTTCTCCAGCATCAACTATCCGGTTCTGGGCCTGGTCCGGGAGGGGCGGGTGGTCACCTACCTGCGCCCGGAGGCCCGGGAAACGCCCGCGTTTTACGACCGGGTGGACCCGGCGGTGTCCCTGATGAAGCTGATCCCCGGGGCGGACTGCGCTGTGGCGGAGTTCCTCCTCCGGCGCAGCCATGGCCTGATCA
>CAJFVK010000072.1 GCA_904420435.1 uncultured Oscillospiraceae bacterium
GACCTCCTCCCTGAACACCGCCGCCCTCACCGGGGAGAGCCTGCCCCGGGACGTGGGGGTGGGGGACGAGATCATCAGCGGCTGCATCAACATGACCGGCCTTTTAAAGATCCGAACCACCAGGGAGTTCGGCGAGTCCACGGTATCCAAGATCCTGGACCTGGTGGAGAACGCCTCCTCCCGCAAGTCCCGGTCCGAGGCCTTCATCTCCCGCTTCGCCCGCATCTACACGCCCGCTGTCTGCGGCAGCGCCGTGGTGCTGGCCGTCCTGCCGCCCCTGGTGCGGATGTTCGCCATGGGCCTGCCCGCCGACTGGGGGACCTGGGTGTACCGCGCCCTGACGTTCCTGGTGGCCAGCTGCCCCTGCGCGCTGGTCATCTCCATCCCCCTGAGCTTCTTCGCCGGCATCGGCGGAGCCAGCAACGCCGGCATCCTGGTGAAGGGCTCCAACTACCTGGAAACCCTCTCCCAGGCCAGGATCGTGGTGTTCGACAAAACCGGCACCCTGACCCAGGGCGTCTTCGAGGTCAACGGCATCCACCACAGCGAGATGGAGAACGAGAAGCTGGTGGAGTACGCCGCCCTGGCGGAGAGCGCCTCCTCCCACCCCATCAGCAGGAGCCTCCAGCGGGCCTACGGCAAGGAGATCGACCGCAGCCGGGTATCGGGCATCCAGGAGATCAGCGGCAACGGCGTCACCGCCGTGGTGGACGGCCACGCCGTGGCCGCCGGCAACGACAAGCTGATGGACCGGCTGGGCGTGCCGTACATCCCCTGCCGCAGCGTGGGCACCATCATCCACATGGCCGTTGACGGCAAATACGCCGGACACATCGTCATCTCCGACGTGGTGAAGCCCCACGCCAAGGAGGCCATCCGGGCCCTGAAGGCCGCCGGCGTCCGGAAGACCGTCATGCTCACCGGCGACGCCAAGGCGGTGGCCGACCATGTGGCGGCGGAGCTGGGCGTGGACCAGGTGTACAGCCAGCTGCTGCCTGCCGACAAGGTGGCCAAGGTGGAGGAGCTGCTGAAGAGCAAGCCGGAGCGGGCCAAGCTGGCCTTCGTAGGAGACGGCATCAACGACGCGCCGGTGCTCAGCCGGGCGGACATCGGCATCGCCATGGGGGCCATGGGCTCCGACGCCGCCATTGAGGCCGCCGACGTGGTGCTCATGGACGACGATCCCCTGAAGATCGCCAAGGCCATCAAGATCTCCCGGAAGTGCCTGGGCATCGTCTACCAGAACATCGTGTTCGCCATCGGCATCAAGCTGGCCTGTCTGATCCTGGTGGCCCTGGGCTTCGCCAACATGTGGCTGGCCATCTTCGCCGACGTGGGCGTGATGATTTTGGCTGTGCTGAACGCCATCCGCGCCCTGTTTGTGAAGAAGCTGTAAATGGATACGGCGCGGAGAGGAGGGACACCGCAAAGTATTTTGCGGCGTCCCTCCTCTCCGCAGAGCTCCGCGCCGCCCCGTGCCGGCGGCGCGAAGAGATGGAGGCATGATTAGGTAAACTTCCTGTCGTACAGCAGAGCGGCGATGAGGACCACGAAGCAGGAGCCGGCGTTGTGGACTAAGGCCCCGGTGGTGGGGTTGAGCAGCTCCAGCAGGGAGGCGATGATGGCAAAGAAGTTGATGCACATGGACAATGTGATGCTCAGTTTGATGGTCTTGACCGTGGCGTTGGACAGCCGCTTTAAGTAGGGGATCTTGGAGATGTCGTCGCCCATGAGGGCGATGTCTGCCGCCTCCACCGCGATGTCGCTGCCCATGCTGCCCATTGCCACACCCACGTCGGCGGTCTTGAGGGCCGGAGCGTCGTTGACGCCGTCGCCGATCATGCACACCTTCCGCCCCGACACCCGCAGGGCCTCGATATTGCCCACCTTCTCCTCCGGCAGCAGCTGGGCGCGGACCTCGCTGATGCCCGCCTGCCTGGCGAAGTAGTCCGCAGCCTTTTGGTTGTCGCCGGTGAGCAGCACCGTGCGGGTGTGCATGGCGCTCAGACGGGACACCATGTCCCTGGCCTCCGGACGGAGCACGTCGGACAGGGCGATGACGCCAACGCACCGCATCCCCTCCGCCACCAGGATGGAAGCCTTGCCCTCAGAGCGCAGCTTCTCCAGGGCGCTGCGGATGGAGCCGTCGATGGCAATGCCGTTCTCTTCCAGAAATTTCTCGTTTCCGCACAGCAGTTTGCGCCCGGCCACCTCCGCGGATATGCCCCGGCCCGCCGTCATGCGGAAGTCCTGTGCTTCCATCAGCGGCAGCCCCGCTTCCTTCGCCCGGGTCACAACGGCCTTGCCCAGAGGGTGTTCGCTCCGGCCCTCCGCCGAGGCCGTCAGGGTGAGCAGCTCCTCTTCCGTCAGGCTTTCCTCAAAGGACAGGATATCGCTGACCTCCAGCCGGCCGTAGGTGAGAGTGCCCGTCTTGTCGAAGGCGATGGTGTCAACCTTTCCCATCTTCTCCAGAGCCTCGCCGGACTTGATGATGACCCCGTGCTTGGTGGCCTGGCCGATGGCGGCCATGATGGCTGTGGGGGTTGCCAGCACCAGGGCGCAGGGGCAGAACACCACCAGCACCGTCACGGCGGTGACGATGTTCCGGGTAAACACGTAGGCCAGGACGGCGATGAGCAGGGCCACCGGCACCAGCCAGCTGGCTGCCCGGTCGGCGATGCGCTGCATGGGGGCCTGCTTGTTCTCCGCCTCCTGGACCATGCGGATGAGCTTCTGGAGGGAGCTGTCCTCCCCCACCTTGGTGGCGGTGATGTCGATGGAGCCGAAGCGGTTGATGGTGCCGCAGAACACCTCCTCGCCCACGCCCTTGTCCACCGGCAGGGATTCCCCGGTCATGATGGACTGGTCCACCGAGGTTTCCCCGCTGAGAATGGTGCCATCCACGGGGATCGTTTCCCCGGGCAGGATGCGGAGCACATCGCCCGGGCGGATCTGGTCGGCCGGGATCATCTCCTCTTCCCCGTCCCGGACGCGGCGGCCCTGGGTGGGAGCTAGACTGATGAGCTGCTTCAGGCCCTTTTTGGCCCGGTTGGTGGTGGCGTCCTCCAGCAGGGCCCCGATGGCCATGATGAAGGCCACCTCGCCGGCGGCGAACAGGTCCCCGATGGCGATGGCCGCGAACATGGCGTTGACGATGAGCAGGGCCGAGGAGATCTTGCTGATGCCGGGGTTGTGGATGATCCGCCAGATTGCCAGATAGAGCAGCGGGATGCCGCTGATGACCACCGTTGCCCAGGCCGGATCGATGAGCAGATCGACGCCCAGTCGGGGCAGGACGAAGCTGGCCGCCAGGAAAACCGCACCCACCAGGGTCATAGGCCATCCCGCCAGAAAATCATTGAGCTTCTTTAACATGGTGACGCCTCCCATCCACACAGAGCCTTGGCCGATGTCCCTTGACACAGGCAGGGAACTGCCATACAATAAATTTGATAACAAACGGTTTGTTCGCTTTTATTGTAGGAGAGGCACCCCGGAATTACAACGGATGATTGACCGGTTTCGTAAGTTAGGGAACAATTTTGGAAAACTGTTCGGAAGGAGCCCTGTATATGGACCGTCGGCAGCAGAAAACCAGAGCGGCCATTTTTGGCGCGTTCAGCGCCCTCCTGGCGGAAAAGAGCTACGGGAAAATCACCGTGCAGGAGATCATAGACACGGCCAACATCGGGCGGACGACCTTCTACGACCACTTTGAAACCAAGGACGACCTGCTGAAGGCCCTGTGCGGGGAGCTGTTCGGACATATCATCCGCAGCGCCGCCGACTGCACCCACACCCACGGCCTGTACTCCGATGGGAGCGCGCCGGAGTCGGTGTTCTGCCACCTGCTGCAGCATCTGCGGGAGAACGAGAACAACATCCTCGGCCTGCTCTCCAGCGAGAGCAGCGAGATCTTCCTGCGGTATTTCAAGGACAGCCTGAATGAGCTGATCCAAAAGCAATTCATAGGCCAAAACCGGCGGGCCAATCTGGACATCCCGGAGGACTTCCTGGTCAACCACATCTCCGGCAGCTTTGTGGAGATGGTGCTCTGGTGGATCCGGGGCCGGATGAGGCAGTCCCCGGAGGAGCTGGACCGGTATTTCCGCTCGGTGATCGAGCCGGTGCTGTAGGGAGGCAAGGCGGCCGGCTGCGGGGACGGGAAAAAGGCTCTTGCGCAAGGGACTGAAATCTGGTATGATGAGTTAGAAGAAGCTAATTCGCACCCAGGAGGAAGGCCAATGGCAGAGTCACAGCGGGAAACCAGGGAGAAGCTGCTGGAGAGCGCCAGGGAGGAGTTCCTGGCCCGGGGCTTTGAGAAGGCGTCCCTGCGGCGGATCTGTGCCGGCGCCGGCGTCACCACCGGGGCGGTCTACTTTCTGTTCCAAAACAAGGAGGACCTCTTCGAGCAGATCGTGGCGGACACCGCTGAGCGGATCACCCGTCTGGGCCGGGAGCTGGCCCTGGCGGAGCTGGAGGAGCCGGACGCCGGCCCGGACTGCGACCTGCGGCTGATGGCGTTTCTTTACCGCCGCCGGAAGGAGGTGCTGCTCCTGCTGGAGAAGTCCCAGGGGACCCGGTACGCCGGCTTCCGGGAGGAGCTGTACGCCCAGATGCGCCGCGCCTTTTCCCAGTTTTTCCGGCGGTACGGCGCCGGGGAGCTGGACCCGGAGCTGATCCGCATTCTGGTGGAGATGCGGATGAAGGGCAATCTAGAACTTTTGAAGGGGGAGTACACCATGGAGCGCGTGCTGGAGCTGACCCGCCTCACCGGCCTCTACGCCGACGGCGGATTCCGGCGGCTGATCGCGGAGCGAAAAACAGAACACAGGGATTGAAGCCCGGAGCCAAGCGCTCCGGGCTTTTATCATAACAAATCATAACAACTGTTATCTAAGGAGGAACTGCATATGAAATCGACAAAGCCGGACTATGGAAACTGGGTCCCCCTGTACCTGATGAGGGCCCTGGCGGTGATCATCGGGGTGCTGCTGGCGGGGGAGATCCTGCTGGTCATCCTGCTTGGCCCCAACCTCGCCAGCATCCTGCTGGGCCTGGTGATCCTTCTCCTGGCGGCCTACTGGCTGTACATGCTCCGCTGCCGGGCGCTCTTCGACTTTAACCGGGGCGGCCTCATGGGAGAGGTCCACCAGTTTTTGGTGGACCACCTGGACTGGGACGGGGAGGGGACGCTGCTGGACGTGGGCTGCGGCTCCGGAGCCCTGCTCATCCGCTGCGCCAAGCGGTTCCCCCAGGCGGAGCTGGTGGGCGTGGACTACTGGAGCGCGGAGTGGAGCTACGCCCGGGAGCAGTGCGAGCGCAACGCCGCCCTGGAGGGGGTGGCGAACCGGGTGGCCTTCCGGCAGGGGGACGCCGCCCGCCTGGACTTCCCCGACGGTGCCTTCGACGGGGTGGTCAGCAACTTTGTGTTCCACGAGGTGCGCACCCAGCCGGACAAGCGGCAGGTGGTGCGGGAGGCCCTGCGGGTGCTGCGGAAGGGGGGCGCCTTCGCCTTCCAGGACCTGTTTGACCAGGAGAAGCTGTACGGGGATATGGAGGAGTTTGCCGGGGAGCTGCGGCGGGAGGGCTACCGGGAGGTCCGCTATATCTCCGGCGTGGAGCGGCTGGGCTTCGTGCCCCGGTATGCCCGGGCCCCGGGGATGCTCCGGGGGGTGGGGCTGCTGTACGGGAGAAAGTAAAAAAATGCGGCTGGGTTTCCCTGGGGAAACCCAGCCGTCCGTCAGTTCTGCCGGTTGGCGCTGATGATCTCGGAGAGCTGGATGTGCTCGTTGCGGTAGCGGGCCTCGGGGTTCTTCTCCGGCACCGTCAGGCCGATGGCCTTCTCCGGGCAGTTGTGGACGCAGGAGAGGCAGGTCTGGCAGCTGCCGGGGTGGTGGACCGCCCGCCCGTTCTCCACCCGGATGGAGCCGGAGGGGCAGACCATCTGGCAGATGCCGCACCCTACGCACTGGTCCGTCACCCGGATCAGGTGCTGCCAGGCGTCGGCGGGCATCCGCCGCATGTTGCCCAGAAACTCCTGGTGGGCGGCCCGGTCGGCATCCGTCACCGGGGCGATCCAGCGCTTCCGGGCCTTGATGTCCGCCACGATCTGGGCCAGATGGGCGTCCACCTGCTTGTCCAGCCGCCGCTGCTGGTCCATGTCAAAGCTGGGCAGCCAGTTGTCCACCATTAGCAGGACATTGATGTAGCTGGGCTGGATCCCGCAGTCCCGGCACAGCCGCTCCGCCAGCTCGGCCGCGCCCCCGTGGCGGTTACCGTAGGTCAGGACCATGTAGAAGTAGTCCGTGTGGAACGCGGCCCTCCGCAGGAAGTCCTTCACCATAGGCGGGACCTCGTGGCCGTAGATGGGGGACACAATGCCGATGGCCTCGGCGGTAAAGGACGGCGAGGTCTGACGGATGGCCTGGGGGATGCTGATGGGATGGGGGTCTATCGCCTTGGCGGCATACAGGCTGCTGCCGGTTCCGGTAAAGTAAAAGAGCATAACAATTCGCTTCTTCTATATAAAAATTTGAACATGGTCCCCGGGGCTGCCTACAGGCTGGGGTAGAAGAACCAGAAGCAGGTCAGCCCGTCCCGGCAGTTCACGCCGTAGGTCATGCCGTGGGTGTCCAGGATGGTCTTGACAATGGACAGGCCGATGCCGGTGCCCTGCCGCCGGCCCGCCTGGTGTTGGCTGCGCTGGTACCGCTCCCAGATCAGCTCCCGGTCCTCCTCCGGAATGGGCTCTCCGGGGTTCAGGACCGAAACCCGGAAGCCGTCCGCCTCCTGCCGGGTGCGGACGGTGATGGTCTCCCCGTCCCGGGTGTGGTTGATGGCGTTGTAGATGAGGTTGCGCAGCACCTGGCTGATCTTCAGGGCGTCCACCTGGACCGGGCACTCCTCCTCCGGCTGCTCCAGACGGAGGGAGAGGCTGTTCTCCCGGGCGATCTTCTCGCAGCGGCCGGTTTCCTCCTCCACGATCTCCCGCAGGTCATAGTCCCTCCTGTTCAGCTGGAGGTAGCCGGACTGGAGCTGGGAGTAGTCCAGGATGTCGCTGACCATCTCGCTCATCCGCTTGGATTCGCTGATGATCAGGTCCAGATTTTCGTTGCGCTGCGCCTCGTCCTTCCAGGTGATGTCCTTCACCATCTCCGCGTAGCCGCCGATGAGGGCCAGGGGGGAGCGCAGCTCGTGGGACACATTGGCGATGACTTCTTTCCGCAGCACATCCACCCGCTGGAGGGCCTGGCCCAGCTCCTCCACCGAGTCGGACAGCTGGCCGATCTCGTCCTTGCGCTTCAGGCCCGGCACCGCCGTCAGATCTCCGGAGGCCAGCCGGTCCACGGTCTTCTTGATGATCAGGATGGGACGGGTGAACCGCTTGGCCAGGAAGCCCGCCAGCACCGCCGCCGCCACCGTCAGGATCACGCTGAGGACCACCAGCTGCCGCCGGTTCATGTCCAGCACGTTGTGGAGCTCCGCGAAGGAGTGGTAGAGGATCAGGTAGGCGCTCTCACCGTAGTACCGGATGGGAATGCCGATCTCATAGCCCTCCACCCGGTTCCCCTTCCTGGTTTCCCTGGTGTAGGGCTCCCCGGCCAGGATCTTCTCGTAGTCCTCGCCGCTGGAGATCCGCACCCAGACCTGCAGGTCGGTCCGGTCCTCCGCCAGATCGATGGGGTGGCCGTAGGTGTACATATCCACCAGGTGGCCGCCGCTGTCCACGATCATCATTTTTTCGCTGGCGGTGCTGCTCAGATAGGCGATCAGCTGCTCGTTGTAGCCCAGATCCTCCGTCTGCAGCTCCTCCATCACCGGCTCCAGCTGGCTCTGGGCCTCCGCCAGGTTGGACTGGGTGTAGTTGCGCTCCATCAGCACCACCTGGAACAGCCACATGCACCCCACCGTCAGCAGCACCAGCACCATCATGATGGCCCACAGGCGCACCGCCATGCCCACGCCCCGGAGGGCGTGCTTAGTTTTCCTTGTACGCAAATTTATACCCCACTCCCCAAACGGTTTCGATGACCCTGCGGTAGGGCCCCAGGTGCTCCCGCAGGGATTTGATGTGGGTGTCCACCGTGCGGGCGTCCCCGTAGTAGTCGAACCCCCACACCTGGTCCAGCAGCTGCTCCCGGGTGAACACCATGCGCTCGTTTCCGGCCAGCTTCAGAAGCAGGTCAAACTCCTTGGGCGGCAGGCTGACCATCTTTCCGTCCACCTGGACCGAGCGGGCCTCCGGCTCGATGACCAGGCCGCCGAACACCATCCGCTTCCCGGCCGCGTGCCCCGCCCGCTTGAGGACCGCGCCCACCCGGGCCATGAGCTCCTTGGGGCTGAAGGGCTTTTGCACATAGTCGTCCGCCCCCAGGTGGAAGCCCAGGAGCTTGTCGTACTCCTCGCCCCGGGCGGTGAGCATGATCACCGGCGCGTCGGTGAGCTTGCGCAGCTCCGCCAGGGTTTCAAACCCGTCCTGCCCGGGCATCATCACGTCCAGCAGGATGATGTCAAAGGCCGTCTTCCGCAGCAGCTCCAGGGCTTGGGCGCCGTTCTCCGCCTCCCGGCAGTCAAACTGCTCCAGCTGGGCATAGGTCAGCACCAGCTTGCGCAGGTACAGATCGTCGTCTACGATCAGCATGCTCGCCACAATGTGTCCTCC
Source organism: uncultured Oscillospiraceae bacterium (assembly GCA_904420435.1). GTDB lineage: Bacteria > Bacillota > Clostridia > Oscillospirales > Oscillospiraceae > CAJFPI01. Next base: position 8,666 of record CAJFVK010000072.1, read on the forward strand.
CTTGCTCTTGTGGTGTGTTTCTGGGATGGAAGGGAGCCTGCCGGCCTGCGGCAGAGGCGGCCTTCCACCCTGGAACCGCCAGTATAGCGGAAATTTGTGAGAAATCTGTGAGGACCAGTGGAAAATCTGCACAAGATTTCTGCCCTGATTTGGTCAAATCCGGACAAAAGCCGGCCCTGCCGGGAAGGGCGCCCCGGACAATCATCCGCCCGCGCCTCAGGCGGTGACGCCCCGCCACCACACCACGAACTCGTCCGACCCCATGCCGAAGGCCTCGCTCTTGGAGGGCTGGCCGGAGGCCAGAGCGATGAGGGCCTCGAAGATCTCCTCTCCCATCTGCTCCAGGGTTTTCTCCCCGTCCACCACAGCGCCGGCGTTGATGTCCATGTCGTCCTCCTGCCGGAGGTAGAGGGGGGTGTTGGAGGCGATTTTCAGCGTGGGCATGTGCCGGCTCCCATAGCAGGAGCCGCGGCCCGTGGTAAAGGCGCACAGGTTGCACCCGCCGGCAAACATGGCCGCCCCGGCCACCGGGTCGTAGGAGGGGGAGTCCATCATCACAAAACCGGACTGGTCGATCCGCTGGGCGTAGTCAAAGACACCGTTCAAGCCGGTGCTGCCGCTCTTCTGGGCGCTGCCCAGGGCCTTCTCCAGCACGTTGGTGATGCCGCCGGCGTTGTTGCCCGGAGTTACCTTACCGTTGATCTGGGCGTCCCGGCCGGCGCAGTAGTCCAGCCACCACTGCATTTTGTCGATCAGCTGCTGGGCGATCTCCGGCGTCCGGGCCCGGCGGGCCAGGGCGCCCTCCATGCCGATGAGCTCCGTCAGCTCTGTGAGGACCGCGGTGCCCCCCTGGGCCGCCAGCAGGTCCATGGCCCTGCCCAGGGCCGGGTTGGCGGAGATGCCGGAGAGCCCGTCGGACCCGCCGCACTCCAGAGCCACCTTCAGATAGCGCACCGGCAGGGGCTGCCGCCGGCAGGCATCAGCCAGGGGCAGCATGCGGTCCACCAGCTCGATGCCCCGCTCCACCGCCTTCCGGGAGCCGCCCTCCTCCTGGATCACCAGGCGGCCCAGCATGGGGCTGGGGGTCAGGCCGGCCCCGTCGAGGAGGGCGTCAATGTTGTTGGTTTCACAGCCCAGAGAGCAGACCAGGGCGCCGGCCACGTTGGGGTTTTGGATGTGCCCGGCGATCAGCCGCTGGAGATACTCCAGGGGGGTCCCGCTCTTCTCTATGCCGCAGCCGGAGGCGGTGATCAGGGGGACCACCGCGTCCACGTGGGGGTAGGCCGCCAGCACCTCCTCCGAGAAGTGATCGGCGATCTTCCGGGCCACGGTAGCCGCGCAGTTGCTGCAGGTCAAAATTAAAATGCAGTTGCGGGTGCCGGCCTGGCCGTCCTCCCGGAGATACCCCTGAAACATCCGCTGCCGGTCCGGAGGCACCGGCTCCAGGGGGTGGTAGTCCTGGCAGAACTGGTAGCTGCCCATGGCCTTGGTGGAGTCCGCGGCGATGTTGTCGTTGTGCATGTGGGCGCCGGCGCTCACGTCCCTGGAGGCGTACCCGATGACCGTGTTGTACTTCAAAATCGGCGTGCCCTTGGTGATGGGAACAGCGGCGACCTTGTGGCCCAGGGGGATGTCCTGCAGGGCCACGATCCCCTCCTGGGGAATCTCCGTGCCGGCGGGAATGTCGCAGCGGGCTACCACGATGTTATCCCCGGGAGCTAAGCGAATGACCAGGCGGTTGTTGACAGCATCCATTCTCTCATCCTCTTTTTCAGAATCTCCGCTCCCGGGGAGCTTTCCCTGGGGACAGATTCCCGGGGCGGGCGGCGCGGTTTTCCCCAGTATACCACAGATCTGCCGGCAAATCCACCGGTTTTCCGCGTCGAAAGCCCGACGAAAGACGGGAAAGCCGCTGCCCAAAAGGGCAGCGGCTTTCGCTGACGGTTTGGTGGATGGGTCGGAGGGCCAACTGCTGCTCAGCGCCGCACCACGGAGATGCGCTGCTGGATGTGGTTGCCGCTGAGAGCCTCGTCCACCAGGGCGATGGCGTAGTCGGCGTAGCTGATGACGCTCTCGCCCTTTTCATTCAGAGTCAGCTCCTCGCCGCCCAGGATGTAGGAGCCGGTGCGCTCCCCCTCGGCCTGGAAGTCCCCGGCGGGGCTGATGAAGGTCCACTTTACATCCCCACGCTGCCGCAGCTCCTGCAGCGCTTTGCCCTGCGCTCTGGCCAGGGGCTTGAAGGCTTCGGGGAAGTCCGGGCCATCCATGACCTGGGCGGTGTGTTCCGGGTTCACATACAGGCTGCCGGCGCCGCCCACCACCAGCAGGCGGGTGTCCGTGCCGGAGAGAATGTCGCACAGGTGCTTGAGGGACGTGCTGTGCTGGGGCAAGGTATCCTCGGTCCAGGCGCCGAAGGCGTCCACCACCACGTCGAAGCCCCTCAGGTCCCCGGCGGTCAGGTCAAACAGGTCCTTCTGGATCACCTGCGTGGCCTCCGTCCGGTTCTCACCACGGACCACCGCAGTCACATCCAGGCCCCGGCCCAGGGCCTCTTTGACGATCAGCTTGCCGGCCTTGCCGTTGGCGCATACCACTGCCAGTTTCATTGTCTTGTACCTCCGTAAAATAGAATCATCAGATGCTGAGGGAAAGGTCCGCTTTCCTCTTCTGGTGACTATGATACGGTTGTACAGAGGAATTGTAAAGTAAGCACTTTATTGTGCTCTAGTTACTAAAAAGAAACTATTGGATTCCCGGAGCGTACTGGGGCGCTCCGGCCTGTCGCGGAGGGGGGAGGGCCTCCGCCGGCGGGCAAAAAAGGGCGCGGCCTCTATTAAGAGGCCGCGCCCTTGGCGCTTATCTTGTAGAATCTTTGGCAGGGAAGGAACCTGCCGCCTGTTTTACCGGCCTATCCGGCTTATTCGGAGTATCGGATGGTGATACTGCAGGTCTGGGTATCATAGTTGGTGCCGCGGGTCAGGCCGTAGCCGGTCCCGTAGGGGAGGCCGTCCACGGTAGGCTTTTCATCCCAGAACCACTGGGTGGAGGCCTCAATGTTGGCGAAACTGTCGTCTCCCTCCTGATACTGGAACAACACGTAGGTCTTTCGCTCCTTGATGGCCTCCTCGATGCGCTGGATATAGTCCTCCACAGTCAGCGACACCGGATTGAGATAGCGGATCGTCAGGGAGTGGATCCTCGTGTCCCCGTTCGTCCCGTTGGCGGTGACCTCATAGTCCACGCCGCAGACGAGGCCGCCAGGGGTGGTATAGCCGCTGGCTTTCGCCGCAGTGGCCGCTCTGCTGGCGTAGTAGGACCCGCTCTTGCCGTCAGCGTAGTTGCCGGGCTGGAGCTCGATCCGGTTCTCCCCGTTGTCAAGAGCCTCGTTGATCTGGTCGAGGTAGCGCTGCTGCTCCTCCGCGGCCCACTTGTTGTTAGTAAGGGTCACCACTCCACCGCTTTTGGCACTGAGGTCATAGTCTTTGGTCTGCCAGTTGGTATGGTAGGTGTAGCCGTCAAAGG
>CAJFVK010000073.1 GCA_904420435.1 uncultured Oscillospiraceae bacterium
GGCATGTCGTGCTGGTACTGCCCCACGCCGATGGCCTTGGGGTCGATCTTCACCAGCTCCGCCAGGGGGTCCTGGAGCCGCCGGGCGATGGACACGGCGCTGCGGAGGTTCACGTCGTACTCCGGGAACTCCTCCGCAGCCAGCTTGCTGGCGGAGTAGACGCTGGCCCCGGCCTCGCTGACGATCATATAGCTGAGGCCGCCCACCTGCCGCATCAGCTCCACGGTCATCTGCTCCGTCTCCCTGGAGGCCGTGCCGTTTCCGATGGCGATGTGGGTCACCCCGTGGCGGCGGACCAGGTCCGCCAGCCTGGCGATGGCCTCCTTCTTCTGCCGCTCCCCGTAGGTGGGGTAGACCACCGCCGTGTCCAGCACCTTCCCTGTGGCGTCCACCACCGCCACCTTGCAGCCCATCCGGTACCCTGGGTCCAGGCCCATGGTCACATGACCCTTCACCGGCGGCTGCATGAGCAGGGGCCGGAGATTCAGGGCGAACTGGCCGATGGCCCCCTCGTCCGCCTGGTCAGTGAGGGCAGAGCGGACCTCCCGCTCCAGGGAGGGGAAGAGCAGCCGGTCGTAGCTGTCCTCCGCCGCCGCGCGGACAAAGTCCATGGCCGCCGAGCCGGGCCGCACCACCCGCCGGCGCAGGAGCACCAGGGCCTCCTCCCGGTCCATCTCCACCTCCGCCTTCAGGAAGCCCTCCCGTTCCCCCCGGTTCACCGCCAGGATCTGGTGGCCCTGGAGCCGGGAGAGGGGCTGGACAAAGTCGTAGTACAGCCGGTAGACCGAGTCCTCCTCCACCGCTGCCCGGGACCGGAGGCTCCCCCGGCGGAAGATCAGCTCCCGCAGGGCCTTGCGCACCGCCGCGTCATCGGAGATCTCCTCGGCGATGATGTCGCTGGCCCCCTGGAGGGCCTCCTCCGCCGTTTCCACCCCCTTTTCGCTGTCCACGTAGTCCTTCGCCGCGTCCAGGGGCTCCGGGCAGCTCCGCTCCTGGGCGAAAAGCAGGGCCGCCAGGGGCTCCAGCCCCCGCTCCCGGGCCACGGTGGCCCGGGTCCGGCGCTTTTGCTTGTAGGGGCGGTACAGGTCCTCCACCTCCGCCAGGGTGGCCGCGGCGTCAATGGCCGCCGCCAGCTCCTCCGTGAGCTTCCCCTGGCCCTCGATGGAGCCCTTCACCTCCTCCCGCCGCTGCTGGAGGTTCCGCAGGTACTGCAGCCGGTCGCTGAGGGTCCGCAGGGCCGTGTCGTCCATGGAGCCGTGGAGCTCCTTGCGATACCGGGCGATAAAGGGGATGGTGTTCCCCTCGTCGATCAGACGGATGACGTTTTCCACATGCTCCGGGGCCTTCTCCAGCTCCCGGGCCAGAATTTGAACAATGCTCTCCATAGCGCGCTCCTTTGATAGTCTGGTGGTTATTGTACAGGAGCCGCCGGAAAAAAGCAAGCGGCGTTGGTTCCGCTTGCCAAAAAGGGGCGGCCAGGAGGCCGCCCCCTTCATTAGATTCGCTCCGCCCTTCTCAGGTTTCGATGGGATAGATGGACAGCGCCCCGTTCTCGTAGGTGTAGGGCATCCGCACCGGGCTTCCCGTCGTGTACTCGATCACCACATAGTCCCGGCGGATGGAGACGGGCCCCTCGTTGCTGATGGAGTAGCCCCCCGCCGTGGCGGTCACATAGCAGTAGGCCCCGTCAAACTGAATCACGTAGGAGGTGGGACCGCTGGTGTAGCTCCACTGTCCCTGGAGCTGGGCCAGGATCTCCTCGCTGAGGGCCGGGTCCACCTCGGCCATGGCCTCCGCTTCCGCGGCGGCCTCCGCCTCAGCTGCTGCGTCTGCCGCGGCCTGGGCGGCCTCTGCCGCCGCGTCCCGGTCCTCCTTGGTCACCACATAGGTGAAGTCCTCCGTCTCCCCGGCGGAGTTGGGCAGGCTGAAGGTCACCTGGAAGGTGTCGTCCAGGCTGGCCGCCTCCACAGGGATGTCCACATAGCAGCGGAGGGTGCAGGTCTCCCCCGCCATCAGCAGCACGTTCATGGAGCTGTCCTGCTCCCAGTCGCCGCCGTTCTCCTGGGACATGCCGTACTCGGTCTCCCCGGTATAGCTCTCCCCATCGTAGCCGATGGTGATAAAGGTGGGGTTGAAGGAGCCGTCAAACTCCACGCTGGCCCGGTCCAGGTTGTTTGCTGTGTAGGTCATGGCCACCAGGGTGTGGCCCACGGCCGCCACAAAGGGGTTCTGGGCGTCCTCCGCCGCGTCATACTCCTTGGGCAGATAGTAGCTGTCCCCCCAGGTGTTCTCCAGGGCGATGGCCAGGTCCGCCCGGTCCAGGGTCAGCTCCACAATGTCCGTGGCCGCCGTTTCCCCCAGGGCCAGGCCCTCCAGGCTCTCCCCCGCGTCGCCGGCATCCCCGGCCGAATTGCCGCCGGCCTCTCCGCCGTTCTGGGCGCTGCCGGCATTCCCGTTTCCGCTGTTCCCCCCGGCTCCGCCGCCGGTGCCGTCCCCGCCGCAGGCCGCCAGGACCAGCACCATCGCCAGGGCCAGAAGCAATGCCTGTACTCGTTTCATCTTGTCCTCTTCCTCCTTTTTTCTTTTCTGCCGCAGCCGGTTTTCCCGCGGCATTTGTCATGCATAACTAATACTATACTAGCAAAAAAAAAAAAAAAAACAATATGCTGGCTGCATAGTATGGGTATTTTCGCAACTTTTTGAGGCATTTCGGTTTTTCCACTTTTTGTCCCCAAAAGGGCGGGTTCCCGCCCTCTTCGCCCCGAAAAAGCGCCGGGAGCGCGGACAGGAATCTGCCCGCGCCCCCCGGCACCCGCGCAAAAATTTTTGAAATTTTTCAGGAAACCGCCGGCGCGGTCCGCCGCAGGAAGCCCGCCTTCCGCAGCGCCCCCAGCAGAACCGGCAGCACCACCAGCTGGATGGCGATGCCCGGCAGGGCCGTGGTCACCGACGCGCTCAGCCAGAGCTCCAGGGAGTAGCGGCCCGCCTGGAAGATCAGGGCGTTCAGCGCGCCGTTCACCAGCCGGCCGCAGACCATGGCGGAGAGCAGGGGCACATAGATGGCCGCCGCCTCGGAGCGGGTCCGCATCCTCGGGTAGAGCAGCCCCGTCACCAGCCCGTACACCGCCAGCTCGCAGAGCATAGACGGCAGCAGGGCCGCCGGTGGCATCTGGGTCAGGAGGTGGGAGAGGACCGGGCCCAGCATGCCGCAGGCCAGGCCGTAGGGCCAGCCGCAGAGGAAGCCGCACAGCAGCACCGGGATGTGCATGGGCAGAAAGATGGCCCCCGCGTTGGGGATGGTGTGGAACGCGATGGGCAGCACCACGCACAGGGCCGCGCACAGGGCAGTGGAAATCAGCTTTCTGGTCTTTGTCATCTCAGGTTTCTCCCTTCCTCCGGCGCTCTGCCGGAAACAAGATAGTGGGTGTCGTCCTCCTCCACCCGGTCCACTGTCATCCAGCCGGGGAACAGCTCCGCGGTTTCCTCCGCCGGGGCCAGGCCCATGGACACCAGGCTGGCCGTCCGCTGGTGGTGGCCGTTGATGGCCAAACGGCTCTTGTCGTGGGCCACCGTCAGCCGCCCTCCCGGCGTCAGCCATCCGCCCAGGGCCGCCAGGAGCCCCTCCGGGTCCGGGAAGTGGGGCAGGGCGTTGAAGACGATGATCCGGTCATAGGACCCCCTGGCCACCTTCAGCACATCCCCCTCCAGCAGCCGCAGCCGGGGGTCCCTGCAGCGCTCCCGGGCGATCCGGATCATCTCGCCGGACAGATCCGCCCCCGTCAGCTGCCGGACCCCCCGCCGGAGGCAGTAGGGGAAGAGGACGCCGGTGCCGCAGGCCGCGTCCAGCACGGCGCACCCCGGCCCGATCTCCGCCCTGTCCAGGATCGCCTCGATCCGCTCCGGGTGGGTTTCCCGCCCCGCGTCCCAGCCGGGGGCCAGCTGGTCAAAAAATTCCTTCACCTTTTCCTGGCAGACTCTCATCGGGTAAACGCCTCCGTTTTCTTTGCCTTCCGCCCCATTGTAGCGCCCCCGCCCCCCGCCCGCAAGCCGCCCGGGGGGATATTCCCGCAAAAAAAGAAGCGGGACCCGCTCCCCTAAGGAGCAGGTCCCGCACGCTCCGGCCGACAGCCGGTTTTCTCTTTTTACTTGAAATAGAGCCGCTTGCGCTCATACTTGGGCTCGCAGCTCACGTGGATGCCCAGCCGCCGGTAGAGGGTATCGTCCACCTCGCTGAGCACCACCGTAAAGTGGGCCGCACAGCCCCGGAGCTTCTCCAGCTGCGCCTGGGCCCGGGCGGCGATGGGGTTGGTCAGGGCGCTGACGCACAGGGCAATGAGCACCTCGTCGCTGTGGAGCCGGGGGTTCTTGTTGCCCAGGCTCTCCACCTTCAGCCGGCAGATGGGCTCCAGCACCTGGTTGCTGATCAGGTCCAGGTCCCGGTCGATCCCCCCCAAATACTTCAGCGCGTTCAGCAGCAGCGCCGCGCTGGCCCCCAGCAAGTCCGAGGTCTTTCCCGTGATCACCTTGCCGTCCGGCAGCACCATGGCGCCGGCGGGGCCGCCGCTGACCTCCTCCCGCTGCTTCGCCGCGGCGATGGCCGGGAAGATGTCGCCGGTAATCCCCGCCTGCTTCATAAGGAGCTCCAGCTTGTACACCAGCTCATCCCCCGCCCGGCCCTGGAGCCGGTCGGTCAGGGCGGTGTAGTACCGGCGCAGGATCTCCATCCGGGAGGCCTGGCAGCAGACCTCATCGTCCGTGATGCAGAAGCCCGCCATGTTCACCCCCATGTCCGTGGGGGACTTGTAGGGGCAGTGGCCCAGGATGTTCTCAAAGATGGTCCGCAGCACCGGGAAGATCTCCACATCCCGGTTGTAGTTGACCGTGGTCACCCCGTAGGCCTCCAGGTGGAAGGGGTCGATCATGTTCACATCGTTGAGGTCCGCCGTGGCCGCTTCATAGGCCACGTTCACCGGGTGCTTCAGGGGCAGGTTCCAGATGGGGAAGGTTTCAAACTTGGCGTACCCCGCCCGGATGCCCCGCTTGTTCTCGTGGTAGAGCTGGCTCAGGCAGGTGGCCATCTTGCCGCTGCCGGGGCCGGGGGCGGTGACCACCACCAGGGAGTGGCTGGTTTCAATATACTCGTTGCGGCCGTAGCCCTCGTCACTGACGATCAGCTCCACGTTGTGGGGGTAGCCGGCGATGGGGTAGTGCCGGTAGACCCGGACCCCCAGGGCGGTGAGCCGGCGGATAAAGGCGTCCGCCGCGGACTGGCCGTTGTACTGGGTCACCACCACGCTGCCAACGAACAGGTCCATGCCCCGGAACACGTCGATCAGCCGCAGCACGTCCTCCTCGTAGGGGATGCCCAGATCCCCCCGGACCTTGTTCTTCTCAATGTCCGGCGCGCTGATGGCGATGACGATCTCCACATCCTCCTTCAGCTGCTGGAGCATCCGGATCTTGCTGTCCGGCTCAAAGCCCGGCAGCACCCGGGAGGCGTGGTAGTCGTCAAACAGCTTCCCGCCGAACTCCAGATACAGCTTTCCCCCAAACTGGTCGATCCGCTCCCGGATGTGGGCGGACTGGGTTTCAATATATTTCTGGTTGTCAAACCCGATTTTGAACATAGCTCCCTCTTTCCCTGCCGCCTGCTCCTAAAACTGCCTGTGGGACCCCCCGGCAGCCAGTGGTCCCACATCCTCCCATTTTCTATTTCCCTATTATACATAGGCCCGCCCCGTTTCGCAAGTCAAAATCCGGCAAAAGCTTCTCTCTCCTTTTCTCCGCGATCATCCGGCTGTTTACCTGGCCCGTCCTATGTTTAACATTGCTTTTACACAGCCGCGATTTCTCCCTTAACATTCCCCTGCTATAATGCAACTGCAATACAGCGGTTCGATATGAAAAGGAGGAACAGAATGAAACGCATCTTTCACCGTGTGGCGGCCCTGACCTGCACTGCCGCCATGGCCCTGGGCCTGGTTGCCTGCGGCCAGACCAGCCAGGACACCGGGGACACCGATCAGGTCCAGCAGCTGAGCAGCGGCGAAACCGCCGACCTGAAAGCCCCCAAGTACGTATTTTTGTTCATCGGTGACGGCATGAGCTACCCCCAGATCCAGTCCACCAGCGACTTCCTGGGCGCCCTCAACGACGAGGACTACTGGCAGGCCCAGCCCAGCCTGGACGACAACCAGGGCGCCATCCTGGACGGTCCCGAGTATCTGAACTTCATGAACTTTGAGGCCGCCGGCTCCGCCGTCACCTTCGACTCCAACTCCTTCGCCCCCGACTCCGCCTCCACCGCCACCTCCATCGCCACCGGGTACAAGACCTACTCCGGCTCCATCAACGTGGACGAAACGGGCACCATCGAGTATGAAACCATCGCCGAGAAGCTCCACAGCCAGAAGGGCTACAGCGTGGGCGTCATCACTTCCGTCAACCTGAACCACGCCACCCCCGCCGCCTTCTACGCCCACCAGGCCAGCCGCTCCAGCTACTATGACATCGGCCTGGAGATGATCGACTCCGGATTTGAGTACTTCGCCGGCGGCGGCCTGCTGAGCCCCGACGGTGACGGCAGCCAGGACAACCTGTATGACCTGGCTGAGGAGGCCGGCTACGACGTGGTCATGACCCAGGCCGAGGCCGAGGCTGTCACCGGCGGCCCCGTGGTCATCATCGACGAGCACCTGGCCGACTCCGACGCCATGGCCTACGAGCTGGACCGCACGGAGGACATGTGGGCCCTGTCCGACTACGTGGAGAAGGGCATCGAGGTCCTCTCCCAGGATGAGGACGGCTTCTTCATGATGTGCGAGGGCGGCAAGATCGACTGGGCCTGCCACGCCAACGACGCCGGCTCCACCATCCATGACACCCAGGCCCTGGCCGACGCGGTGCAGGTGGCCATCGACTTTGCCGCTGAGCACCCCGACGAAACCCTGATCGTGGTCACCGGCGACCATGAAACCGGCGGCCTGACCATCGGCTTTGCCGGCACCGACTACGACACCTATCTGGACCTGCTGGAAAACCAGAAGATCTCCTACGCCAAGTTCGACAGCGACTACGTGGCCTCCTACAAGGAGAACAAGACCGACTTCGCCACCGTCCTGGCCGACATTGAGAACCTCTTTGGTCTGAAGACCCAGGGCGAGGAGGGCGACAAGCTGGTCCTCACCGAGTACGAGCTGGAGCAGCTGCGCGCCGCCTACGAGAAGAGCATCAACGGCACCCCCGCCAGCGAGTATGAGCAGGAGGAGTATGTGCTCTACGGCACCTATGAGCCCCTGAGCGTCACCATCACCCACATCATCAACAACAAGTCCGGCATCTCCTTCACCTCCTACAGCCACACCGGCCTGCCCGTGGCGGTGCTGGCCCACGGCCTGAACGCCGAGGTGTTCAACGGCTACTACGACAACACCGAGATCTACAACAAGATGGCCGACATGCTGGGCGTCCAGTAAGCGAGCCCTTCCCCCTGCGAAAAGGCCCTTCCCCGCCGCTCAAGCGGCGGGGAGGGGCTGTACGGCATCCCATTCCAATGCCGCCGCTTTTACGCCGCGGCGCCGACAAATCCAATGATGCTCCGCCCTCCGACGGAGAAAGGAGTGTTCCCTATGAGGCTGAACAACATCCCGTCCCTCTGGGTCGTGATCCCCACAGCCATCCTGGCCGTCCTGCTGCTGGCCCTCTGGCCCCTGCTGTGACCGGCGTCCGTTTCTGAACCAGACCAAAGGAGTTTTTTCCCCCATGCTGCGATCCTGGAAATCCAAACCTCTGCGCTACCACGCGCCGGTGCTGGTCTGCCTTCTGGCCATCATCGTGCTGCTCCTCCTGCCAACGGGCTTTGAGGGGGCGCTGAACTATCAGGAAGCCGAGCGGTGCACCGCCCGGGTCCTCTCCGTAGACGACTCCACCATCATCGATACCGGCCTGGTCCGCTCCGGCGAGCAGCGCTGCCAGCTGGAAATCCTGGATGGTGTTTTTGCCGGCCAGATCGTTACCGGCGTCAATATGCTCAACGGCTCCCTAGAGCAGGACAAGATCTTCTCCCCCGGGGACACCGCCATGGTGGTGGTCAGCCACGACGGGGACGCCATCACCAACGTCACCATGTCCGATCACTACCGCTTGGGCTGGGAGGCGCTGCTGGCGGCCATCTTCATTGTGCTGCTGGTGGCCTTTGCCGGGCCCACCGGCGTCCGAGCCATCCTCTCCTTCTGCCTGACCATTCTCTGCCTGTGGAAGATCCTGGTCCCCCTCTATCTCCGGGGTCTGAACCCCATCTGGGCGGGCCTGGCGGTGACGCTGTTGCTGACCATTCTGATCCTGGCCCTGGTCTACGGCTTTGACCGCCGGTGCCTGTCGGCGGTGTCCGGCTCCTTCCTGGGCGTGCTGGTGGCCTGCGTGCTGGGCGTGGTCTTCACCGACCTGTTCCAGATCCATGGTGCGGTGATGGAGAACTCCGAGAGCCTCCTCTACTCCGGCTACGCCCACCTGAACCTGACCCAGATCTTCATGGCCTCCATCTTCATCGGCGCCGCCGGCGCGGTGATGGACCTGAGCGTGGACATCACCTCCGCGGTCCATGAGGTGGTGGAGAAGCGGCCGGACCTGGGCTGGCGGGAGGCCGCCCGCTCCGGCATGAACGTGGGCCGGGCCGCCATGGGCACCATGACCACCACCCTTCTCTTCGCCTACTCCGGCGGGTACATCTCCCTGCTGATGGTCTTTATGGCCCAGGGCACCCCCGTGGACCATATCCTCAACTACAAGTATGTGGCCGCCGAGATCATACACACCATCATCGGCTCCATCGGCCTTGTGGCCGTGGCCCCCTTCACCGCCCTGTGCGCCGGCGTCTTCCTGGCCAAGGGCGGGCGGAAGCTGGCACCGGAGGCCCTGTCCCAGCAGGGGGCGGAGGCGGACCGCCAGCCGGACCCGGCCCCCTGAGGGCCCTTTCCCTTTGCTAACCCGGGCAGCTGCCGTCCCCCGGCAGAGGACGCCCTGGTGTTTCCCCTTTCAGCGCCTGCCGTTCCCCCGGCAGGCGCTTCCCTTTTGATGCCGGGAGGGCTGGCGGGGCTTTCCAAAAGAGGGAGGGGGCGGCCCATGGGCCGCCCCCTCCTTCCGGTATCACTCCTGCTTGTCCTCCGTGTCCTCCTCCGGCGGCTCTCCCCGCCACATCTTGTTCAGGATGTCCGCCAGATAGCAGGTGCACACCACGATCACCACGCAGAGGTAGACGAACATTCCAAGGGCCGATAGAATTGTCCCAACCCAGAGCCCGCCCAGCCCAACCCCTATTCCCAGCAGAATCACCTGAAACAGTTTGCTCTTTTTCATCTTCTCCTCCTTTTCCAGCCCGTTCCGGCCTCTTTGCCACCATTCTATCTGCCTCCGGCCGGCCCGTCAAGTCCCCCCTGCCCGGGGGCAAAAAAGCCCAGGGGCCCGGCCCCCGGGCTCTTCCCGTCTATTTCTTCTGTTCTTTCCCCATGCCGAAGTCCCGGGCGGCGGAGGCGCTGTCCCGGTGGAGCATGGACTCCATCACCCGGATGTCGCTCTCCACGTCCATCACGTCGGCCTTGAAGAGGCCGTCCAGCTGGCGGGCAAAGCCCTCCACAATGCTGTCCATGGTCCCCTCGATCCGCCGCTTGGCCTCCCGCAGGTTCTCCCCCTCCACGCCGGCCTCCTCAAAGTCCGCGTAGGTGTCCAGCAGCTTCTGGGTGGTGGGCAGGTAGTAGTCGAAGAAGGTGTGCATCCGCTCCCGCTTCTCCGGGTGGGCCTCCAGCTCCTTGAGAATCTGCCGGGTGATCTCCTCCAGCCGGTCGATCTTCTCCGAGAGGACCGGGTCGTCGATCCGGTCGTTGGCCGTGCGGATCTTCCTAAGGATCGCCGTATACTCCGACTCCGGCGGCTGCTCCGGCTGGGCCGGCTCCGGTTCTGGCTCCCTGGGCGGCTCCACCTGGGCGCCGAAGCGCAGGAAATATCCCAGCTCCAGGTCCAGATAGGCGTCGTCCCCCAGGCAGTTCTTCTCGATCAGCCGCTGGAGATCCTTGATGGTCTGCTTGCGGGTGCGGCCCACCCGCTTGGCGATCTCATCCAGCTCCATAGCCTCCGCATCGCCGATGGCCAGCCAGTAGCGCTGGCTGCGCCGCTCCAGGTTGGCCTGGCGCTGGCCGAAGTAGAACAGCAGGGCACCCCCCAGGGTGAACACCAGCCCGTGGAACAGATAGTCCCAGATGGGCTCGTAGCCCCGGAACATGAAGTAGACTTCCTCCCGCAGGTCCGGGAACCCCACCAGAAACAGGATTACCCCCAGGACCCGGGCCAGGATGCCCTTGCTCAGCTTAGGCGGCTTCTCCTTTTTCTTTTTGGCCCTGGCGCCCTCCCCGGCCTGCTGCCCGCCGCCGATCCCGGCCGCCTGGCCGCCGGTCCGCCGGGCCTTCGGCTTCCCCTGGAACAGGGACTCCACCCAGCCGACGACCTCCTCCAGGCCCCTGGCCATCTCCGGGTTGATGAACAGCCGGTAAAACAGATAGAACATCCCCACCGGCCAGGCAAAGATCATCAGAAGGATCAGCAGCGGCACGCAGACCTCCGGCTTCCGGTTCCGCTGGGGAGGGCGCTGCCCCCGGCCCGCGCCGGGGCTCTCCTGGTAGTCCGCCATGGCTACATCTCCCCCTTCCGCTTCAGCTTGGTCTTGCGGCCTTTCTCGTCCACCACATAGGTATTGTCCAGCTGGCCCTTCAGGTTGCCCAGCACCGCGGCCACGTACTCCTGCCGCAGGGCCGCCTGCTCCAGCACCTCCTCCGGCGTCAGGCCGATGGTCTTCGCCTTGTGGGCCAGATGGCTGATCCTGTCAATCTTCGCTTGCTCCATAGGATCCTTCTCCTGTCGGTTAAAATGATTGCAAATCGTAGAATGCGATCTGATAATACACTTTGTTGTCAAAATTCAGAGGTAGCGCTCCATGGTGATGCCGGTCCGGCCCTTTTTGCTCAGGCCGCCCACCTCCCGGAGCACACACTTGCCCAGGCCCCGGACGGTGAGGATGTCCCCCTGGGCCACCATCCGGTCCCCCTTCAGGCAGTCCCGGTGGTTCACCTGCACCCGGCCTCCCCGGATCAGCTCCGCCGCCCGGGTGCGGCTGATGGAAAAGCCGCTGGCCAGCACCGCGTCCAGCCGGAGGCTCATCACCGTGTCCCGCAGGGTTTTCACCTGCTGCACTGGCACCAGGAGCTCCGAAAGGGCGATCCCGGACACATCCAGCCGGACCCGTCCTGCGCCGTCCCACTGGCGGACCAGGAAGTCCGCCATATCCGCCGCCGTGACCACGTCGCACTGGCCCGGGGACACCAGCAGATCCCCCAGCTTCTCCCGGGTGATGCCGAGGCCCATGAGGCTCCCCAGGTAGTCCCGGTGGGTTGGGGACGCCTCCCCCCGGCAGCGGGCCCGGACCGCGGCGACGGCGCTCTCGTCCCCCTCGCACCAGTCCGGCAGGAACTGGAGGAGCTTACGCTCCGCCCCCTCATAGCCGCCGTTCCACACATAGCCGGAGCGGATCCCCGCGGCGTTCAGCAGCGCCTGGACCGACGCCTGCTCCGCCTGGGAGAGGAAGGCCGTTGCGGTGGGAATATTCCGCCGCTCCATCTGCTCATATTTATCCAGCACCCGGGCAAAGAGCATCCGCTCCTCCCCATCTGCCGCTCTGGCCAGGAGATCTGTCTTGTCCATCGCTGTTCCTCTGCCTTCTGATCTGGTTCATCCGGCCCGGCGAAAGCGCGCCTGTTCCCCGCTTCCGCCGGGGGCGCCCTGCCGCCTGCCGCCGCTTTCTATCATACCATAGCGGGCCCGCGGGCGCAAGCGGGAGATAGGGCGCGGCAGCGCTTTCAGGCGCTCCCATCTGCCGCCAAGGGCGCTCCCACCTGAGAGTCAGGAAAGGAACTGGTAGCCTCGCGGGACGTCCGCCCTTCTTCAATGGAATGGATTGCCCCGCAAAGCCCTGCAAGGCGTGGTATAGTATCCGGGAAACCGGGCACTTTGAAGCGGCTTTCCCGTCAAAAACGAAGTCAAAGTTTCTGCCTGCCAAAAAGGCCGCAGCTTTTTGACAGGCAGAGGGGCCGGGGCGCGCGGCGCCCCGGCCCCTCCCGTCCATGGTCACTCCAGGGTTTGGCCGTCCACGGTGCCGTAGGCGGTGGTCACGCCGGAGGAAACGCCGGTAACGGTGCCGTTGGCGTCGATGGTGGCGATGCTGCTGTCCTCAATGGACCAGGTCACCGGGCTGCTGGTCCCCTCAATCTCCAGGGTCCAGGACTCGCCCACCCCCTGGGTAAAGTCCTCCCGGTTGATGGTCAGCCCGGTACCCGCGGTTCCCGCTACCTGGACGGCGCACTGGGCGGTGGTATAGCCATCGGAAACGGTGATGGTCACCGCGCCGCCGGCCACCGCCGTCACCGCGCCCGACTCATCCACCGTGGCGATCTCCGGGTTGGAGCTGCTCCAGGTATAGGTGCCGCTGCCCTCCCCAGCGCTGAGCTGAGCGGTGCCGCCGGCGGAGAGGGAGAGCTGGGTTTCACTGATGGTCACGCTGGTTTCCGGCGCCGTGGCGTCCACGTTGTAGCTGGGGTCGTAGGGATCCTCATAGTTGCCGGAGGTGGAGCCCGCGTCCGGGTCTACCGAGGAGCTGATCCCCTCGTCCCCGGACCCGATGGTCTCCCGGATCCCCAGAAGACCGGCAAGATTGTCCCGGAAGAGCCACATGGCCCCGCCGCCCACAATCACCAGGCACACCACCAGCAGCAAAACCCCGGCGGAGTGGTGCCCCCGCCTGTTGCGAAAGTCGCTGGCCCGGCGGTGCATAGGCTTCCCCCGGCGCATGGCTTCCTCCTCTTGGCAGAAGGGACAGGTCCGATAGGTGGAGGAGTACAGTTCGCCGCAGGTTTCACATTTTTTCATTTCCATTCGATCAAGCACCTCCATGCGCCCCCTGGCGCGGAAATCGGCATATCAGCTGCAAGCCAGAACAGCTCTGTTCCGCCCTGCTGAAGCCGCGGGACCTGGCTGCGCCTGGTTATGATATCCTAATTTACATAATATCGAATCTTCTGGAATTCGTCAATGGGGGTTTTACAAATCCTGACGAATTTGCCGGGAAAATGTGCCGCCCTCTCCGAAAAATACGGAAAGCAGGCAGGCCCTGGGGCCTGCCTGCCCAGTCCGCCAAAGCGTCCTGTCCAACTTTTGCCAGGGCGAAACCTGCCGTCCCCTGCCCGCCGCAAATCAATGGGCAGGTCCCCGCTGCGCGCCGCGCATGACTCGGCTGCAAGGCATGGGGGCCATGCAGCTGAATCCGAGGCGGGCCGGCGCCGTTCGGGCTCCCCCGCGCTTCGGTGCTTTTGATCGGTGGGAAACCGTTTTCCGTCAATCGGCGCTGCCGCCCCCGGCGTCCTCCCCGCCGTGGTCCACATCCGGCCCCTCCGCCGGACCCGCTTCGCCGGCGGCCTGGCCCTCCTGAGGCGCGCCGCCGCACTCCGGCTTCCGCGCCGCCTCTCCCGGCTCCTCCGGTCCGGGCTCCGGCATAGCGGGCTTTATCACCGGCTCGCTGGTGATATGGATGGAGCGGGCCGGGGGCTCGATGCCGTTCTCCGTACGGGGGGAGGCGC
Organism: uncultured Oscillospiraceae bacterium; assembly: GCA_904420435.1. Taxonomy (GTDB): domain Bacteria; phylum Bacillota; class Clostridia; order Oscillospirales; family Oscillospiraceae; genus CAJFPI01. The sequence continues at coordinate 13,674 of CAJFVK010000073.1, forward strand.
TCTGTCCCGGCTTGACGCCGAAGTACTCCTCCTTCTCCGGGTCCCTGCCCTCCAGGATCGCCATCATCTCCTGTCCGGTGATGGTCTCCTTCTTCAGCAGGTACTGGGCCACCGCGTCCAGCATATCCCGGTTGGCCATCAGAATCTCCTTGGCCTCCTCGTGGCACTGGCGGAGGATCTTGATCACCGCCCGGTCCGCCGCGGCGTAGGTCTCCTGGGCGCAGGTCATGGAGTAGCTTCCGTCCAGATACTGGCTGTTGACGCTGCCCAGGGCCATCATGTCAAACTCCTCGCACATGCCGAACCGGGC
>CAJFVK010000074.1 GCA_904420435.1 uncultured Oscillospiraceae bacterium
GTGGTGCTCCGTCCTGCGCTGGGAGAAGACCAGCCGCCCCTTCCTGCGCCACCGGGAGTTTTTGTGGCAGGAGGGCCACACCATGCACGCCACCGAGGAAGAGGCCCGGGAAGAGACCATGCGGATGCTGGACATCTACGCCGACTTCATGGAGAACGTGCTGGCCATGCCCGTGGTCCGGGGCCGCAAGACGGACAAGGAGAAGTTCAACGGCGCCGAGGAGACCTACACCGTGGAGTGCATGATGCACGACCGCAAGGCCCTCCAGGCCGGCACCAGCCACTACTTCGGCGACGGCTTCGCCCGGGCCTTTGACATCACCTTTACCGACAAGAACAACCAGCTGGCCCATCCCCACCAGACCTCCTGGGGCGTTTCCACCCGCCTGATTGGCGGCATCATCATGACTCACGGGGACGACAGCGGCCTGGTGCTGCCCCCCCGGATCGCACCGGTGCAGGCGGTGGTGATCCCGGTGGCCCAGCACAAGGAGGGCGTGCTGGAGGCTGCCCGGGGCCTCTACGACCGGCTCCAGGCCGCCGGCGTCCGGGTGAAGATCGACGAGAGCGAGCAGAGCCCCGGCTGGAAATTCGCCGAGTACGAGATGCGGGGCGTGCCGGTCCGGGTGGAGATCGGGCCCAAGGATATGGAGAAAGACCAGTGCTGCATCGCCCGGCGGGATACCGGGGAGAAGGTGTTTGTCCCCCTGGCGGAGCTGGAGGAAACGGTGAAGGGCCTGCTGGACAACATCCACGACACCCTCTTTGCCCGGGCCAAGAAGAATCTGGAGGACAACACCTTCCAGGTGGACGGCGGCTGGGAGGAGGTCAAGGCTGTTCTGGAGAAGAACGGCGGCGGCTTCGTGAAGACCAAGTGGTGCGGCAGCCTGGACTGCGAGCTGGCCATGAAGGAGAAGGTGGGCGTCACCTCCCGGTGCATGCCCCTCCAGCAGACCAAGAGCGTGGGCAAGTGCCCGGTGTGCGGCAAGGAGTGCGAAACCGACATCATCTGGGGCGTGGCCTATTAAAAAGGAAACAAGGAAACCGGCGCGGGCTAAATACCCGCGCCGGTCGTTTTTATGGATGGGGCATTGGGCCTGCGCCGAACAGAGGGGCTCATCAGGGCTGCCGGGCCGCCAACACATCCCGGATGATCCCGTTGAAGCGCGCCGCATCCCAGGCGCTGCGGCCGATGAAGAGTCCGTCAATGTCCGGCATCCGGCTCAGCTCCACGGCGTTCTCCGGGTTGACGCTGCCGCCGTAGAGCAGGGGGATCCTGGCGGCTGTGTCGGGGCCGAAGAGCTGGCGCAAGGTGGCACGGATGCCCTGGTGCCGCTGGGCGGCATAGTCCGCCGTGGCGGGCACGCCGCCCACGCCGATGGCCCACACCGGCTCGTAGGCGATGCGGACCTGAGCGGCTTGCTCCGGGCTCAGGCCGTGGAGCGCGATCTTAACCTGGGCGGCCAGCACCTCGTCCGAGAGGCCCAGTTCCTTCTGCTCCCCGGTCTCCCCCACGCACAGCAGGGGAGTGATGCCGTGGCCCAGGGCGCAGGCCACCTTTCTCCGCTCCATCTCGTCGGTTTCCAGGAGCACGTGGCGGCGCTCAGAATGGCCGATCATCACCAGGTCCACGCCCACCTCCCGGAGCATGAGGGGGGAGATCTCTCCGCTGAACTGACCCTCGTCCTCCCAGCCCATGTTCTGCGCGCCGATGCGGATATGGCCGGCACAGGCCTTGGCGCGCTCCAGGGCGGTGAAGGAGGGGATGACGAACAGCTCCAGATCCTCCCGGGGAAGATCCCGGGTCAGCGCCTCCAGCTGGGTGAGAAAGTCCGCGGTCTGGGCGATGGTCTTATACATCTTGGTGTTGGTGCCGAGATAAAGTCGCTCCATGGGAAAAACCTCCAATCAAATATTCCGGGCCGGCCTTTGACGCCATGGAGAAACGGCCCGGCAGGAAAAGCGCTCCCCCTCCGCCGCCGGTTCAGCGCGGCAGGGAAGGGGAGCGCCCGTTTGGTCAGGCTGTGGCGTCCGGATGCAGCTCGTAGTACTTGATCCGGTCCACCTTGGGGGCGGAGGCGCTGCTGGGGTCAAACTCCAGGCCCAGCCAGGTCTCCAGCAGGGACAGCGCTAGCTTGGGACCCAGGGTGAAGGCGCCGAAGCAGGCGATGTTGGCGTCGTTGCTGAGAGCCGCCCGCTGGGCGGAGTAGACGTCGGAGATCAGGGCGGCATAGGCGCCCTTCACCTTGTTGGCGGAGATGCTGACGCCAATGCCCGTGCCGCAGATCAAAACGCCCTTGTCGGCCTTGCCGTCGGCCACATAGTGGGCCACCTTCACGGCGGTGTTGGCGTAGATGGCGTCGCTGCTGCCAAAGTCCACCACCTGGTAGCCAAGGCTGCGGCAGCGCTCCATCATCAGGCCCTTGAGCTCCTCCGCGTTGGGATCACAGCCAAATGCGATTGTCTTCATAGGTCTGTTCCATCCTCCATCTGCCCGTCCCGCGTCAGCGCCTGGTGTAATAGGGGCTGGTGCAGGGCGTGTCGTAGTAGCGCTTGAGCTCGTCGTCCACCTTCATCAGGGTGATGGAGGCGCCGGCCATCTCCTGGGTGGTGACCAGGGAGTTGACCTCCATGTCGTGGATCTGGATCCCGTCCCGCTCCAGCAGCTGCCGCAGCCGGCGGTTCATGATGCACAGCTCCATCAGCGTGGTGGAGCCCAGGCCATTCACGTAGCAGCACACGCAGTCGCCGGCCTGGATGCCGGAGTCCGCCAGCAGGTTCTCATAGAGGTTGTCCACCAGCTCGTCCGCCGGCAGCAACTTGGTGCGCTTCACGCCGGGCTCCCCGTGGATGCCCAGGCCGAACTCAATCTCCCCGTCCGGCAGGGTGAAGATGGGCTTCTCCTCGCCGGGGATGGTGGCGCCGGACAGGCCCACGCCGATGGTGAAGGTGTTCTGGTTGGCCTTCTCCGTCACCCGGAAGGCCTCGTCCAGAGAGAGGCCGGAGGCGGTGGCGGCGCCGGCAATGCGGATGACAAAGAAGTCGCCGGCAATGCCCCGGCGGTCGTAGAGCCGGTCCTTGGGAGCGGAGGCGATGTCGTCCGTGACCCGGACGGTCCGAGAGGGGATGCCCTCCTCCTCCAGCATCTCCGCGGCCATGTCAAAGTTCATGTTGTCTCCGGTGTAGTTGCCGTAGACAAAGAGGACGCCCTGGCCACGGTCCACCGACATGGCGGTGCGGAAGATGGTGCCCGGGTCAGGGGAGGCGAAGATGTTGCCGCAGGCGGAGGCGTCCGCCAGGTTCTCCCCCAAGAAGAACTCAAACATGGGCTCGTGGCCGGTGCCGCCGCCGATGACCAGGGCGGGCTTGTCCTTCATATTCTTCACCTTGATGCCGGCGGTTTCCGGGACCATCTCATACTGGTCGCCGTAGGCTGCCACAAAGCCCTCCGCACACTCCAGCACCACGTCGCCGGGGGCGTTGATGATCTTCTTCATTGGGCGATTCCCTCCTCTTCCTGGGCCTTCAGGTCATCCCGCATGGCGCGGAGGATGATCCAGATGGAGGTGGCGCCGGCATCCTGATAGCCGATGGCCCGCTCCATCAGAGATTTGGCGCGGCCAAACTTGGCCACGTACTGCTTGGTCTGCTCCACACCCTCCTTGGCGGCCTCTTCCGCCAGGGAGAGCATCTCAACCAGGTCCTCGCCGGCGTAGGCGGACATGGCGTCCACAGCGGGCTTCAGCGCGTCCACCATGGTCTTGTCGCCCACCTCCGCCTTGCCCTGGCGCTGGACCTCGGCGAGGCTGTCCGCCATCAGCTGGGCGAAAGCCCTGGCGTCCAGGGCGGCGCTGGGCTCCTTGCCCTTGGCGCCGCCGGAGAAGAAGGTGCCGAAGATCACGCCGGAGGCGCCGCCCATGCTCATCAGCATGGTCTTGCCCATGGCCTGGAACAGGTCGTACACATTCTCCCCGTCCGCCATGGTTTCCAGCTTGCTCAGCGCCTTCTGCATGCCGCCGGCCATGCCGATGCCGTGGTCGCCGTCGCCGATCTTGCTGTCAATTTCTGTGAGATAGGGTTTGCTCTTGATGATTTCATCCGCGCAGGCCATCAGCATGTGACAGGCCGCGCTGTATGAAAGGGTTTTCATTACTCGTTTTTCCTTTCCTGGGTATACTCCTTCAGGTCAAACTTGCTGATCCACCGGTAGAGCGTGGCACGGCTGATGCCGAGATTCCTGGCGATCTCCATTTTGCTCATGCCGGATTTCAGCATTTCCCGCAAAATCGCTTCGTTGGTGGCGGCGGGGACGTCCGGTCCGCCCGCCGGTTCCAAGACCTTCAAATGGTACGCGTTCTCCTGGTAGGCCACCCGGACCCCGGCGATCCGTCGCAGGCCGGCGTAGTCCAGGGTATCCCGGTTCTGCTTCAGCATGGTCCACAGGGAGTCGTCCAGAGGGATGGAGTTGTGGGGATACTGGTAGACGTCCTCGTAGCCGTTGACAAACTTGCGCATGTAGTAGACCACGTCGTCCCAGCAGCTCTTGATCTCAGGAATGTAGATGTGGTTCCGGGACAGCTGCCCCAGCAGCTGCTTGGAGAACTTGCCGCAGTCGGCCAGCTCCCGGAGGTTCTCCCGGGAGGTAGCGAACAGCCGGACCGGAATCCGGTACTTGCCGGTAGACTGCTGCTCCTGAATGGCGCAGGACAGGCGCTCCTGAATATGTAGGGGAAGGTAGTTGATGGACAGCAGGCACAGGGTGCCGCCCCGGGGCAGACCGAGGAAACCGGGGGCGTGAGCGCCGTCACCGAACAGTGTGTCCTCAATTTCCTTGACACGGAGGGTGCAGTCCACCTCAAAATATGGTTCGCCCTCTGAGGAGGAGGCGCTGTAGAGCAGCCTGGCCAAGTACTGGGTCTGGACCATGTCCCTGCCCTCGATGGTGACGGGGAGGCTATTGTGGGCCGCAATCAGCATATCATACTTGGCGTTCTGCATCTCCGAGCTGGGACCAAAGGACTCCGGAATCTGGTCGGAGAAATCCCCCTTCAGCTGATAGTTGCGGACAACCACCTGTTCAAAGACGTAGGCGTACATCTTTTCCGACTTCTGGATGCCCAGACGGACATCCTGGATCTTGGCCAGCTGGATCAAACCGTAGGCGGCGTCGAAGAAGAACATGCCCTCCCGAATCCCCTCCTCCTCTGGGGCGGGGTTGACCTGCCCGTCCAGCAGGATCCGCTCCAGGCGCAGTGACTCAAAGGCGGAGGGGCTTTTTTCAATATTGAAAAATTCGCAGAAGGCGTCGTTGCAGAAGATCAGACCGCCATCCTCATCCGTCAGTGCCACAGGCGTAGGAACCAGGTCGAAGGAGTTGATGACCCGCTGGCGATAGCTGCTGAGCAGCTTGCCCTTCTCCGCATTCTGCAGCATGTCGGTGATCCATCCGGCGGCCTGCTCCAGGAGGGGGAGGAGCCTGCTGTAGCAGCCCTCCCCCTCGCTGGTATGAATGCAGCCGGAGGGGATCAGTGCGGCGATCACACCCACGCACTCCTGATCGTCCAGGATGGGGACACCGATGATCCCCTGGATTTCACAGTCCTTAAAATCAGGGCAGGAGAGGCACTCTGGACTGGCCTTCCGGTCCGCTACAACAACCGCCTTGCCGGCGATGATCACCCGCCCCACAACAGAGTTGGTCTGCACATCAATGGGGGGGTGCTGATAGGGGAAGGTGTTCACCAGTTGCTTGAGCCACTTATCCACAATGATGATATCCACCTGCAGCATGCTCTTCAGTGCCCGCGCGGTCTGAATCAAACGGTCCTGATAAGATAATAATTCCATACCCACGATACTTCTTCACCCTTCTATGATTAGATGGAGATGAAAATGGAAAATTGTGCTAAACCACCTATTATATTCCATCTTATCCGCGAACCGATGCTTTGTCAAGGCCGCCAATGGAGCACGGGAGAGAAGCGGGCTTACTGGACCTTGGCGACCAGCTCCCGGATCTTCTGCAGGTCCTCGCTCTCCAGAACCAGGTCGCCGGCCTTGGCGGTTTCCTCAATCTGGGACACCCGCCGGGACCCGCAGATCACATTGATGTAGTCCCCCTGGCCGCGGATATAGGCCAGCGCCAGGTTGGAGAGGGCGCAGTTGTACTTCTGGGCGATGGGTTTCAGCTCCTCCACGAACTGCAGCGCCTTGGTGAACTTCTCGCCGGTCCACCAGGGGTCACCCTCCCGGGCGTCCCCCTCGGGTACCACGTAGTCCTTGGTGATCTTGCCGGTGAGGATGCCACGCTCCAGCACCTGGTAGGCGTGGAAGGACATGCCCTTCTCCTGGCACATCTGGAGAATCCCGTTCTCCGGCGCCTGGAACAGCATGCTGTACCGGCCCTGGATGATGTCGATGTCGCCGCAGCGGCAGTACGCCTCGATCTCCTGGGTGGTCATGTTGGCGGCGCCGATGGCCCGGATCTTGCCCTCTTTCTTAAAGTCCATCAGGAGGCCAACTGTTTCCTCATAGGGGGTCATGAAGGGCGGGCAGCAGGGGTTGTGGGTGTAGTAGATGTCGATGTAGTCCGTGCCCAGGCGGCGCAGGCTGTTCTCCAGCTCAATGCGGATGGTGCGGGCGGAGAGGTTCCGGCTGACCCGGTGGCCGTCCTTCACCCAGCGGAAGCTGCCCTCGTCGTCGCCCCACCAGAGGCCGCACTTGGTGGCGACGATCACGTCGGAGCGGCGGCCCTTGATAGCCTTGCCGATCAGCTCCTCGCTGTGACCGAAGCCGTATACAGGGGCGGTGTCCACGGTATTGATGCCCAGGTCGAAGGCCCGGTGGAGGGTCCGGATGGACTCCTCGTCGTCGCTGTTGCGCCACCAGGTACCGCCGCCGATGCCCATGCCGCCGAAGGTGATCACCGAGGAGCGGATGCCGGATTTGCCGATTTCCATGTACTGCATAACGGGTTCCTCCTGTAAAATTTTAGTTCAGTTCGTCCTGAATGCGGGTAAGAATGGACAGCCAGGCCTCCACGCCGTATTTCAGCCCGTCCTCGTTCAGGCAGAAGCGGCTGTGGTGGTGGGGGTACTCCACCCCGTCCCGGAGGCCCCGGGTGCCGATTTTGAAGTAGCAGCCCCTGGCCTTCTCCAGATAGCGGCTGAAGTCCTCCCCGCCCAGCACAGGGCTGTCGGCAGTGACCTTATCCGCGCCGAACTCCCGCTGCATGATGGCACGGACTGCGTCTGTGACCTGGTCGTCGTTGCGGACCACGCCGAAGCCCTTGTCCAGACGGACCTCGCAGGTCACGCCATAGGCGGCGCAAATTCCCTCCGCGATCTGCCGGATCCGGCTGGTGACCAGATCCTCGATCTCCTCGTTGAGGATGCGGGCGGAGCCTGCCAGCACAACGGTTTCCGGGATGATGTTGTTGGCCTGGGAGGCGGTAAAGGAGGTGATGGTGATCACAGCGCTCTTGCAGGGGTCGATGTTCTTGGCAACGATGCTGTTCAGGGCGCAGACGATCTCCGCGCCGATCATCACGTTGTCTGTGCACTGGTAGGGGAAGCCCCCGTGTCCGCCGATGCCGTGGATGAGGATCTCAATGCCGTATACCGCCGCGTGGGTGGCGCCGTTGCGGAGATAGAAGTGGCCGGGCTCGCACTCCGCCGCCACATGGGCGCCGAAGATGGTGTCCACATCGTCCACCACGCCGGCCTGCACCATCTCGATGGAGCCGCCGGTATTGGCCTCCTCGCTGGGCTGGAAAATAAACTTGATGGTGCCGGAAACCTCCTCCGGGTGCTCCGCCAGAATTTTGGCCGCCGTCAGCAGCATGGCGGTGTTGCCGTCGTGGCCGCAGGCGTGCATGACGCCGGGATTCTGGGACTTGAAGGGGGAGTCGTCGTACTCCTCGATGGGGAGTGCGTCGATGTCGCACCGGGCGGCGTAAACTCGGCCGGGCTTGGCCCCCTTCAGCACCGCCACTACCCCGGTGGGGCAGGGGCGGGAGAGGGTGAGGGAGGGATACTGGGAGAGCTGCTCCCAGATGTAGCTGGCGGTATTGACCTCGCGGTCGGCCAGCTCCGGATGGGCGTGGAGATAGCGCCGGGCCTCAATGACCTGAGGCTCCCACTGGGCGGCGAGCTTTGCTGCGTCCAACATCACTCAGACCTTGAAGGTGCCGTTCTTCTTGGCGTCGACGCGCAGCACGCCGTCCACGCCCACGTTGTTGTCCGCGTGCTCCTTGATGATGACGACGACCTTGAAGGGACCCTTGTAGCCGACAACTTCCACAGTGGCGTCGTAGACGTTCTTGACGAGGGCGCTCTTCTGCTCATCGGGCTTACCGGGACCGGTATAGATGAAATACGTGATCTGATCGGTGGCGCTGGGGCTGTGGCACTCCTCGGGAACGGTGGGCATCAGCATCATGGAGCTGATGTTGATATCCAGGTGGAATGCGTCACAGACACCTCTGCAGACACCGGCGCACAGGGCCTTCTTCTGATCCTTGGTCAGCTCCAGAGCAGTCATTGCAATAATCGTAGCCATAATTACATTTCTCCTTTTCTGATTTTTGAATAAGTTGATATAGATAGGTTAAGGAACTACTTGTGTGATTTCAGCGCATCATCTACCCCAACGCGGCTGGCGTGTGTTCTTTGATGATAGTGACCACTTTGCGTTTATCCAGAGGGATGGTTGCAGCAAGCGTGGTATCGAACAACCACTTTCATCTGCCCTTTGCGGCTAACGGCCGACGGTAATGTAGCGCTTTGCGCTCTTGAGCCTGCGCTCCTTTCGGGCGGCGGAGGCCATAGCAATTACCAGTACGACTACCGTGATAATGTAGGGGAGCATCAGCACGAACTGGCTGGGGATACCAACCAGCTGTACCCGGGCGCCCAGCGCCTCGCAGGCACCGAAGATCAGGCAGGCCAGGGCGGCGATGATGGGGTTGGCGTTGCCGAAGTACATGGCAGCCATGCCCATGAAGCCGCGGCCCTGCACCATGTTCTCCGAGAACATAGTCACATAGCCCAGGGACATGTGGGCCCCGGCCAGGCCGCCCAGGGCGCCGGCGATCAGCAGTGCCTGCACTTTATAGCGGTTTGATGTGAGGCCTGCGGTCTGGGCGCACATCTCATTGAGGCCCACCGTCCGCAGCCGCAGACCCCAGACGGTCTTAAAGAGCATGAACCACAGCAGGACAACGAATACCGGGCAGAGAAGTTCGAAGAGGTTGTAGTTGTTGAACAGACTGGTCAAAACGGCGTTGTCCTGGAAGAAGGGGTGCGATACGGTAGGAATGGACGCCATTTTGCTGGAAGTGTAAGACCCGCTGACGCCAAAGATCAGGGGCATCAGGAATCGTGTCCCAGCGGTGGCCAGCATATTGATGGCGATGGCCAGGATCACAATGTTCCCCTTAAATTTCATGGAGCCAACGGCAAGGAAGCCAGATACCAGAACGCCAAACAGCATACTGACCAACACCGCGATAATCCAGCTGCCGGTGGCATTGCTGACAGCTGCGGCAATAAAGCAGCTAAACAGCATGACACCCTCTACAGACATATTAAAGACGTTGGCCTTATGGCAGATCGTGCAGGCGAGGCTGGCATAGATGATCGGGACAGAGCACCGGATCGCCGCATGGAACAGCTGATACGTAAAAATGGTAGAAAAGATCTCGCTCATCCTTGGGCCTCCTCTCTATGGGACTTCTTGCTGAACAGCCCGCGAATTCTCATCACACTGTTGCGGGCAACATCGTAGAAACCGTCGATGGTAACCATCATGATAATGATAGCGGTGAAGCAGTCGATAAAGGCGCGGGAGATTCCCAGGGCGCGCTCCACTCCATAGGCGCCAGCCTGCAGTGTAGCCAATGCAAAAGAGGAGAAGGGCAGCAGCAACAGGTTGTGGCTGACCAGACGGGAGGCAAGCAGGCCGTTGAAGGTGGCACCGGAGGCGAATTCATCCACAAAGCGTCCGTACAGACCGGCAACCTCCATGCCGCCTGCTAAAGCAGCGATGGCACCGCCTACCATGACCGTGATGATCATGGTGCGCTTCTGGTTGATGCCGATATACTCGGCAAACATCTCATTTTGACCTACCGTCTTCAGCCGATACCCCACAGGCGTTTTATAGATCACAAAGAGAACAATCAGGAAAACAGCCAGGGCGATAAACAGGCCTACATTGGCGCGGGAGGGCATCAGGATCTTCGCAAACTGCACTTGGGGAACCAACTCCGGCGTCTGGGGAATAGAGGTTTTTGCCGACCATACATAGTAGATGGCATAGGTGCAGAAGTTGGTCACCACGTAGTTGAGCAGCAGCGTGACGCACAGCTCGTTGACGTTCCACCGGGCCCGAAGAAAAGAGGGAATAAAGGCCCAGAGTGCGCCGACGATCATGCTGCAGATCATGCACAGGGGGATATAGATATACCCCGGCAGATCCGGAAATTGGTAGCCGATGACGGCGTAGGTCAGCGCCCCCAGATAGAGGGATCCCTCCAGACCCAAGTTAAAGAAACCGACCTTACTGCCCAGGTTAAAGGCCATACCGAGCAGCAGCATGGTGGGGAACTTCTCCAGGGTGGTGCCGAAATTCAGCTTGCCGACCCAGGCCCCTTTGAAGAGATTCACGTACATCTCGAAGGGGTTGTAGCCGAACAGAGCCGCGATGATGCCGGCAATCAGGAAGGCAAACAGCAGAGCCACCAGGAACCGAATGACACTTTGGGTTTTCACGGAGGAGCGGCGGCTCCTCTTCTGCAGCAGTGTGTTATTCAACGCTCTTCCCTCCTGTCATCATAAGTCCCAGCTCCATCTCGTCCACATTGCCGTCGTTGACGATTTCACCGGTGATCCGCCCCTCGTAGAGAACGATGATGCGGTCAGCCAGGGACAGGATCTCATCCAGATCCGCAGAAATCAGCAGGACGCCGGCGCCGGAGTCGGTAGCGGAGCCGATAAAGTTGCGGATGGATTCGATGGAGCCGATATCCACGCCGCGGGTGGGCTGGTTGGCCAGCAGAAGCTTGCCGTGCAGGTCCAGCTCCCTGGCCACGATGACCTTCTGGGCGTTGCCGCCGGAGAGGGAGGCCACCATTACGTCGCCATTGGCCGGGCGGATGTCGAATTTCTGGATGCGCTCGTCCGCCTTCTCGCGGATGGCATCCTTGTTGAGCATGCCGTGCTGGGTGTAGGGCGGCTGACCGATCTCATAGGCGGCCAAGTTGTTCTTGATGTCCAGCGCCTTGTTCAGGCCGCGGACATTCCGGTCCTCCGGAATATGGGTGAGCCCGGCCCCGCGGATCTGCCCGGGGCGCTTTCCGGTGACATCCTTGCCGCAGATGGTGATTTTGCCACCGTCCGGTGTGACAAAGCCCGCCAAGGCATCGCCCAGCTCCGTCTGGCCGTTTCCGTCTACGCCGGCCACACCCAGAATCTCGCCGCCCCGCACTTCAAAGGAGATGCCCTTCAGCTTGGAGAGCTCCCGCTCGGAGGGCACCACCAGATTTTCCACCTTTAAGACAACCTCGTCCGTGGGATTGGCCTTGTGCCGGATGTCGTAAAGGACCTCGCGGCCCACCATCATCTTGGCCAGCTCCGGAATGGAGGTGTCGCTCTTGGCTACGGTTCCCATGTATTTTCCGCCCCGCATCACGGTGATGCGGTCGCTGATCTGCATGACTTCCTTCAGCTTGTGGGAGATGAAGACGATGGACTTGCCGTCCTTCTTCATGGTTTCCAGGATCTCAAATAGCTTCTCGCTCTCCTGGGGGGTCAGGACTGCCGTGGGCTCGTCGAGGATCAGGATATTGGCACCCCG
>CAJFVK010000075.1 GCA_904420435.1 uncultured Oscillospiraceae bacterium
GGAGTCCAAGCTGCTCAACACGGACAAGACCCCCAAGGTGATCCTCTCCGCCTCCGGCATGTGCGACGCGGGCCGGATCCGGCACCACCTGAAGTACAACCTCTGGCGGAGCGAATCCACCATTGTGTTTGTGGGCTACCAGGGGGAGGGGACCCTGGGCCGCACCCTGCTGGAGGGGGCGGAGTCGGTGAAGCTCTTTGGGGAGGAAGTGGCCGTCCGGGCGGAGATCGTGAACTTCAAGGGTCTCTCCAGCCATGCCGACCGGGACCACCTGATCCAGTGGGCCCAGGCCTTTGAGGGGCCTAGGCATATCTTCGTGGTCCACGGGGACCGGGAGGTGGCGCCCTACTTCGCCGAGAGCCTCCGAAAGCTGGGCATCTCCGCCCACGCGCCCCAGTTTACGGAGGAGGTGGACCTGCTGACCGGGAAGACGGTCCAGCAGGGCTATCTCCCGGAGCGGCGGCGGGATACGCCGGCGGGCCGGGTTTCCACGGCCTATCAGCGCCTGGTGGCCATGGGCAAGCTCCTCCAGGAGGTGATTGTCCGCAGCCGGGGCCGGGCCAACCGGGACCTGGGGAATTTTGCCGACCAGATCAAGCAGCTGATCGACAAGTGGGAGGCATAGCCGACCAAAACAGAAACCGCTACAGCAGGGAGGAACATCCGTGGAGCAGCTGCGGGAGAAACAAGTGTATACCGGTACGGTGGAGGGCTACTCCAGTGAGGGGCAGGGGATCGTCCGCCTGGACGGGGCGGTGGTGTTTGTGCCCGGCGCCATCCGGGGGGAGGAGATCGACCTGCGCGTCACCAAGGTGATGAAAACCGCGGCGGCCGGGGAGATCGCGGCCATCCGCCGGCCCTCCCCGGAGCGGCGGGAGCCGGCATGCCCATGGTTCGGCCAATGCGGCGGCTGCACTTTTCAGCACATGACCTACGCCGAGGAGCTGCGGGCCAAGGAGCAGCGGGTGCGGGACGCCCTGCTGCGGCTGGGAGGGACCCAGGTGGCGGTGGAAGAGATGCTGGGGGCGCCCTGTGTGGAGCAGTACCGGAACAAGAGCCAGTACCCGGTGGGAGCCGACGGTACCGTCGGCTTTTACCGGGCCAGAAGCCACCAGGTGGTGCCCGTGGAGCGCTGCCTGATCCAGTCGCCCCAGGCGGACCGGGCGGCGGAGGCCCTGCGGCGGTGGATGGCCCGCTACCGGGTGCCGGCCTATGACGAAAAGACCGGGAAGGGCCTGGTGCGCCATCTGTATGTCCGGGTGAACCGGGCGGGGGAGGCCCTGATCTGCGTGGTGGCCAACGGAAGGAAACTGCCCCGGGAGCCGGAGCTGGCGGCCCTGCTCCGGGAGGCGGTGCCGTCCATGGCGGGGCTGGTGCTGAACACCAACACCCAGCGGAGCAACGTGATCCTGGGGGACCGGTACCGGACCATCTGGGGGGAGAGCTATCTGATGGACACGCTCCAGGGACTGGAATTCCGGCTGTCTGTGCCTTCCTTCTACCAGGTGAACCGGGAGCAGGCGGAAGTCCTTTACAGCAAGGCTCTGGAGTTCGCCGGGCTCCGGGGGACGGAAACGGTGCTGGATCTGTACTGCGGCACCGGGACCATCACCCTCTGCCTGGCCAGGGGCGCCTACCGGGCCATCGGGGCGGAGATCGTGCCCGAGGCTATCGAGGACGCCCGGGAGAATGCGGCGCGCAACGGCGTCCAAAAAGCGGAATTCTTCTGCGGCGACGCCTCCGCCGTGGCCGCCCGGCTGGCGGAGGAGGGGCTGCGGCCCGATGTGGTCGTGGTGGACCCGCCCCGGAAGGGACTGGCGGAGGACGTGGTGGAAACCATCGCCGCCATGGGGCCGGAACGGGTGGTGTACGTGTCCTGCGACCCCGGCACTTTGGGCCGGGACGTGAAGCGGTTTGCCGCCCTGGGCTATGAGGCCAGGCGCTGCGCCGCGGTGGACCTATTCCCCCGGACAGCCCACGTGGAGACGGTGCTGCTGCTGACAAGAGGAAACGGAGCGCAGTAAAACGGGAGAAGCCGGATGAAAACAAAGAAGTACGATATTTACAGCTACTGGTCGGATAAGGCGATCACCAAAAGCGGAGAGGTCAAGCGCATAGGGGAGTGTACGGACGGGGAGGAGGCAGTGAAGGTGACGGAGCTGCCGGACGAGATCTTCTGCTGGGCCTGCCAATGCCCGCCCTACCGCACAGCGGACACGGAGGACAGCAAAGTCCTGTGGAACAAGGACACCCTGCTGGACAGGGCACACATCCTCCCCAGGTCCAAAGGGGGAGATGACAGCCCCGCAAACCTCTTCCTGCTCTGCCCCAACTGCCACGCGGAAGCGCCGGATACGACCAATCCCAGGAACTTTTTTTCCTGGATCTATTACAGAAGACGGCACGAGGTCTACTCCCAGCTCTCGGAGCAGGAAGTCAGGCGGGCGGCGGAGATCAGGGGGATCGACCTGGAGCGGCTCTTCTCCGCGGCGAGTGGAATGGACCCCGACCAAATGCGCGCACAGCTCATAGAGCGCTGCGGACTGCACGGGGGCGCGATCTCCAGGAGCTCCAAGGCGATGGCCATCCTTGACATTTTGGAGGACTATGTGGCGCGGCAGCGGCTGTGAGAAAAGAGAAACGGCACCCGGTAGGACTATGTCCTGCCGGGTGCCTTATTCTGTATGGGAGAGAAATTCCGCCCTGACGAGAAATGCCCGAGGGGCTTCGCCGGGGGTTGAACCCCCTACCGGACGGGCTCCAGCTTTGCCCGGAAGGAGATTTTCCGGGGCGTTTCCATCTGCTCAAACCGGATCAGGTAGGCGCCGCCCCCGGAATCCGCCTCCAGAACGGTGCCCGGGCCGAACACCGGATGACGCACCTGATCTCCCGGGGAAAAGGTTTCCCCCTGCCGGTCATCCGTCAGATAGATCCCGCTGCGGTCCACGTAGTCCCTGGCCTCCCGGAGGAGCCCCTCCTCCGGCGGATGGGTGAAGGAGAGAAGGTCCTCGCCGACGTCCAGGAGAAAGCGGGAGGGATACCGGGGGGAGCCGTCAAAGTTCCGGCCGTCCGCCTCGGAGAGGTACAGCCCCCGCTCCGCCCTCGTCAGGGCCACGAATGCCAGCCGCCGCTCCTCCTCCATGGCCTGGATGGTCCGCACCTTCCGGGAGGGGAAGATCCCCTCGTTCATGCCACAGAGGAACACATAGGGGAACTCCAGGCCCTTGGCGGCGTGGACGGTCATCAGCTTCACCTTGTCCCCCTGGTCGGAGGTGTCCGCGTTGGTAAAGAGGGCCACGTGGGTCAGATAGTGCTCCAGGGTGACCTCCTCTCCGCAGGTGGTTTCATACTCATATACCGACTGCTTCAGCTCCGCCAGATTGTCCAGCCGCTCCTGGCTGCCCTCGGTGCGGAGCATTTTCTCGTAGCCGCTCTCGTTCAGCAGGGCGGAGAGCACCTCCGACACCGGCCGCCCCTCGTACCCCGCCGCGAAGGACTCGATGAGGCTGACAAACCTCCGGGCCCCGGTGCCTTTCAAGATAGGGTCCTCCAGGCTGTCCTGGAGGGCCTGATAGAGGGAGCAGCCCTGCCGTTCCGCTGCCTCCTGCAAAAACGCCATCCTCCGCTTGCCCAGGTTCCGCTTGGGCACGTTGGCGATCCGCCGGAAGGACAGGTCGTCCTTGTAGGCGATCATCCGCAGGTAGGAGAGGGCGTCCTTGATCTCCATGCGGTCGAAAAACTGGACGCCGCTGTAGATGGTGTAGGGGATCTTCTCCCCCAGCAGCACCTCCTCCACCGCCCGGGTCACATAGTGGGCCCGGTAGAGGACGGTCATATCCCGGTAGGGTGCGCCGCCCTCGTGGAGCCGCCGGATCTCCCCGGCAATCCACTTGGCCTCCGCCGCCTGGGTCTCCGCAAAGTGGCAGACCACCGGGCCGCCGGCGGGCAGGATGGGGATCAGCTCCTTTTTGATCCGGGTCCGGTTCTTATCGATCAGGGAATTTGCCGCGGCCAGGATCTCCGGGGTAGAGCGGTAGTTCTCCATCATAAGGATAGTTTTGGCCCCGGGAAACTTCTGATCGAAGTCCAGCAGGTACTTCACGTTGGCGCCCCGCCAGGTGTAGATGGTCTGGTCCGGGTCCCCCACAATAAAGAGGTTCTTGTGGTAGCCGCAGAGCACCTCCATCAGCTCATACTGGAGCTGGTCGATATCCTGGAACTCGTCGATCATGATGTACTCCAGCCGCTGCTGCCACTTGAGCCGGATGTCCGGGTGCTCCCGGAAGATGTACAGGGAGAACTTGATCAGGTCGTTGTAGTCCAGGCCGAAGCACTTCTTCTCCTGGTAGAGATACCCGTAGAAGATGATGTCCGTTGGTGTGTCCGCCCGGTCGTACTTCTCCTTCAGGGTGTCCAGGGACATGGTGATCATGTCCTGGTAGTAGTCCGGCCGGTTGAAGAGCTTCTGGACCTCGATCATGTCCCGGGCGGCGGAGAAGGTCATGTCCCGGAGGGTCAGCCCCCGCTCCTCGTAGATGATCTGGAGCATGGCGTCGATGTCCGAGTTGTCCAGCACCAGGAAGGACTTCGGGTACTGGACCGCATGGCTATCCTCCTGGAGGACGGAAACGCAGAAGCCGTGAAAGGTGTTGATGTAGCCGGTGTCGTTGTCCCCGGTGAGGGCGTGGATTCGCTGGCGCATCTCATTGGCGGACTTGTTGGTGAAGGTGACGCAGAGGATGTTCCCCGGCAGGATGCCCAGCTCGCAGACCAGATAGGCAAACCGGTGGGTCAGGGCCCGGGTCTTGCCGGAGCCGGCCCCGGCGATGACCCGGATGTACCCTTCGGTGGACGTCACCGCCTGGCGCTGGGCGGCGTTCAGAACGGACAGCAGATCGGCCAAGGGATCACCTCCTGAGAGAGTGGCCTGCAGCCCGGCGGGCGGGCTGCGCATGGAACTGTTGTTCTATCAGCAGCATTGTACCACGGAAAGGGCCCCCAGGCAAGAGGGAGGCCCCGCCAGGCGCGGATTTCTTCCCGGCGGTTTTTCTGGACAGGGAGGCCTCCCGTGTGGTAGGATAACAGACAGAGCTGGACTGGCAGCGGGGGACAGGACCGGAACAGATCCGCCTTGGCCAGTACAGAGCAAAAAATACAGAACAGGAGGACGAAGGGTATGTATAAGCTTTGGGACGCGCTGGAGCGGGCGAAGGGCTGCAAGTGGGTGGAGCTCTCCCACCCCCTGGACAACAGCAGCCCCTACTGGGCGGGGATTCCGGAGGGCTCGGTGGAGCTGGCCAGGACGGTATACGACTGGGGCAATCCCATGCTGGACTGCCTGATCCAAACCTTCAAATTTCCCGGGCAATTCGGCACCCACATCGATTTCCCGGGGCACTTTGCCAAGGGCGGCGCCCTCTCGGAGGCCTATGACGTCCGGAGTCTGGTGTTCCCCCTGTGCGTGGTGGACATCACCGGGCAGGTGGCGAAGGACGTCCACTACGCCGCCACGGCTGCGGATCTGCGGGCCTATGAGGCCCAGTACGGCCCCATTCCCGACGGGGCCATGGTGGTCCTGCGGACGGACTGGAGCAAGCGCTGGCCGGATATGAACGCCCTGTCCAACTTTGACGCCGAGGGCGGGGAGCACACCCCCGGCTGGTCCCTGGAGGCCCTGCGATACATCTACGAAACCAGGAACGCGGCGGCCAACGGCCATGAAACCATCGACACGGACGCCTCCGCCCTGGCGGCGGAGGCCGGGGACCTGGCCTGCGAGCGGTATGTGCTGAGCCGGGGCAAGCTCCAGGTGGAGCTGCTGTGCAACCTGGACCAGGTGGCCCCCGCCGGGGCGGTGGCCATCGTGTCCTACCCCCGGATCTGCGGGGCCACGGGCCTGCCGGCCCGGGTCTGGGCCATTACGGAGTAGAGAGCGAGGTCAGGGGCAGCGGCAGGGGACGCCTGCCGCTGCTCCCTCTTGGAGCGGGGAAAGGAGGGCGGACACGATGATCCTGGCGGTCTGCATAGAGGACCGGGGCGGCATGCTGTTCCACCGGCGCCGGCTGAGCCGGGACCGGGCCGTGGCGGCGGACCTGCTGCGGGAGGCGGGGGAGGGGCGGCTCTGGATCAGCCCCTACTCCCTCCCCCTGTTCCCGGAGGGGGCGGCGGCCCTGTGCCCGGCGGAGGATTTTCTGGAGCGGGCGGGGCCGGGGGAGCTCTGCTTTGTGGAGGACCGGCCCTGCGCCCTCTGGGCCGGAAAGGCGGAGCGGCTGATCCTCTACCGCTGGAACCGCCGCTATCCGGCGGACCTGTATTTTGATATCCCCCTGGAGAGCTGGCGTCTGCTGGAGCGGACGGAGTTTCCCGGCTCCTCCCACAAACTATTGACAAAGGAAGTCTATCTCCCATGAAGCAAATCAAGCAGAGGGCCTGGGCCCTGATATTCCTGCTCTGCCTGGCCCTGTCGGGCTGCGGCCTGCTGCCGCCGGAGGAGCCCTCCTACAGCTATTCCCTGGACGAGATCCCGGCCTACGCCGGGGAGCCCTACGTGGTGCTGGAGGACAACCAGCCGGATTTCCCGGAGGAGGACCAGACCAGCGCCTCCTTTGAAACCTACAGCCCCCTGGACGACCTGGGCCGGTGCGGCCCGGCCTACGCCAACGTGGGGACCGACCTGATGCCCACCGAGGAGCGGGGGAGCATCGGCCAGGTGAAGCCCACAGGCTGGCACACGGTGAGGTACGACTGCGTGGACGGGCAGTACCTCTACAACCGCTGCCATCTGATCGGCTACCAGCTCACCGGCGAGAACGCCAACGAGGAGAACCTGATCACCGGCACCCGGTACATGAACGTGGAGGGGATGCTGCCCTTTGAGAACATGGTGGCCGACTACGTCACGGAGACTGGCAACCACGTGCTCTACCGGGTGACGCCGGTCTTCGAGGGGGAGAACCTGCTGGCCTCCGGCGTCCAGATGGAGGCGTGGAGCGTGGAGGACAGCGGGGAGGGGATCTGCTTCAACGTCTACGTCTACAACGTCCAGCCCGGCGTGGAGATCGACTACGCCACCGGGGACAGCGCCCTGGCGGGGGACACAGGCGGCGGGGAGGAGGGGACCTACATCCTCAACACCAGCAGCGGAAAATTCCACCTGCCGGACTGCCAGGGGGTGGCCAGCATGAAGGAGGAGAACAAGCAGACTTATACCGGCAGCCGGGAGGAGCTGATCGCCCAGGGCTACGAGCCCTGCGGCCAGTGCGACCCCTGAGGCCGGAGAAGCGAAGAGCGCCTGGGCGGAGGAACCATCCGCCCAGGCGCTTCTGATGTCGAAAAAGCCCTGCTTTTTTTCGACGCATCGATTGCAGAGCGCCGGACGGACCTTGGGTCCGCCCGGCGCTCTGGCAACAACGAACAAGTTTTTGCGGGGGATTGACGAGATATTTTGTGTATGATATATTAAAAATGGGAAGAAATTCGAAGAAAATAATTTCGACAGGAGCGGGGGCAGGCGAAAAGAAAGGCTTGCGGAGGGAGGGCGACGGGATGGAGAAGACAAAGTATGAAGCAGGCCGGAAAAGCATCCTGCGGGGATACTGGCTTCTGGCGGTAGCCCTTCTCTGGCCGAAGATCCCCCTATTGTTCGGAATTTATCTGGTCGCACTTGGGACAATGAGGCTGCGGAGGGCTGACAGCGGATATCGGCTGGCGCTGTTCTTCCTGGTTGGGGGAGCGGTTTGGACCATAGTGGGCGCTTGGATGAAGCTTGCGCCCCTGGTGGTGCAGGCCGGGGAAATTTTCTGCTTGGCATGCTGGAGCGCCTGCCTGCTGTGGGCCGGGAACAGGCGGTTGAAAGCGGAGGCGGAGACCACGGCAGAGGAGGGAGACCGCCAAAGTTTCCTGCGGCGGGGCGTGGTTTCCTTCTTTCTGCTGATCGGGGGCACGGCCGCGTCCTGTTGGATCCGGCGGCAGACCGGCGCCTACACGGGGGAAACGATCCTGATCATGCTCTCAGCGGTTCCGGTGGTCCTGCTGGCCTATGCTCCCTGGATGGCCTATCTCAGCGAGAGCTTGGCGTTTCTGTCGCCCAAGATACAGGAAGCAGAAGGTGATGCCGAATGAAGCAACAGGAGAACAGCCCCCATCCGGACGATCTGCGCAGCGGCCTGTCCCTGGTGCTCCTGGGCAATCTGCTGGTTGTTCTGGCATCTCTTTTGATATCCCTTGCTGTCCCCGCCTCCGCCCAGGCCGGTGCGGTGGTGGCCGTGGCGGGCGCGCTTCTGCTGCTGATCGGACGGTGGACGCTGACGGACCAGAGCCAGGACTACCTGGCCTCGCTGGTCTATCTGGGGATGGCCTGGGCGGTGAGCCTGATCTTCTCCGCGCCGGATCTGGCGGAATGGCTGGTGCGGTATCTCCCCAGACAGCTGTCGTCAGCGTATGTAAACTGGATGAGCGTCATATGGACAACCGCTCTGGCAGTCGTTCCGGCGGCCCTTCGGCTTGCCTCCCTGGTCCTCTTCCTCCGGGCCACCAACGATCTTCTCTGGTCAGGCCGGAGCGGGGCAGAGGAGGAAACCCGGAAGCTGACAGGGCGGGGCAGGATCGCCGCGGCCATTCTGTGCGCTGGCACTGCCGCTGGCGGGCTTCTGGAGGCGGCAGGCGCTCCGGCGGCCGCATCCGTGTCCCTGGAGCTGCTGTCCCGGATTCTCTGGCTGTTCTATCTCTACGACAGCCGGCGGGCGCTGGCGTCCGGGGGGCGGAGTGAAACGTGATCCGGACAGAAGAAGAGGGACCGGCAGATCTCTGCCGGTCCCTCATTGGCTTTGGGTGGATGATACGATCAAGAGCAACACATAAGGAAATGAAAAAGGAGTTCATACAGGCTCCTCCTCATTTGTATGTCGCAGCAGAAGGAAGCATGTATGTCACAGCGAAAGTCAGAAAAAACACAACTGAATTTGTCGCCTCGCCATAAAGTTGCAGTTTCTCTTGAAATTGGTCTAAAATAAGCTATATCCGATTTGAAAAATTCCCTTACTCCTGGTCCCAGTTATGGTACACGTTCTGGATGTCGTCATTGTCCTCCATGAGCTCGATCATCCGGGTCATGTTCTTGATGTCGTCCTCACTAGTGAGCTTCACATAGTTCTGAGGCACCATCTCAATGGCGGCGGACACGAAGGCGTAGCCCTTGGCCTCCAGGGCGGCGGTGACGTCATTGAAGCTGTCAGGATCGCAGGTGATCTCAAAGACCGGGCCGTCGGCCTCAACGTCGGAGGCGCCGCAGTCCAGGGCGTCCATCATCACGGTTTCCTCGTCCAGGTCCCCGTCCTCGTTGTCAATGACAATGACGCCCTTCCGGTCAAAGCTCCAGCTGACGCAGCCGGTGGCCCCCAGGTTCCCGCCGAACTTGTCAAACAGGTGGCGGACCTCCGGTGCGGTGCGGTTGCGGTTGTCGGTCAGGGCCTCCACGATCACCGCCACGCCGGAGGGACCGTAGCCCTCGTAGACCACGCTCTCAAAGTTGTCGGAATTGCCGGCGCCCAGGGCCTTGTCGATGGTGCGCTTGATGTTGTCGTTGGGCATGTTGGCAGCCTTGGCCTCGGCGATGACGGTGGCCAGGCGGGAGTTGTTGGCCGGGTCGCCGCTGCCGCCCTCCTTGACCGCCACGATCATCTTCCGGGCGATCTTGGTAAAGATCTGGGAGCGCTTGGCGTCCGCCGCGCCCTTGGTCTTCTGAATATTATGCCATTTGGAATGTCCGGACATAGTGTGTTCTCCTTCTCAAATCAAATATACTGAATGATTTCCCCGTGGCGGAGGGACTTCTCCACCCGGAGGGCGGGAAAGCGCTCCCGCAGCAGATTGACCAGCACCGGGCAGATCACATCCTCCGTGGGGAAGTGGCCGGCATCGATCAGGTTGAGGCCCATGGGGGCCGCGTTCTGAAAGTCGTGATACTTCAGATCCGACGTAACAAAGGTGTCGCAGCCCAGGGCCGCCGCCTGGGCGGCGCAGTCCCCGCAGGCGCCGCCGCCCACTGCCACCCGGCGGACGATCTTCCCGCCGTCGGCAAAGCGGACGCCGTTGGCGTGCAGGACGTCCTTCACCCGGGCGGCAAAGTCCCGGAGGGGCAGCTCCTCCCCCAGGATGCCCACCCGGCCGATGCCGTCCTCCCCCAGAGGGGCGGTGTCCCGGAGGGACAGGGCGTCCGCCAGGGCGTCGTTGACCCCGCCCTGGACCGCGTCCAGGTTGGTGTGCATGCAGATGGCGGAGATGCCCCGGCGCAGCATGGTGGAGAGCAGGTAGCCCTGCTCCGTGTCCGTCCGCACGGACTGGACCGGGTGCCAGGCGCAGTCCATCACTGGATGGTGGGCCACGATCAGGTCAAAGGAGCCCTCCACGGCCTCGTCCACTACGTCCCGGGTGATATCCAGGGCCACCAGCACCGAGCGGACCGGCCCCTCCGGGTCGCCCACCAGCAGCCCCACGTTGTCCCAGGACTGCTGCAGATCCTTCGGCGCGACCTGAAACAAATAGGATTCCACCGCATTGACTGTTGTCATACCATCTCCTCCACTTCTTTCAGAATGTCCAGCAGCTCCTGAGCGCGCTGCCGGCTGGTGGGGTCGGAGGCCTGGCTCAGGCCGTCTGCGGCCCTGCGCAGGCTTTGGATCCGCTGGGCCGCATAGGCGGGGTAGAGGGGGTCACCCCGGGCGAGCCCCACCCAGGCCTGTCCCGGCGTCAGAGGCGGAGGGTGGCCGCCGCCCCGGCAGGAGAGGATCGGGTAGAGGACGCCCCGGTCCTCCACCAGACGCTCCCGCACAATCCGGCAGCCGTTGACGGGCAGCCAGGCGCGCAGCAGCTCCGACTTTGACATGGGCTGCAGCAGAAGGGCGGGGCCCTCCCGGGCCCAGGGGGCCTCCGAGAGGATGTGGATCATGGTTTCGCCGCCCATGCCGGCGATGACAATGGTGTCGGTCTCCTCCGGGCGGACCGCGGCGAGGCCGTCACAGAGCCGGCAGTCCAGAGGAATGCCGCTCTCCCGGGCGGAGCGCCAGGCGTTGTCCAGAGGGCCCGGCCGGATATCGGTGGCGATAGCCGACGCAATGCGGCCCTCGGCCAGAAGATGCAGGGGGAGGTATCCGTGGTCTGTCCCCACATCTGTCAGGTGCGCGCCCGCCGGCACCCACTGGGCAATGGCGGCCAGGCGCGGCTGCAGCGGCGGCAGGCGTTTGGCCATGGGATCCCTCCTTGAAACTTGCATAGATAAAAGTAGTATATAACTTTCCAGAATATTCGTCAAGATGGTTGACAGATTCAAGAAAATGGTTTATTATATTTTCCGTTCCAACGCCGCAGATTTGTGAGAGGTTCCCCTGCACCACCAGAGAAACGGCGTAACTGTGTAGTCGAGCATATGGGCCTATAGCTCAGCTGGGAGCCCAAGTGCTTCGCTGTGCAGGTCCGGGACAAAAAGTAAATATAACATGGGGGCGTAGCTCAGTTGGGAGAGCAAAGGCGACATAACACGGGCCCAGGCACTCCAACAGATTGCACAATCTAAGTGGGTAAGATTTATTCAAACTAAACAAAGACGGGCTCGTAGCTCAGTTGGGAGAGCGTTCGGTTCGCATCCGAGAGGTCGAGGGTTCGAATCCCTTCGAGT
>CAJFVK010000076.1 GCA_904420435.1 uncultured Oscillospiraceae bacterium
GGGGTTCTTAGGGGCCAAGCCCCTAAGCTGATTTTTTCCCACTTTTGTTCAGCGACACCGCAGCGTTAAGAAAACATGCCGGCGGCATGTTTTTAGCGTAGGCCGCAGCGGCTATGCCGCGAGGAGGGCACTCCCGGGGCCCGCCCGCAGGCGGAACCTGCCCCGCCGCTCCAGCGGCAAATAAAGGCCTCCGGCACGGCCAGTGCCAAAATCAAGAGATATCCGCCAGGTCCAGAAACCGGTACCCCTCGTTGGCGATGTGCCTTCCCCTGCAGGGCTGCGCGCCCTGCTGGGGGCCCCGGGTTTTTCCCTCCTCGGGGCAAGTGAATTGCCCCTGCGGCAAGGTTTTGGCACAGCCAAAACGCTTGTGCGCGCTGTCCGCGCGGCGGACCACATCGCCGGGAAGGCAGCTCCTCCCGGCGGCTCTCACGAAATGTCCGCCAGGTCCAGAAACCGGTACCCCTCGTTGGCGATGTGGTCCTTGCGGCCCTGGAGGTTGTCGCCCAGAAGCAGGTCGAACATGGCGCTGGTGCGCTCCGCGTCCTCGGGCATCACCTTGATGAGCCGCCGGGTTTCCGGGTTCATGGTGGTCAGCCACATCATGTCCGGGTCGTTCTCGCCCAGGCCCTTGGACCGGTCCACCTTCACCTTCTTGCCCTCCAGGCCCTTGAGGATCTCCCCCTTCTCCTTCTCGGAGTAGGCAAACCAGGTCTTGTCGCCGCAGTTGATCTCAAACAGGGGGGACTCGGCGATATACACGTACCCCTTCTCGATGAGGGTGGGGCACAGCCGGTAGAGCATGGTGAGGATCAGGGTGCGGATCTGGAAGCCGTCCACGTCCGCGTCGGTGCAGATGACCACCTTGCTCCACCGGAGGTTCCCCAGGTCGAAGGACGCCAGGTCCTTCACGTGCTTGTTCTGGACCTCCACCCCGCAGCCCAGGACCTTGATCAGGTCCGTGATGATCTCGCTTTTGAAGATCTTGGCGTAGTCCGCCTTCAGGCAGTTGAGGATCTTCCCCCGGACGGGCATGATCCCCTGGAACTCCGCGTCCCGGCTGAGCTTCACGCTGCCCAGGGCGCTGTCGCCCTCCACGATGTAGATCTCCCGGCGGCTGACGTCCTTGGTCCGGCAGTCCACAAATTTCTGGACCCGGTTGGCGATATCCACCGTGCCGCTGAGCTTCTTCTTCACGCTGAGGCGGGCCCGCTCCGCCGTCTCCCGGCTGCGCTTGTTCACCAGCACCTGCTGACCGATCTTCTCCGCGTCAAAGGGGTTTTCGATGAAGTAGATCTCCAGGTTGCTGCGGAGGAACTCCGTCATGGCCTCCTGGATGAACCTGTTGGTGATGGCCTTCTTGGTCTGGTTCTCGTAGCTGGTCTGGGTGGAGAAGTTGCTGGAAACCAGCACCAGGCAGTCCTCCACGTCCGCCCAGGTCACCTTGCTCTCGTTCTTCTGGTACTTCCCCTGGTCCCGCAGGTACTTGTCAATGGCGGAAACAAAGGCGGACCGGGTGGCCTTCTCCGGGCTGCCCCCGTGCTCCAGCCAGGAGGAGTTGTGGTAGTGCTCCACCACGTGGACCCGGTTGGAGAAGCAGCAGGCCACGCTGAGCTTCACCTTGTACTCGTCCTTGTCGGACCGGTCCCGGCCCCGGCGCTCCGCCTCCCAGAACACCGGCGCGGTGAGGCTCCCCTCCCCGGCCAGCTCCGCCACATAGTCCTGGATGCCGTTCTCATAGAGGAAGTCCGTGGTTTCAAATTTCCCCGGGGCCACCTCGTTGTAAAACCGGAAGGTGATCCCCGCGTTCACCACCGCCTGGCGCTTCATCACGTCGGTGAAGTACTCCGCCGGGATGTCGATGTCCGTGAACACGTCCAGGTCGGGGAGCCACCGGGTTCTGGTGCCGGTGCGCTTTTTGGCCAGGGGGGTTTTTTGGAGCTCCTCCCCCTTCTTCCCTGTCACCTCTCCCCGCTCAAAGTGGAGGCTGTACTCATACCCGTCCCGCCAGACGGTCACGTCCATATACCGGGAGGCGTACTGGGTGGCGCAGGAGCCCAGGCCGTTGAGGCCCAGGGAGTACTCGTAGTTCTCCCCCTGGTTGTTGCCGTACTTGCCCCCGGCGTAGAGCTCGCAGTAGACCAGCTCCCAGTTGTAGCGCTGCTCCCGCTCGTTCCAGTCCACCGGGCAGCCCCGGCCCTGGTCCTCCACCTCCACGCTGTGGTCCAGATACCGCCGCACGGTGATGAGCCTGCCGTAGCCCTCCCGGGCCTCGTCGATGGAGTTGGACAAAATTTCAAACACGGCGTGCTCGCAGCCGTCCAGGCCGTCGGAGCCGAAGATCACCCCGGGCCGCTTCCGGACCCGGTCGGCCCCCTTCAGGGCGCTGATGGACTCGTTGCCGTAGTTGGTTTTTTTCGCTGCCGCCATAGTTTCCTCCTCTTGGGATCATGCAATCAGTTCTATTTTAGCAAAAATTTTCCCCGCTGGCAAGGGGTCCGCCTCTGACGGGCCCCTTCCCCCGCTTTTCCTGACAAAAAAGCCCACAACTTTCAAAAAAGTGTGGGACGCCCGGTGGAAATAATTTTGCCGCAACCTGTAAAATCTTCGGCGGGGCAAGGTTTTACACATTTTCCACAGAGTTATCCACATCGTTATGTAAACACCGTTTTTTCGGAAAAAGTCCCCGAACCGCCCCGGAATCTCCCGAAGGGGCCGGGGAGTCCGGACACGGCTCCTCCGCCGCGCCCGGACTCCCCGGTCTGCTCTTCTTTTCGGTTTTTGGCCCCGCTCAGCCCCAGTAGTTCCCGGAGAGCATCAGGCTGCTCACCCGGCGCCGCCGGGCGATCTCTTCGGTCAGGTCCCGGTCCGAGCCCACCCAGGTGCCGTCGTTGAAGAACGCATACCCGCCCCCGTCGCCGAAGGCGTCGTCCCCGATCAGGTGGCTGTAGTCCGCCTCCAGGCCGAAGAGGTTGGCCAAAGTGGGCAGCACGTCCAGGCTGGAGGTGACCTTCTCCACCGTCATGGGCTCCTGGTCCGCCGAGTAGAGGAAGAAGTCCGTGTGCTGGAGCAGGTCCAGGCTGTCCACGCCCTTGATGTCCATCTGCAGGTCGTCGTTGAGCATGTAGTAGTTGTAGTGGTCCGCGTAGAAGGCCACCACCGTGTTCTCCAGCAGGCCGGAGGCCTCCAGGGCGTCCATCAGCTCCCCTACAAAGACGTCCGTTTCCATGGCGTGGCCCACGGCGTAGACGTAGTTGCCGTCGGTGCGCTTGGCCTGGGCCCTGGCCTCGTCGGCGTGGGCCTGGAAGATGGGGTTGTCCTCCCCGTAGGGGCCGTGGCCGGAGTAGGTGATGATAAAGGTAAAGAAGGGGTCCCCGGCGGTCATGTCCTCAAAGGCGCCGATGAGCTGGGAGTCCATCATGTAGTTCTCCATCCCCATGTCGCTGCCGCTGTGGTAGGCCTCATAGCCCAGGTTCTCGTGGATGGCCCCCCGGTTGTAGACGCTGCCGTCGCTGCCGTGGAAGGAGTTGGCGGTGTACCCCGCCTGCCGGAAGAGGTTGGGCAGGGAGCTGGGGAAGGCGTTGCGGGTGTAGACGCTCACCGATGTGCCGCCGGAGGCGGGCAGCAGCCCCGCGTTCACCATGAACTCCGTGTTGAAGGTGCCGGCGGTGATGTAGGCGGGGGTGTAGTGGTTGGCGAAGACGACGCTCTGCTCCTTTAGACTCCGGAGGTTCGGCATGTAGTCCAGCATCCAGGTGTCGATGGCCTCCAGCTGGACCAGGATCAGGTTCTTCCCCGCGAAGGCCCCGGTCATCTCGTTCTCCTCATGGACGTGGTCCGCAGCGTAGTCCTCGATCTCCCCCCGCTCCTCCTCCGTCAGGCTCCCGCCCCCGGGAAAGAGCACCAGCTGCAAATCCCGGAAGGTGTACTGGTAGAGGCCCAGCAGGCGCATGGCGGCCTTGGAGTCGGTGAAGTTCTCGTAGACCACCGCCGGGTCCGTGGACATATCCCAGACCATGGTGTCCCCGCCCCGGAGGGTAAGCGCGCCGGTAACCGCCGCGATCAGGGCCCCCGCCGCCAGCAGGCCGCCGCCGGTCCACAGCTCCCACCGCCGGCCGGTCCCCCTGGGGGGCACCAACACCACGGCGGCCAGCATCACCGCCAGGAAGAAGAGCCCCAGCAGGACGGAGAGCTTTCGCACCATCAGGTAGGAGGGGTCCAGGAAGGCGAAGCCGTCCCCGGCAAAGGCCATGTCATAGAAGGAGAAAAACTTCCGGAACATGTTGAAGTAGATCCCGTGGGTCAGCGTCAGCACAAAGAGGGCCGCCCCCAGAATACCCATGTACCACCGCTTCAGCACCCGGGGCAGCAGGGCCGCCGGGGCCGTCAGGATCAGGGACCAGCCCAGGGTGAAGGCGCCGGCGGTCAAAAGCCAGCCGTCGGGGTAATTTCCCCCGGTGTACATCAGCCAGAACCAGATTCCCGTTCCCAGAAAACTGAGAAAGCACAGGGGCACATAGAGCACCCGCAGCCACAGGCACGCCGCCTGTCTGTCCCGCAGGCGCGCAAGCAGGGTTTTCACAGCAGTCAAACTTCCTTTCCATCCGCCGCTCCGGCGGCGTTCCCTTCCGCGGCGCCGGCAGGGCCGCTGGGGATCACTGTATCAGCCGTTTTCCTATTTTTTCTCAATTTCCCCGTCTCCGGCGGGGAAACCGGCGCCGGCCGGGCCCGCAGGCCCCTCCGCCAGCTTCCTGGCCTCGGCCATGGAGATCCCGCGGGCCCGGCAGAGGGCCGCCAGCTCCTCATACTCCGCCTTCTCCCGGCGCAGCTCCCCCTCCCCGCTGACCTTGAAGGACACCGGCCCCAGGGCCGTCTGGCGGACCTCCGTCCGCCGGGGCAGGATCCGCCGCTCCATGGGGCAGCTGCGAACCCCCAGGGTGGTGGTGTGACGCAGGAGCAGCGCCTCCATCCGCTCCCGGTCCTCCCGGCGGCACAGGCAGGTGAGCAGCTGGCCCGCCCGGCCCTTCTTCATGCCTGCCGCCGTGGTGTACACGTCCAGGGCCCCGGCGGCCAGCAGCTCCTCCGCCGCGAAGGCCAGGTCCTCCCCGGTCATGTCGTCCATCTCGCACCGGAGCTCCCAGAGGGTCTCCCGCGCCGCACCGGCCTCCGACTCCCCCAGGGCCATCCGCAGGCAGTTGGCCGCCCCGGGGAACTCCTTGGTGCCCATGCCGAAGCCCCAGCGCTCCACGGTCATGGGGGGCATGGGCCCCCACTCCCGGACAAAGCGGCGCAGCAGGGCCGCCCCGGTGGGGGTGCACAGCTCCCCCTCCACGGCCCCCGCGGCCACGGGGATCCCGGTGAGGAGCCGGGCGGTGGCCGGGGCGGGCACCGGCAGGAGCCCGTGGGCGCAGCGGACCTGGCCGTAGCCCACGTGGACCGGGGACGCCGCCACCCGCTCCACCTTCAGCTCGTGGAGGAGCATGCACACGGCCACCACGTCCGCCACCGCGTCCAGGGTGCCCACCTCATGGAAGTGGATCTGGTCCATCTCCCGGCCGTGGACGGCGCCCTCCGCCTCCGCCAGCAGGCGGTACACCGCCCGGGCGTCCTCCCGGACCGGCTCCTCTAAGGGCAGGGTGTCCAGCAGGGCGTAGATGTCCCCCACCGTGTGGTGCTCGTGGGGATGGTGGTCATGGCCCTCGTGGCGGTCATGCTCATGCCCGTGGTCATCGTGGTGGTCATGGTCGTGAGGATGCTCATGGTCATGATGGTGCCCGTGGGCATGGGCGTGGCCCCCGTGCTCCTCCGGTGCCGGCGCCTCCTCTTCCCCGCGAATCCGGACGGACAGGTGGGTCCCGGCGATGCCTCCCCGGACCGCCGGGACCGCGGTGACCGCCACGCCGGGCAGGCCCAGGCCGTTCAGCCGGCGGAGAAAGTCCTCCCGGTCCGGGTGGAGCTCCAGCAGGGCCGCCCCCAGCATATCCCCGGCGGCGCCCATGGAGCAGTCGATATACAGCGTTCTCATCTCTTGCCCTCCATATGGTTGATGCGGCTGGCCAGATACCCCGCGCCGAAGCCGTTGTCGATGTTCACCACGCTCACCCCGCTGGCGCAGGCGTTGAGCATGCTCAGAAGGGCGGAGAGCCCCCCGAAGGCGGCCCCGTAGCCCACGCTGGTGGGCACGCCGATCACCGGGCAGTCCACCAGTCCCCCCAGCACGCTGGTCAGGGCCCCCTCCATGCCGGCCACGGAGATCACCACCCGGGCCTCCATCAGCTCTTTTGCGTGGCTCAGTGTCCGGTGGATCCCCGCCACCCCCACGTCGTAGAGCCGCAGCACCTCGTTGCCCAGGGCCTGGGCGGTGAGGGCCGCCTCCTCGGCCACCATCATGTCGCTGGTGCCGCCGCTGGCCACCACGATGGTGCCGATGCCGTCGATCTCCGGCATCCGGCCCACAATGCCGATCCGGCCCATGGGGTGGTAGTCCAGGGGGTGGACCGCCCCCACCTTGTCCGCCGCCTCCTGGCTCAGCCGGGTGATGAGGATGGTCCCCTCCCCCTGGCGGCGCATGGCGTCGGCGATGGCGATGATCTGCTCCGGGGTCTTTCCCGCTCCGTAGATCACCTCCGCCGTCCCCTGGCGCAGGTGCCGGTGGTGGTCCACCTTGGCAAAGCCCAGGTCCTCAAAGGGCTCCAGCCGCAGCCGCTCCACCGCCTCGTCCACGGTGAGGGTGCCGGCGGCCACCTGCTCCAAAAGGCTTCTGGTGTGTTCTCTATCCATTGGCTTCTCTCCCTTTCAAATCCAGCAAAACCATATCAAACCAGGGCGCCAGGGCCGCCCGGATCTCCCCGGCACGGCGGGCGGCCTCCTCCAGCTGCCCTCCCGGCAGCTCCAGCCGGGCCCCGCCCGGCAGGAGCCGCAGCCGCAGGTCGGAGAAGCCCAAGGTTCGGAGGGTCTCCTCCCCCGCCTCCACCCGGCGGAGATCCGCCGCTGTGATGGCCGTCCCTGTGGGGACACGGGTGGCCAGGCAGGCATAGGAGGGCTTGTCCCAGGTGAAGAGCCCCGCCTCCCGGGACCGGCGGCGGACCTCCTCCTTGGTGATGCCGCACAGCCGCAGAGGGGAGAGCACTCCCAGCTCCCGGAGGGCCCGCATGCCCGGCCGGTCCCCCGCGTCGTCGGAGGCGTTGGTGCCGTCCATCACCGCATGGTACCCGTCCGCCGCCGCCGCGGCCAGGAGCTGCCGGAACATGGCCCCCTTGCAGTGGTAGCACCGGTCCGGCGGGTTGGCCGCCACCTCCGGCACCTCCAGCACGTTGTAGGAGATCACCCGCAGGGGCGCTCCCAGCTCCTCCGCCAGCCGGCGGGCGTCGGCGAGCTCAAAGGCGGGCTGGAAGGGGGTGGCCATCAGGTAGGCCCCTACCCGAACCCCGGCCTCCCGGGCCGCCCAGAGCAGGTAGGCGGAATCCGTCCCGCCGGAGAAGGCCAGGGCGATCCGGGGATATTGGTGAAAAAATTCTGTGAGTTCCACTGTCCAGCCTCCCTTTCATCCTCAATCCGTTCTCTTCATTATATCGGGCCCCAGGGGCCCTGTCAAAGGGCTTTTCCCGGCGCTCCCCGGGGGGAGCGCCGGGAAAAGCAAAAAGGACCATCCGGAGATGGTCCTTTCCTGTTCTGGCTCCATTAACCAATGCTGTTGAGCTTCAGGGTCATGGCGCTCTTCTTGTGAGCGGCATTGTTCTTGTGCAGAACGCCCTTCTTGACGGACTTGTCAACCAGCTTCACAGCAGCCTTGTACGCGCCCTCGGCCTCGGTGCGATTGCCTTCTGCGGCAGCAGCCTCGAACTTCTTCATGGCGGTCTTCAGGGCGGATTTGTTGGCCTTGTTGCGGGCATTGCGAACCTCAGCCACCAGAACGCGCTTCTTAGCAGACTTGATATTCGGCAAACCAAACACCTCCTCCGGTCGGGAATTTACGGCTCGGGCGATCAGCCCTCCCACGCAGAAATGTATTTTAGCATGATATTTCCCGTTTTGCAAGGCTTTTTTTCAAATTCTTTTCCTTTTTTCCGTATATTTTCCTGTCCCCGCCAAAAACTAGGGGTGCGACACAACATCTTGTAGAAGCTTGCAAAGGAGTTCACTAGCCATGCTGCACCATCGAACCGACCTGGCCATGGAGGCACGGGTCCTGGCCCAGGAGCGCGCCGGCTCCGCCGGCGAGCTGGCCGGGGTCCGCTCAGATACCTGGGAGGAGGACGGCTTCCCCGTCACCCGGGTGGAGATCCTGGACGAGCGGGGACAGGAGGCCCTGGGAAAGCCGCCGGGGGTCTATCTCACCATAGAGCTGGACGCCTATCTGCGCCACCCGCCGGAGGGGTTTGAGAGAGCGGCGGCGGTGCTGGCGGAGGGGCTGCGCCCCCTGCTGCCGGCGGAGGGCACGGTCTTTGTGGCGGGCCTTGGGAACCGGGCCATGACAGCGGACGCCATCGGCCCTCTGGCGGTGGAGCACCTGCTGGTGACCCGCCACCTCCGCGAGGTCCTCCCCGGCTTCCGTCCGGTGGCCGCCGCGGCAGCCGGGGTCCTGGGGACCACGGGCCTGGAGTCGGCGGAGTGGGTCCGGGGCCTGGCGGAGCGGGCGGAGAGTCGGGCGGTCATCGTCATCGACGCCCTGGCCGCCCGGGGTCTGGAGCGCCTGTGCGCCACGGTGCAGCTCTCCGACACGGGCATCATCCCCGGCAGCGGGGTGGGCAACCGGCGGATGGCCCTGAACCGGGAGACCATGGGGGTGCCGGTGGTGTCCATCGGCGTGCCCACGGTGGTGGACGCGGCCACCCTGGCCCTGGATCTCACCGGCGGGACCGCGGACGAGGAGGCCCTCCGCCGGGGGGAGCGCCTGTTCGTCACCCCCAAGGAGGTGGACCGGCAGGTCCGGGAGCTGGCCAAGCTGGTGGGTTACGGGGTGAACCTGGCCCTCCAGGAGGGCCTTACCGCCGCCGACATCACCGCCCTGCTGTCCTGACGGTCAAAAAGCCCCTGTCTTTTGCCACGCTGAGAGGGGTCTGTTGTAACATAACTTTCTCAGAGGCAAGCAGAAAATCCACCCATCAGAAAAGCTCCGGAAGATTGCCCGTGAGGAAATCCTCCGGAGCTTCTTCGTCGCCCCGCTTTTTCAAAATCCTATTTTGCGGCGGGCCCCTTTTTCCGCCACTTCAGCAGCAGGGCGGAGTTGAGGATCACCAGCACGGAGCCGGCGTTGTGGACCAGGGCCCCCACCACCGGGTTCAGCCGCCCGGTCATGGCCAGGAGAATCGCCGCGAAGTTCAGGGCCATGGAGAAGGTCATGTTGCACTTGATGGTGAGCATCATCCGGCGGGACAGCCGCAGCAGGTGGGGCAGCTCCTGGATGTCGTCGCTGACCAGGGCGATGTCCGCCGCGTCCACGGCGATGTCGCTGCCCACGCCCCCCATGGCGACACCCACATAGGCCTTTTTCAGGGCCGGCGCGTCGTTGATGCCGTCGCCGATCATGCACACCTGCCGGCCTGAGCGCTGGCTCTGGTCGATCCAGTCCAGCTTGTCCTCCGGCAGGCACCCGGCCCGGACCTCCCGGATCCCCAGGGCCCCGGCGATGTGCCGGGCGGCATTTTCGTGGTCCCCGGTGAGGAGCACCGGCGTGACGCCGGCCTCCTCCACCCCGGCGATCACCGCCGCCGCATCTTCCCGCAGGGTGTCCGACAGGGCAAGGAGCCCCGCCAGGACGCCGTCCAGGGCCACGTAGATCACCGAGCAGCCCTCCGCCAGGTGCAGCTCCGCCGCCGAGGCAGCCTCCCGGCCGGACACCTGTTTCTCCGCCATCAGCTCCAGGTTGCCCGCCAGGACCTCCCGGCCCTCCACCAGGGCCCGGACGCCCCGGCCCGGCAGCATCTCAAAGTCCGCCGGCTCCGGGATCTCCCCGCCGGTGTCGGCCCGGCAGCCGGCTACCACCGCCCTGCCCAGGGGGTGCTCCGAGCGCCGCTCGGCCCCCGCCGCCAGCCGGTACAGGTCCTCTCGGCCGAGGCCGGGCAGAAGGCTCTCCACCGCCGCCACCCGGGGGGTCCCGTAGGTCAGGGTGCCGGTCTTGTCAAAGGCGATGCGGTCCACCGACGCCAGCCGCTCCAGGGCGTCCCCCTCCCGGACCAGCAGGCCGTGGCGGGTAGCATTGCCGATGGCGGCCATGATGGCCGTGGGGGTAGCCAGCACCAGGGCGCAGGGGCAGAACACCACCAGGATGGTCACCGAGCGGATGATCTCATGGGTGAACACAAAGGTCAGGGCCGCAGCGGCCAGGGCGATCACCACGATCCAGGTGGCCCACCGGTCCGCCAGGCCCACAATCTTCGCCTTGCCCGCGTCGGCGGACTGGACCAGGCGGATCATCCGCTGGATGGAGCTGTCCTCCCCCACCCGGGTGGCCTCCATGTCAAAGGAGCCGAACTGGTTCACCGTGCCGCTGGATACCTGGTCCCCCGGCCCCTTGTCCACGGGCAGGGACTCCCCGGTCATCACCGCCTGGTTGATGGAGGTCTGTCCGGTGAGGATCACCCCGTCCACGGGCACCGTTTCCCCGGGCAGGACCCGGAGCACATCCCCCACGCCCACCTCCCCGGCGGGAATGACCTCCTCCCCGCCGCTTCGGAGCCGCCGGGCGGTCCGGGGGGTCAGGTGCACCAGCTTCTCAATGCCCGCCCTGGCCTTTGCCACGGTCAGATCCTCCAGCAGGCCCCCCAGCTGCATGATGAAGGCCACCTCGCCGGCGGCGAAGTCCTCCCCGATCAGCACCGAGGCGATGAGGGCGATGGACACCAGCACGTCGGCCTTGATGTCAAAGGCCGTCACCAGGCCGATGACCGCCTCCAGGACGATGGGGACGCCGCAGAGGATGATGGCCGCCCAGGCGGCGTCAAAGGGCAGCCAGGGCAGGAGATCGAAGATGCTGATGAGCAGGGCGATGCCGGAGATTGCCAGGCAGGCGATCTCCCTTTTGACGCCGCCCCACTCCAAAAGGCGTTCTATTCTTTCCATGGGAACCGTCCTTTCCAATTTATACCTATGGGGGTATGGGTATATTATACCCATAGGGGTATACGTTGTCAAGGGCCGCCTCCCGGTTTCCCACTCCCGCACTCTAAGTAAAAAGGGGAACGGCCTATGCCGTCCCCCTGACACCTGCGCTCAGGTCATATTGGCGAACCGCTCCACAGCCTTGGTGAAGCTCTCGATGGTCTTGTCCGCGTCCCCGTGCTGGATGCCGTCCCGGACACAGTGCTGGATATGGCCCTCCAGCACCACCTGTCCCACCCTGTGGAGGGCGGACTTGGCGGCGTTGATCTGGGAGAGGATGTCCTCGCAGGGCACGTCCTCGTCCACCATCCGGTCGATGGCCTGGACCTGCCCGATGATCTTTTTCAGCCTGCGGTGGAGATTCTCCGCGTCCATACACTGCTTCATTAGGGGCACCTCCATCCCTGAAGAGATAGTTCCATTATCCACAAAGGGCGGCTTTTTGTCAAGAATCCGCCCCGGCTGAAAAACAGGAAAGGCGCCCGGGGAGAGCCCGGACGCCGCGCCCCTACAGGGGCAGCACCATATTGTGCCAGGCCGCGCCGCCGTGGA
>CAJFVK010000077.1 GCA_904420435.1 uncultured Oscillospiraceae bacterium
CCCCTTAGACCCCCCACCACCAGTCTGCGGACTGGTGTGTGCGCCCAAGGCGCACAGGTCAAAGTATTTTCGGCAGGCGCGTGTCCTGCCGAAAATGATCGAAAATCGTCCGGCTCCGCCGGACGGCGGACAACACAGAAACATTCGGAGGTTTCCATGGATAAAATCAAGATGACCACCCCCCTGGTGGAGATGGACGGGGACGAGATGACCCGCATCCTCTGGCAGATGATCAAGGACAAGCTGATCGCTCCCTTTGTGGACCTGAGGACCGAGTACTACGACCTGGGGCTCCTCCACCGGAACGACACGAAAGACCAGGTGACCGTGGACGCGGCCAACGCCACCAGGAAGTACGGCGTGGCGGTGAAGTGCGCCACCATCACCCCCAACCGCCAGCGGATGGAGGAGTACCCTCAGCTCACCGAGATGTGGAAGAGCCCCAACGCCACCATCCGCTCCATCCTGGACGGCACGGTGTTCCGGACCCCCATCACCATCGACGCCATCAGGCCCGTGGTGAAAAACTGGAAAAAGCCCATCACCATCGCCCGCCACGCCTACGGCGACATCTACAAGAGCGTGGACTTCGCCACCACCGAGCCCGGCGAGTGCACCATGACCTTCCGGGGGGAGAGCGGCGAGGAGAAGACCGTCCTGGTCCAGAAGGTGGACGGCCCCGCCGTGTGGCAGGGGGCCCACAACAAGGACAGCTCCATCCGCTCCTTCGCCCGGGCCTGCTTCCAGTACGCCATCGACACCAAGCAGGACCTGTGGTTCTCCACCAAGGACACCATCGCCAAGATCTACGACGGGGAGTTCAAGAAGATCTTCGAGGAGGAGTACGAGAGGACCTATAAGGCGCAGTTCCAGGAGCTGGGCCTCACCTACTTCTACACCCTCATCGACGACGCGGTGGCCCGGGTGATCCGCAGCGAGGGGGGCTACATCTGGGCCTGCAAGAACTACGACGGGGACGTGATGAGCGACATGGTGTCCACCGCCTTCGGCTCTCTGGCCATGATGACCAGCGTCCTGGTGGCCCCGGACGGCACCATGGAGTTCGAAGCCGCCCACGGCACCGTCACCCAGCACTACTACCGCCACCTGAAGGGGGAGAAGACCTCCACCAACCCCATGGCCACCATCTTCGCCTGGACCGGGGCGCTGAAGCGCCGGGGAGAGCTGGACGGCCTCGGGGATCTGGTGGGGTTCGGCCAGGCCCTGGAGAGCGCCTGCTACGACACGCTGAACGCCGGGATCATGACAAAGGACCTGGTGGGCCTGGTGGAGCCGGGCTTCCAGGCCACAGCGGTCACCTCCGAGGAGTTCCTGGACGCGGTGGCCTGCCGGCTCAAGGCCGCCCTGTCCGGCGGCGAGGGCTGACCCTCCGGCGGCGGGCGCCGGCCTGTCCATATGCGTTGCGCCTTCCGGGGAGCCGGGCCGTCCAGCGGGCGGTCCCGGCTCCCCGGCTTAAGCGGTCAAAAAGCCTGCTGTTTTTTCAGCAGCCTGCGCCAATACCGCTGCTTTTGCGCGGCTTCTCCGGCACATCCGGCCGGTGCGCCGATAGATTCACCAAAATCTCCCTGTCCTCCTTCTCTTTTTCTGGAATAGATTACCAAAAATCGGTTGCGCCGCCCCAATGGATGTGATACAATAGTGATACGAGCCGCCGGGCAGGATCTCTGGGCCGGCTGCCGGCGCGGGGAAGCGGCTGATCGGGAATAAGGAGGGGGAGCCATTGCGCAAGCTGATGGATTTGGAACAGGGCCTTCTCGAAGGAGCGTATCACCAGGAGCTCAGCCGCGTCTACGGCGCCGACGCTACCCGGTCCACCGGGCGGCTTTCCGCGCTGCTGCGCGGCTTTTATGATGTCTTTGGGCAGGACGGCGGCCGGAGCGCCGCCCTCTTCTCCACCCCCGGCCGCACGGAGATCGGCGGCAACCACACGGACCACCAGCATGGCCTGGCCCTGGCGTCCAGCGTCAACCTGGACACCATCGCCTGCGTGTGCCCCACGGACACGGGGATCATCCGCATCCAGTCCCAGCACCACCGGATGTGCGAGGTGGACCTGGGGAGCCTGGCCCCTGTGGCCGGGGAGCTGGGCCACTCCACGGCCCTGGTCCGGGGGGTGGCGGCCCGGATCAGCGACCTGGGCTATCCGGTGGGTGGCTTTGACGCCTACACCACCACCGAGGTCCTCCGGGGCAGCGGCCTGAGCTCCTCCGCCACCTTTGAGGTGCTGGTGGCCACCATCTTGAACCACCTCTACTGCGGCGGCGCCCTGAGCGCCACGGAGCTGGCCCAGGTGGGCCAGTACGCGGAGAACGCCTACTACGGGAAGCCCTGCGGCCTCATGGACCAGCTGGCCTGCGCCACCGGCGGCGTCATCGCCATCGACTTCGCCCAGCCGGAGGCCCCCGCCATCCGCCAGGTGGACTTCGACCTCCACCAGGCGGGATACGCCCTGTGCATTGTGGACAGCGGCGTCAGCCACGCGGGGCTCCACACGGAGTACGCCGCCATCCCCCAGGAGATGGGGGAGGTGGCCGCCTGCTTCGGCCGCAAGGTCCTGGGGGAGGTGACCCCCACAGCCTTCTACGCCAACCTGGCGGCGGTCCGGGAGTCCTGCGGGGACCGGGCCGTGCTCCGGGCCATCCACTACTACACGGAAAACAGCATCGTGGAGCAGGAGCTCCAGGCGGTGCAGAGCCGGGATATGGACGCCTTTCTGGAGCTGGTCCGCCAGTCGGGCCGCTCCTCCTGGATGTTCCTGCAGAACGTATCCACCTGCCGGGACCCCAAAAACCAGGGGCTCGGCGTGCTCCTGGCCGCGGCGGAGCAGCTGCTGGGCCGGGAGGGGGCCTGCCGGGTCCACGGGGGCGGCTTTGCCGGCACCATCCAGGCCTTTGTGCCCCTCCGCCGGCTGGACACCTTCCGGCGGATGATGGAGCGGATCTCCGGCCCCGGCAGCTGCCATGTGCTCTCCTTCCGCAGCAGCGGCACCTGTACCTTGATTTCTTAGCCTTTCAGGGAGATTTGTTATGCTTGACGCCCTTTTACGATATGGTTTGCAAAAAAAGCTCATTGAGGAGGACGACCTGGTCTGGGCCCGGAACAGCCTTCTCGCCATTCTGGGGCTGGACGCCCCCGGCCAGGCGCCCGCGGCAGCCGAGGCGGAGCCGCCCCTGGCGGAGATCCTCTCCGCCCTGACGGACAGCGCCGTTTCCCGCGGCGTCTGCCAGGAGGACCAGGAGAGCCGGGACCGGTTCGACACTGCCCTCATGGGGGCCCTCACCCCCCGCCCGGCCGCGGTGCGCCAGACCTTCTTCCGGCTGTACCAGGACTCCCCCCAGGCGGCCACCGACTGGTTCTACACCCTCAGCGGCGACACCAACTACATCCGGCGGGACCGGATCGCCCGGGACCTCCACTGGTCCGTGGACACGGCCTTCGGCCAGATCGACATCTCCATCAACCTCTCCAAGCCGGAGAAGGACCCCAAGGCCGCCGCCGCGGCCCGCTACGCGGAAAATCACAACTATCCCCTCTGCGCCCTGTGCCCGGAGAACGAGGGTTACGCCGGCCGGCCGGGGCATCCCGCCCGGCAGAACCACCGGGTCATCCCCCTGACGGTGGCTGGGGAGAGGTGGTACCTCCAGTACTCCCCCTATGTCTACTTCAACGAGCACTGCATCCTCCTCAGTGAAGCCCACCGGCCCATGGCCATCACCCACGAAACCTTCCGCCGCCTGCTGGACTTCGTCACCCAGTTCCCCCACTACTTCATGGGCAGCAACAGCGACCTGCCCATCGTGGGGGGGTCCATCCAGACCCACGACCACTTCCAGGGGGGGCGCTACACCTTCCCCATGGAGCGGGCCGAGGAGGAGCGGACCTTCCGGGTGGAGGGCTTCCCCCAGGTGTCCGCCGCCATCCTCCGGTGGCCCCTGTCGGTGATCCGCCTGCGGAGCGAGGATCCGGAGCAGGTGGCCCTGCTGGCAGACCACATCCTGGACGTGTGGCGGGGCTACAGCGACCCCGGGGCCATGATCTTCGCCAGGACCGGGGGCGAGCCCCACAACACCGTCACCCCCATCGCCCGGCGGCGGGGAGATGCCTACGAGCTGGACCTGGCCCTGCGCAACAACCTGACCACGCCGGAGCACCCCCTGGGCCTCTTCCACCCCCACCAGGAGATCCACCACATCAAGCGGGAAACCATCGGCCTGATCGAGGTCATGGGCCTGGCCATTCTGCCCCCCCGGCTGAAGCGGGAGCTCCAGGCGGTGGAGGAAGCCCTGGTTTCCGGCGGGAACCTGCTGACCGATCCCCTGACCGCCCCCCACGCCGACTGGGCGGCGGAGCTGCGCCGCCGGTACCGGTTCACATCGGAGAACGCCGGGGAGATCCTCCGCCGGGAGGTGGGCCTGGCCTTCACCCAGGGCCTGGTCCACGCGGGGGTATTCCCCTGCACCAAGCCGGGGCGCTCCGCCTTCGCCCGTTTCATCGAGGCCCTGTAGCGCCCCTCCGCCGCCGGGCCCCCCTCCCGGCGGCATTTTACGGAAAAATAACACGGGAACCGTTGACAGGCCGGGAAAAATGGCATAATATGGTACCGTAAAATGGTATCATTCCGGTAGGTAAGGCTACCACAGGGATATGGATCGCTGCCGCGCACCCGTGGAGACACGGCGAGATGGTTTGAGCAGGTTATGTCGAACAGCAAGGCATCGCCTAATGCGATTTCACCGCCCTGTGATGCTAAAGCTTGAACGGTGGCTGGACCAGCCCAGTAGGTCCGTTTCCTTTTGTTGGGACTGTGTGATTCCGCAGCCGCCGGCGCTTACCGAGAATGGATGCGCCGCGGCTGCGGATTTTTTGCCGCCGCCGGGGCGCTTTCCGTCCCGGAATCGGGATAGCCGCCCGCCGCTTTGGGGCATAGTATCAGGGAAAGGAGGAGCCAAATCATGTTGGACATTGATAACGAGGCCTTTCAGGAGCAGATTGAGGATCTGGTGGAGCGAAGACAATGGCCCCAGCTGCGGGATATTCTGATCCGCCTGGAGCCGGCGGACATCGCCCAGGTCCTCAGCGAGCTTCCCGAGGACCGGCTCCCC
Organism: uncultured Oscillospiraceae bacterium; assembly: GCA_904420435.1. Classification (GTDB taxonomy): domain Bacteria; phylum Bacillota; class Clostridia; order Oscillospirales; family Oscillospiraceae; genus CAJFPI01. The sequence goes on from CAJFVK010000077.1 coordinate 5,124, forward strand.
CTGCTCTACCGGCTGCTGCCCAAGGAGCTGGCGGCGGAAACCTTTGTGGAGATGGACTCGGACCTCCAGGAGCTGCTGATCAAGAGCTTCTCCGACACGGAGCTGAAGGAGGTCCTGGACGAGCTGTACGTGGACGACACGGTGGACATCGTGGAGGAGATGCCCGCCAATGTGGTCAAGCGGATCCTCCGCCACGCGGACCCGGAGATGCGCAAGAGCATCAACGAGATTCTGAAGTATCCCGAGGACTCCGCCGGCTCCATTATGACCACGGAGTTTGTGGACCTGAAGAAGGACCTGACCGTGGGGGACGCCATCAAGCGCATCCGCCGGACCGGCACGGACAAGGAGACCATCAACATCTGCTATGTGACCGACCCCAACCGGAAGCTCCTGGGCATCGTGTCCATCCGCACCCTGCTCCTCAGCGACGAGGACGACATCATCGCCGACATTATGGACCCCAACGTGGTTTCCGTCAACACCCTGGAGGACAAGGAGGATGTGGCCCAGGACTTCAACCGCTACGGCTTCATCGCCCTGCCGGTGGTGGACACGGAGAACCGGCTGGTGGGCATCGTCACCTTCGACGACGCCATGGACGTCATGGAGGAGGAGGCCACGGAGGACATCGAGAAGATGGCCGCCATACTGCCCACGGAGAAGCCCTATCTCCGCGCGGGGGTGCTGGAAACGGTGAAAAGCCGCATCCCCTGGCTGCTGCTGCTGATGCTGTCCGCCACCCTGTCCGGCATTGTCATCAACCGCTTTGAGGACTCCCTGGCCGCCTATTCGGTCCTCATCGGCTTCATCCCCATGCTCACCGGCACCGGCGGCAACAGCGGCTCCCAGAGCAGCGTGGCGGTGATCCGCGCCCTGAGCCTCAATGAGATCGACTTTGGGGACCTGCCCGCCGTGGTGTGGAAGGAGAGCCGGGTGTCGGTGGTCTGCGGCGTCATCCTGGCCTGCGCCAACTTCCTCAAGCTCCTGATCGTGGACCGCTGGCTCATGGGGAACGAGGATGTGACATTGGTGGTGGCCCTGGTGATCTGCCTGACGCTGGTCTGCACCGTGTTCTGCGCCAAGGTGGTGGGCTGCGTGCTGCCCCTGCTGGCGGAAAAAATCGGCCTGGACCCGGCGGTCATGGCCAGCCCCTTCATCACCACCATCGTGGACGTGCTGAGCCTTTTGATCTACTTCCAGTTCGCCACCTTGCTGCTGGGTCTGTAGGGCTGTTCAAACTTCCCATCGAAATACAAAAAAATCCTGCGGAGGGGAGATCCCTTCCGCAGGATTTTTCTGATTGGCAGCAGGGTCGGAGGCGTCACAGCATGGGGAACCGCATCTGCCGGTGCCGGTCCAGGGCCTCCGCCGCGGCGTCGATATCCTCCCGGGTGGTGGCCGGTCCGAAGCTCAACCGGACGGTGCCGGCGGCAGTCCGCTTGGGCAGGCCCATGGCGCTGAGCACATGGCTCAGCTTCCCCTTGTGGCAGGCGGAGCCGGCAGAAACATAGATCCCCTGCTCCCCCAGGTCGGTGACGATGTTCTGGCTGGGGTAGCCCGGCAGGGACACGGATAGGATGTGGGGCGCCTGGGCCTGGCCCACAAAGGTCAGGCCCTCGATCTCCCCCAGGCGCTGCCGGGCGTAGTCCCGGCACCAGGCCAGATGGGCCCGGCGCTCCTCCCCCTGCTCCAGCCACAGGGACACCGCCCTGGCGAAGCCGGCAATCTGGGCGGTGGCCTCGGTGCCCGAGCGGAGGCCCCGCTCCTGGCCGCCGCCGCAGAGCAGGGGCCGGGTGTTGGCCGCCCGGCCGCCGATGTACAGGGCGCCCACCCCCTTGGGGGCCCCCAGCTTGTGGCCGGACACGGTGATGAAGTCCGCCCCCAGGGTCCTGGCGGAGAAGGGCACCTTCAGAAAGCCCTGGACCGCGTCCGTGTGGAGCAGGGCCGGACGGCCCCGGAGCCCGGCGGCGATCTCCTCCACCGGGTAGCGGTTCCCGGTTTCATTGTTCACCAGCATGACGGTGACCAGGGCCGTGTCCTCCCGGACCGCCTCCAGCACCTGGGCGGCGGAGATGTTCCCCTGGCTGTCCGGCCGGAGGCGGGTCACCGTGTATCCCTCCCCCTCCAGGGCCCTCAGGGTCTCCAGCACCGCGCTGTGCTCCACCGCCGTGGTGACAATGTGCTTCCCCACCCGCCGGTTCTGCCACAGGGCGGCGCGGATGGCCCAGTTGTCCCCCTCGGTGCCGCAGGAGGTGAACACCACCTGCTCCCGCCGGCAGTCCAGGGCCCGGGCCAGCACCTGCCGGTCCGCCTCCAGCCGGTCCCGGGCGGCCCGTCCCAGGGCATACTGGGCCGAGGGGTTGCCGAACCCCTCCGTCATCACCCGGACCATCTCCTCCGCCACCGCCGGCTCCACCGGCGTGGTGGCGGCGTAATCCAAATAGTGCATCGCCGCTCCCTCCATCCCGCGATCGTTTCTTGCGTCTCCCCTTGCCAGAGGGGCAGAAACCAGATATAATATAAAAGTTAATGTATTCCGATTATATCCGCTCATTTTCCAAAAAGCAAGGGGGCATATCCGCTGAAGATCGCCATCTATACCTTGGGCTGCAAGGTCAACCAGTATGAAACCCAGGCCATGGAGCAGCTGCTCGCCGCCCGTGGCCACACCCTGGTGCCCTTTGACGGCCCGGCTGACGCCTACATCATCAACACCTGCACCGTCACCGCCGTCAGCGACAAGAAGTCCCGGCAGATGATCCGCCGGGCCCGGAAGCAGGCTCCGGAGGCGGTGGTGGCGGTCTGCGGCTGCTACAGCCAGACCCACCCGGAGGATCTGGCCCGGCTGCCGGTGGACCTGGTGGCCGGCACCGGGGACCGGCTGGGCTTTCTCGCCCTTCTGGAGGAGGAGCTGGAGGCCCGGCGGCCCATCACCTCCCTGGACGACGCCCTCCGCCGCCGGGAGTTTGAGCACCTTCCCGCCGGCGGCCTGGATGGCCGCACCCGGGCCATGCTGAAGATCGAGGACGGGTGCCGGAACTTCTGCACCTACTGCATCATCCCCTACGCCCGGGGGCCGGTCCGCTCCCTGCCCCTTTCCGATGCGGCGGCGGCCGCCGCCCGGCTGGCGGAGGCGGGCTACCGGGAGATCGTCCTCACGGGGATCGAGATCTCCTCCTGGGGCCAGGACCTCCCCGGCGGAGAGAGTCTGATCGACCTGCTGGAGGCCCTGAGCCGGACCCTGCCGCCCCAGCTGCGGCTGCGGCTGGGGTCCCTGGAGCCCCGGACCATCACCGAGGACTTCTGCCGCCGGGCCGCGGCCCTGCCCCAGCTGTGCCCCCACTTCCACCTGTCCCTCCAGAGCGGGTGCGACAGCGTGCTCCGGCGGATGAACCGAAAGTACGACGCCGCCCGGTACCGCCAGAGCGTGGACCTGCTCCGCCGCTTCTTCGACACCCCCGCCATCACCACGGACCTGATCGTGGGCTTTCCCGGGGAGACGGAGGAGGAGTTTGCCGCCTCCCTCCGCTTTGTGGAGGACTGCGGCCTGGCGGAGATCCACGTGTTCCCCTACTCCATCCGTCCGGGCACCCCGGCGGCCAGGATGGAGCAGGTGCCAAAGGCCATCAAGGAGGAGCGGGCCGCCCGGGCCGGACAGACCGCCCGGACCCTCCACCGGGCCTACCTGGAGCAGTGGGTGGGGCGGACGGTGCCGGTGCTCTTTGAGGAAACCGGGGCGGACGGCCTCTGGCGGGGCCACGCCCCCAACTACATGATCGTGGAGGCGGCGGGAGAGCAGCTCCACAACCGGACCCTCCCCGTCCGTCTGACCGGAAGCGACGGGGAGGTGCTCCTGGGGGAGCTGGCGGAGCGCCCCTGACGCCGCGTCTGGCGGCCTGCGCCCGCTCTTGGCGGGCCGAAAGGAGAGAAGCGATGAGCCACTTTTTTGCCTACATCTCCCGGATGAAGTACGTGGACCGGTGGTCCCTCATGCGCAACAGCATCCCGGAGAACATCCAGGAGCACAGCCACATGGTGGCCGTGCTGGCCCACGCCCTGGCGGTGATCCGCCGGGACGTGCTGGGGGTCCCCTGCGATCCCAACGCCTGCGCGGCGGCGGCCCTGTTCCACGATGCCACGGAGATCTTCACCGGGGACCTGCCCACCCCCATCAAGTACTACAATCCCGCCATCCTGGACGCCTACCGCCAGGTGGAGTCCGTGGCGGCGGACAAGCTGCTGGGGATGCTGCCGGAGGAGATGGCCGGGGCTTACCGCCCCCTGTTCCGGGAGGAGGACCCCCAGGTGAAAGTCCTGGTGAAGGCGGCGGACAAGCTGGCGGCCTACATCAAGTGCGTGGAGGAGATGGCCGCGGGCAACAACGACTTCGCCGACGCCGCCCGGGAAACCCACGCCCTGCTGGAGCAGATGGACCTGCCGGAGCTGCGGTATTTTGAGGAGCATTTCAGTCAGGCCTTCGGCCTGACCCTGGATCAACTGAACGAAAAAGGAGAAGAGAAGAAATGAGAGCCATTGTCACTGTCATCGGCAAGGACTGCGTCGGGATCATCGGCGGGGTATGCACCCACCTGGCCAACTACAACGTGAACATTCTGGACATCACCCAGACGGTGCTCCAGGGATACTTCACCATGACCATGGTGGTGGACGTATCGGACCTGACCACGGATTTCGACACCCTGGTCCGGGTGATGGCGGACTACGGGACCCAGCGGAGCCTGTCCATCCGGGTCCAGCGGGAGGACATCTTCGACGCCATGCACAAGCTATAAAAAACCTCTAAGGGGGACGTCGTCCCCCTTAGATACGCGGGAGCCGCGCCGCGGTGCGGCACAGCTTCCGCGATAACCCCCTCGCCTTTGCACGGCAAAGGCGGTCCTGGCCGACTGCGGCCAGGGGCAGCGGAGTCCTGCGCAGGCGCATGTCCTGCTCCGGACAGTAGCAAAGGGGAGACTTGTCCCCCCTTTGGATTCCCCCTCACCAGTCTGCGGACTGGTGTGTGCGCCCAAGGCGCACGGGTCAGGGTGTTTTTCCGAGGCGCATGTCCTTCCATGATTCAAGGGGGAGCGGGCTCCCCCTTGAGAATCCCCCTCACCAGTGACCGCCGTCACTGGTGGCGCCGCCCAAGGCGGCTGAGTCAAGGTATTTTTCCGAGGCACATGTCCTCGGAAAAATGACGCGACGATTCCTTAACATGAAAGAAACGAGGTTCCTCTCTATGCTCAACCAGAAAAGTATCCTGGAAACCATCGAGATGATCGACAAGCAGCATCTGGACATTCGGACCATCACCATGGGCATCTCCCTGCGGGACTGCGCCCACCCGGAGGTGAAGGCCTGCTGCGGCAAAATCTACGACAAGATCTGCTCCAAGGCGGAGAAGCTGGTGGCCACCGGGGAGGCCATTGAGCGGGAGTTCGGCATCCCCATTGTGAACAAGCGGATCTCCGTGACCCCCATGGCCATGGTGGCGGAGTCCTGCGGCACGGCGGACTACGTACCCTTCGCCCTGACCATGGACCGGGCTGCCAAAACCTGCGGCGTCAATTTCATCGGCGGCTACTCCGCCCTGGTGCAGAAGGGCTTCACCTCCGGGGACCGGAAGCTGATCGCCTCCATTCCCCAGGCCCTGGCGGAAACGGAGTTCGTCTGCTCCTCGGTGAACGTGGGCTCCACCCGGGCTGGCATCAACATGGATGCGGTGGCGGAGATGGGCCGGATCATCAAGGCCACGGCGGAGCGGACCGCGGACCGCCAGGGCCTGGGCTGCGCCAAGCTGGTGGTGTTCGCCAACGCGGTGGAGGACAACCCCTTCATGGCCGGCGCCTTCCACGGGGTGGGGGAGGCGGAGTGCGTCATCAATGTGGGCGTGTCCGGCCCCGGCGTGGTCTACCACGCCCTCCAGGGGGTGAAGGGCGCCCCCTTCGACGTAGTGGCGGAAACCGTCAAAAAGACCGCCTTCCAGGTGACCCGCATGGGCCAGCTGGTGGCCCAGGAGGCCAGCAGCCGCCTGCACGTACCCTTCGGCATCGTGGATCTCAGCCTGGCCCCCACCCCCGCCATCGGCGACAGCGTGGCCCGGATTCTGGAGGAGATGGGCCTGGAGGTCTGCGGCACCCACGGCACCACCGCCGCCCTGGCCCTCTTAAACGACGCGGTGAAGAAGGGCGGCGTCATGGCCAGCGGCCACGTGGGCGGCCTCTCCGGGGCCTTCATCCCCGTCAGTGAGGACGAGGGCATGATCGCCGCCGCCCGGGAGGGAACTCTGACCATCGACAAGCTGGAGGCCATGACCTGCGTGTGCTCCGTGGGCCTGGACATGATCGCCGTCCCCGGAGA
>CAJFVK010000078.1 GCA_904420435.1 uncultured Oscillospiraceae bacterium
GCCCCACCACGTCATCTAATGTTTCCGGACGAATCCGGTCCGCCAGCGGCTGTTCCACAGAAATCCCTCCTCTAAAAACAGCGTACCATGATTGTACCACACTTTTTCTCCTTTGCACATATTTTTTCCTCGAATTTTGGCGAAGAGTGTGTTATGATGGAGGGACTACGGAAGAGGTGAGATGATGAAAGATCAGGAAACCATTGGGAAAATCATCGCGGAGCTGAAGAACCTGTATCCGGGGGCGGAGTGCTCCCTGGAATATGACCCGGAGAAGGCCTATGAGCTTCTCTTCTCCGTGCGGCTGGCGGCCCAGTGCACCGACGCCCGGGTCAATCTGGTTACCCCAGCCCTCTTTGCCCGCTATCCCACCCTGCAGGACTTCGCCCAGGCGGATGTGGACGAGGTCGGGCAGTACATCCACTCCACCGGCTTCTGGCGGGCAAAGGCCCGGGACATTGTGGCGGCCAGTAAAATGCTGCTGGAGGAGTTCGGCGGCCGGGTTCCGGACAATATGGAGGATCTTCTCCGGATTCCGGGGGTCGGGCGGAAGACCGCCAATCTGATCCTGGGGGACATCTACGGCAAGGAGGGATACGTCTGCGACACCCACTGCATCCGGATCACCGGCCTGCTGGGGATTACAGACGGCAGCAAAGATCCGCTGAAGGTGGAGATACAGCTCCGGAAGGCGATCCCTCCGGAGGAGAGCAACGCCTTCTGCCACCGGATGGTGCTCCACGGGAGGGCCGTCTGCGTGGCCCGGCGGCCGGACTGCCAGCACTGTACCCTTCGCCAGTGGTGCGACCACGGCATGGGCCAGTCGGAACAGAACACCTGAACCTCCCGCAAAAGCCCCGACGGAGCATTTCCGCCGGGGCTTCACATTTTCTCCCCTGTGGGCATATACTACAGTAACAAACCGACAGGGGGAATCACAGTGGACAACAATCTCAAGGAGTTGACGCAGCTTCTGCAGGCCAACAAGGCCGCCATCACCCAGCTGATGCGCTCGCCTGACGGCCAGCGTCTGATGGAGCTGATGCAGAGCCAGGGCGGAAGCCAGCAGCTGAAAAAAGCCGCCGGCGCGGCTGCCCAGGGAAACACAGCGGATCTGTCCAAAATGATCCAGGGCATGATGCAGACCAAAGAAGGCGCGCAGCTGGTACAGCGGATCACGTCCAAAGTGCAGGGTAAATAATATCCGGGAGGAGAGGGCGGAATCGTGGGCGACTTTGAAGAAAAACTGAATGCGATCCTGTCCTCTCCGGAAGCCATGGCCCAGGTAGCCTCCCTGGCCCAGAGCCTGGGACAGCAGAGCGGCGAAGCGCCTCCCCAAAGGCCAAGCGCGCCGGAGAGCGCGCCTCAGGCGCCCCCAAATCCGCCAGCCTCCGCAGACGGCCTGAGCGGCCTGCTGGGCTCCCTGGATCCCTCCATGATGCAAAAACTTCTGCCGCTGCTGGGAGAGCTGAACAGCCAGCGCACCAGCGAACGGGAGCAGCTTCTCTGTGCCCTTCGGCCGTTTTTGAAGGAGAGCCGCCGGGACAAAATCGACAAGGCCCTGCAGGTGGCGCGGCTGATCCATCTGGGCAAACGATTCTTGGGTTCACTGGGGGAATAGGCCATGTATAACCGGTATATCCGCGCTGACGACGGCTCCTATGAGCGCATCCCCCAGCAGGAAGCTCCCCCAGGCCGGGAGGAGGAGCGGCAGCAGGAGGGCTTCTCCTCCTCCTTTTCCTGGGAGGAGAAGCGGGAGGAACCGCGGTCTGATAAGGCGGACGGCGGATTCCTCAAGCGCGTTTTGAAAAAACTGAATCTGGAGGAAATCGACACCGGGGACCTGCTCCTGCTTCTGCTGATCCTGTTTCTCTTCTCCGAGGGGGAGGATGAGGAGCTTCTCTTTGCCCTGGGACTTCTCCTGCTGCTGTAGGGGGCAGGGGGAATGCCCTGCCCCGCTTTCTCCCAGATCCGGCCGCCGGCAAAACAGAAGGCAGAGCATCCTAGGATGCTCTGCCTTTCCCTGCTGTCCGTCTATGGACGAAATGCCGCTAGGCCAGGGTACTCCCATCTGGGAGAAGAAAATAGAGATCCTCCGGAATGGCCACATCCACGGTCAGCGCGGTCATCCGATAGGCCAGGGTTTCCCCCTGCCAGGTTTCCGCCGCGATCAAGAGCCCGGTTTCCGTGGAAACCCAGTAGAGATTGCGGCTCTCCTCCCCACCCTCCCGGGTTTCCACCATGATGCAGGGATACCCCTCGTAGGTGGTATAGGATGCGCTGACAATCTGCTGGGGATCCAGGGCCAGGATATCCTCATAGGTGAGAATCCGCTGCTCCTGATCGCTGGAAATCCCCCCGCTGGGATAGGTCGCCCAGGACCGGGCGTCGTCGTACCAGATGCAGGTCTCCTGGCCATCCGTCAGCAGATGGCGGACGCTGCCGTCCGGCAGGGGCGTATCCAGCCGGGTCAGCTCATTTCGTACATAAGCTGTGGCGGTACTCGAAGAGGAACCGCCGTCCCAAAAGGTTTCTACCGTGATGGTCCGCCCGTAGGTGCTCAGCCGCTCCATGGTGGCAATTACATCCTGGACCGTTTCCGTTGTGACCTCCACCAAAGGGATGTCCGTTTCCCCGCCGTCCACGTTTCCCTCGTCCTCCGAGGAGTCCGCCGCAGAATCCGGAAGCTCGATATGGCTTGTCCGGCGCTGAAAGCCCCGGGCAAAAACCATGACTACTACCAGGATCAGAATGCCGAAGCACACCATGAAATAGGTCAAATTTCTTTTTTCCACGGCAAGCCTCCTTCTGTACGCCAGCCCAAGGCATCAACCCCGGAAATCCGCCGGCCGCTCTCCCCTTCCAAAGTACCACAAAATCGCGTCCGCGATCCGGCGGCAGGCGAAACCGTCCCCATAGGGATTCACCGCCCGGGCCATGGCGCTATAGATGCCAGGCGTGGTCAGGATCTCCGCCGCCATACGGTAGATGTTCTCCGCTTCGATGCCGGCCAGCTTTACCGTCCCCGCCGCCACAGCCTCCGGCCGCTCGGTTTCCCGCCGCAGGACCAGCACCGGCTTCCCCAGCGCCGGTGCCTCCTCCTGGAGGCCGCCGGAGTCCGTCATCACCATGTAGCACCGGTCTATCAGATTGTGCATCTCATCCGCGTCCAGAGGGTCGATCAGGTGGATGCGGGGGTGGTTTCCCAGATACTTCTCCGCAGTTTCCCGCACCACCGGCGACAGGTGGACCGGGTAGACCAGCTCCACCTCCGGGAAATCCTCCGTGATGCGGCGGAGGGCCGTCATGATCTGGGTCATGGGCTCCCCGTAATTTTCCCGCCGGTGGCAGGTCACCAGGATGACCTTCCGGCTGTCATAGGGGAGGTGATTGAGCAGTTCTGTTGTAAAGGTAAAATCTTTTCGTACCGTTGTTTTCAGCGCGTCAATCACCGTGTTGCCGGTGACAAATATCTCTTTTTCAATCCCCTCCCGCCGCAAATTCTGCCGGTTGTTCTCCGTGGGGCAGAAGTAGAGATCCGCTAGGGCCGTCACCAGCCGGCGGTTCATCTCCTCCGGATAGGGGGAGTACTTGTCGTAGGTGCGAAGCCCCGCCTCCACGTGGCCCACCGGGACCTTGTGGTAGAACGCGGAGAGGGCGCCGGCAAAGGTGGTGGAGGTATCCCCATGCACCAGAATGAGATCCGGCCGAAGCTGGTCGATGGCCTCGTCCATGCCGGTCAGGCACTTGCTGGTGATGGTACTCAGGGTCTGGCGGGGGGTCATGATATCCAAGTCCCAGTCCGGCTGGATGGAAAAGACCCGCAGCACACTATCCAGCATCTCCCGGTGCTGGGCGGTGACGCAGCAGATGGAGTCGATCCCCTCCCGACGGGACAGCTCCTGCACCAGGGGCGCCATCTTGATGGCCTCCGGGCGGGTGCCGAATACGCTCATAACGCGCAGATTACTCATGCTTCTCCTCCTCTTCCCCCTGGTGGGAGGGCGGCTGCTCGCTACCATGGTTTTCCGGGTGGTGGGGGAAAATGGCCCGCACCGCCACCACGCCGCAAATGACCAGCGCCAGGATAAACAGTGCCGCCTTTCCCGCGGAAGTGGTGGTCAGCATCACCGCGGACAGGCCCAGCACACCGGAAACAATATACAGGGTGGAAACCGCCTGCTTCTGGTTCATGCCCATGTCGATCAGCTTGTGGTGGACATGGCTGCGGTCCGCCGTCATAGGGCTCTGGCCCCGGAGAATCCGGCGGATGAAGGCGAAGCTGGTGTCAAAGATCGGCAGGCCCAGGATGATGAAGGGCACCAGGAAGGAGATCACCGCATAGTACTTGAAGAGTCCCTGGATGGACACCGTGGCCAGGATGAAGCCCAGGAAGGTGGAACCGGTGCCCCCCATAAAGATCTTGGCCGGGTTCAGGTTGTAGGGGATAAAGCCGACACAGGCGCCCACCAGTGCCCCGCAGAGAATAGAGATTTCCCACTCCTCCAGCATTACCGCCAGAATCAGCATGGTCAGCGCCCCGATGGTGGACACCCCGTCCGCCAGGCCGTCCAGCCCGTCGATCAGGTTTACCGAGTTGGTGATCGCCACGATCCAGATAACGGAGATCGGATAGCTCCACCAGCCCAGCTCCCAGTAGGGGTTGTCGCTGAAAATATTGGGGTTGTTGATCACCTGGATCGCCACCCCGTGGAGCACGGCGCACAGGGCCGCGCAGATCTGCACCACCAGCTTCAGCTTGGCGGGCAGGGACTTGATGTCGTCGATCACGCCGAGAATCACGATGATGACCGCGCCGATCAGGATGCCCTGCATCTCCGTGTCAATCTCCGCGAAGATCAGAACACTGACCATAAAGCCGAGAAAAATCGCAAGGCCGCCCAGGCGCGGGATGGGCACCTTGTGCATCCGGCGGTTGTCCCGTGGCACGTCCACCGCGCCGATGACAAAGGCCAGCCGCCGGACCAGCGGCGTGGCAGCAAAGCTGATAGCCAGCGCCACCACCAGCGCCAGCATAACCGTCACAATGAGGTCCTGATTGATCATGTTTCCCTGCCCCGCCTCTATCTGGCTACAAAGCCGATCTTCTTATACACCTTCCGCAGCGTCTTGCCCGCCACGTAGGAGGCCTTCTCCGCCCCCTTCTTGTACACCGACTCCAGGTAGGCCTTGTCTGCCAAAATGCGGGAGGCCTCCTCCCGGATGGGCCGGAGGGTTTCGATCACCGCGTCCCCGACAGCGGGCTTGAAGGCGCCGTACCCCTTGCCGTCAAACTCCGCCTCGATCTCCTCCATGGTCTTCCCTGTGACGGCGGAGTAAATGTTCATCAGATTGGAAACACCGGGCTTTGCCGCCGGGTCGTAGCGGACGCAGCGTTCGGTGTCGCTGTCGGTAATGGCCCGCTTGAACTTCCGCTGGATGTCCTCCGGCTTCTCCATCAGGAACACGCAGCCCTCAGGAATGGATTTGCTCATCTTGCTGTCCGGCGTGGTCAGCCCCATGATCCGGGCGCCGGCCTTGGGGATATAGGGCTCCGGGATCTTGAACACATCCCCGTAGATGTGGTTGAAGCGCTGGGCCACATCTCTTGTCAGCTCGCAGTGCTGCTTCTGGTCCTCCCCTACCGGGACGTAGTCCGGCTGATAGAGGAGAATATCCGCCGCCATCAGGCAGGGATAGGTGAAAAGGCCGCCGTTGATGTTGTCCTTGTGCTTGGCGGACTTGTCCTTGAACTGGGTCATGCGGCTCAGCTCGCCGAACATGGTATAACAGTTGAGCACCCAGCCCAGCTCCGCATGGGCGGGGACGTGGGACTGGATGAAGAGAGTGTTCTTCTCCGGGTCCAGCCCGCAGGCGATATACTGGGCCAGCTGCTCCAGGGTCCTCCGGCGCAGGTCCGCCGGGTTCTGCCGAACAGTGATGGTATGCATGTCCGCCATAAAGTAATAGCAGTCAAATTCCTCAGACCTGGCCCCCCAGTTTTTGATGGCCCCCAGATAGTTGCCGAGGTGTAAATCTCCGCTGGGCTGGATCCCGGAGAGCATAACCTTCTTCTCTTCCATATTCACTCTGCTCCTTATCTTTCTCACACAGTGGTGGTTTCCATAACAAGTCATATTATTGTATCACAGGGGTTTGGAAAGTGCAAGGACTGATCCCAAGAATTGACAAGCCTGACCGTTTCTCCGCCACAATAGTGCTTGTCAAACCGTCGGGAAACCAGTATAATAAGGGGACAAACAGAAAATCCGCTATGGAGGATGGATCAAAATGGCATTGGACAGGACCTATTTTGAGGAGATGGAGGCGAAAATCCCCCACGGGAAGGTGCGCACGCGCTTCGCCCCCTCTCCTACCGGCTATATGCATGTGGGCAATCTCCGCACGGCGCTGTATACCTGGCTCATCGCCCGGAATGCCGGCGGGACGTTTATCCTGCGCATTGAGGACACCGATCAGGAGCGCCAGGTGGAGGGCGCCACGGAGGTAATCTACCGGACGATGGCTGAGTGCGGTCTCACCCATGACGAGGGCCCGGATGTTGGGGGCCCGGTGGCGCCGTATATCCAGTCGGAGCGGAGGGATACCTATGGGAAGTACGCCAGGCTCCTGGTGGAGCTGGGCCACGCCTACTACTGCTTCTGCGAGAAGACCGAGTCCGAGGAGGACAGCGGCGACTTTAACCGCGCCGCCGACCCCTGCCGCAGCCTGACGCCGGAGGAGGCCCAGGCCCGGGTGGATGCCGGGGAGCCCTATGTGATCCGCCAGAAGATCCCCGCCGGCGGCAGCACCACCTTCCATGACGCCATCTTCGGCGATATCACCGTGGAAAACAGCACCTTGGATGATCAGGTGCTTCTAAAGCGGGACGGCCTTCCCACCTACAACTTTGCCAACGTGATCGACGACCACCTGATGGGGATCACCCACGTGGTTCGGGGCAGCGAGTATCTCTCCTCCGCCCCCAAGTACAATCTGCTCTACGAGGCCTTCGGCTGGGAGGTACCCACCTACGTCCACTGCTCCCCCGTCATGCGGGACCAGCAGCACAAGATGTCCAAGCGCCACGGGGACCCCTCCTACGAGGATCTGAAGGCCCAGGGCTATCTGACGGAGGCCATTTTGAACTATGTGGCCCTCCTGGGCTGGAGCCCCAAGGGGGAGCAGGCGGAGCGGGAGGTCTTCTCCCTCCAGGAGCTGGCGGAGGTCTTTGACATCTCCGGCATTTCCAAGTCCCCGGCCATTTTTGATATCGACAAGCTGACTCACTTCAACGCCCTCTATATCCGCGCCATGGAGCCGGAGCGGTTTGCCGCTGTGGCGGAGCCCTATATCCGCAGCGCCGTCAGGAATCCGGCCCTGGATACCGCCGAGATCGCCGGGCTCCTGCAGGCCCGGTGTGAGAAGCTGACGGACATTCCGGAAAAGGTGGACTTCTTCGACGCCCTGCCGGACTATGACGCGGAGCTGTTTACCAACAAGAAGTCCAAGACCAATCCGGAGGTTTCCCAGCAGATGCTGGAGGCGGCTATTCCCATGCTGGAGGCTCTCCCGGCCTGGTCGGCGGAGGCCATCCACGAAGGTCTGGTGTCCCTGGCGGAGCAGCTGGGGGTCAAAAACGCCACGCTGATGTGGCCGGTCCGGATCGCCGCTGCCGGCAAGGCGGTGACCCCCGGCGGCGCGGTGGAGATCTGTCATATCCTCGGGCGGGATGAGGTCCTCTCCCGGCTGAGGATCGGTTTGGAGAAGCTGAAGTGATGGCGGGGCTCCAAAGCCAGCTGCAGGGGATGCGGTCCTTTGTCCGGCGGGATCTCGGCCGGCTCCCCTGGGGGATGGCCGTCTCCTTTGTGGCTGCCTGTACCGTTTCCTATCTGGTCTATGTGATGAATCCCGGTTTTACAGCGGCCATTATGGATTCCATCCTGGGGATGTTCATGGACGCCGGGGTTGTGAACGAGTCCGGCGGTTTCTCCTTTATCGGGCTCCTGCTGAACAACTGGATGGCCATGCTGTTTTGCGTCCTCTACGGGTTTATCCCCTTCCTCTATCTCCCAGTGCTGGTCCTGCTCTCCAACGCCGTGGTGCTGGGGCTGCTGGGCGCCTTTTATACCATCAGCGGTATCCCCTTCTCCGTCTTTTTGGCGGCCCTCCTGCCCCACGGGATCTTCGAGATCCCAGCTCTGATCCTGGCCGCGGCCATGGGTGCGGCCCTGTGCCGCAACATCTTCCGGATCCTCTTTCGGAAGCACAACGCAGTCCCTATGGTCGAGTTTTTGATCGGGCTCCTGCAGACCATGCTGCTCCTGATCTTCCCTCTGATCCTCTGCGCGGCGGCGGTAGAAACCTTTATTACGCCTATGGTGGTGAACCTCTTCCTGTAGACGGTCCCGGCGGTCTACCCCTGGTTTTTCCGCCTCTTCTTTCAGAAGCCCCTGATACCCTGACATGCTGTCGGCTGTCCTGTTGGACCGGAATGTGAAAAAACGAAGCCCCGTGCGTGGCACGGGGCTTCGTTTTTTCGTTCTCTGCTCCGTACGGAGCCTTCTGCTTAGTCCACGCTCCACTCCAGGATGGCGCCGGTAACGGCGTCGATCTCAAAGTCGTACTCTCTCCAGCCGCTGCGCAGCTCGCCCTCATAGATGGCGCGGCCGTCGTCGTAATCCAGCTTGAACTCCCGGAAGGTGCCGTCGGTCACGCCGGCCCGCTCCCGGACGATCTCCTTGGCCCGGGCTTCGCCGATATAGTTTCCGCTGCTGCCGCTCTGACTGGGGGTGTACCGCTCCGCGTCATAGTCGTAGCTGAGAACGGTGCCGGTAGAGGCATCGATCTCGTAGTCGTACTCCACGCTGCCGGCATAGAACTCCACGTCGTAGATCAGGCGGCCGTCGTCATAGTCCCGCTCCGTGTGGAGGAAGGCCGTTTCGCTCTCCTTTACGCCGGCGTGATCCAGGGCGATCTCCTTGGCCTTTTCAGCGCCGATATCCGTCCCCGTCTGGCTGGGGATGGTGTAGCCGTCGATATCCCGGTCATAGCTGCGGACATCCCCGGTCAGGGCGTCGATGTCGTAATCATATTCGGTGTTGCCGGACCAGAATTCCACCTCATACTCCATACGCCCGTCGTCCCGGCTCAGGCGGACCTGGAGGAAGGTCGCATTGCTCTCCTTCACGCCGGCGTGGTCCAGAGCGATCTCCTTGGCCTTAGCCTCGCCGATGTAGTTGCTGGGAGAGGTGCTCTCACTGCCGGCGGTGGTCAAGGTGACCGTGCTGGTGGAGCCGTTCCAGGCCACGTCCAGCCCCAGGGCTTCCGCAATGGCCCGGAGGGGGAGATAGGTGGTCCCGTTGATGATAAAGGGCTCCACCACATCGCCGTCGCTGTCCCGGAGGGTCAGCGACGTGCCGTCCAGCACAACTTGAATGTCATCGTAATAGAGGCTGGCGCTCCGGTTCCCGGAATAGGCCAGCGCCGGGATCACCAGGCAGGACAGCACCGCAGTCAGCACCGCGCCCAGCAGGATATCCTTCCAACGTCTGTTTTTCATCATTTTGTTCCTCCTGTCAAACTTTCATTCTCTGTTATCAAGACTGCTTCGTATCAGTCGCTTCATCTCTATAATGTTCCCGCCTGCCCTTTTATTGCACGGGGCTGAAAAAATTTCCGGATTTTTTTGCAGCCCATCTTCCTCCTGTAACATAAACAAAGAGGACAGGATCCTCTCCTGTCCTCTTTGCGGCAAAAAGCGAATCCTCCGCAGGCAAGCGCCGAAGGCTCACATGCGCTGCCGTTTCCCTCAGTTCTTCTGAAAAAGAGAGGCCGCGTAGCGGGCCGATTCCGCCGCGTCCTTCGCGTAGAAGTCCGCGCCGATCTGATCGGCGAAGGACTGGGTGACCACCGCGCCGCCCACCATGATTTTGCAGTCCAGCCCGGCGGCACGGATTTCCCGGATGGTTACGGCAATGTTCTGGGCCGTAGTGGTCATCAGGGAGCTGAGCCCCACCAGGGGCGCCCCCGTCTCCTTCAGGGCGGCCACCACCGCCTCCGGGGCCACATCCCGGCCCAGATCCACGATGCGGTAGCCGTAGTTCTCCAGCAGCATCCGGACGATATTCTTGCCAATGTCGTGGACGTCGCCCTTCACGGTGGCCAGGACGATGGTGCCCTTCTCCCCCGCCCCCTCCGGCAGGTAGCGGTTGATGACTGTAAAGGCGGCCTTGACCGCCTCGGCAGAGGCCATCAGCTGGGGCAGGAAGATATCCCCCCGCTCATAGCGGGCCCCCACCTCGTCCAGGGCCGGGACAATCATGCCGTTGATGACCTCCAGCGGGGAGGTGCTTTGCAGGATCTCCTCGGTCAGCGCCGGGATCTGGCCCTTCTTCCCCCGGAGGATCAGCTCCACCAGGGAGGCTCCCCCCTGCTTGCTCTCCGGCTGCTTTTCCGCCGTGGGAGCGGGAATCTCCGCCGGAGCGCCGTAGGCGGCGATGTAGCGGCCGGCGGCCGCATCCACCCCCAGCAGCACCCGGGCGGCCGCGACGGTTTCCATCATTCTGGCGTCGCCGGTGTTGATAATCCCTACATTGAGGCCCGCGGCCAAGGCCGCGGCCAGGAAGGTGCTGTTCAGCGCCGTGCGGTTGGGCAGGCCGTGGGACACGTTGGAAACGCCCAGGATGGTCTTTAATCCTGCGGCCCGGACCATCCGGATGGCCTCCACCGTTTCCATCACCTCCCCGCCGCTGACGGAGGCCGCCATAGCCAGGCAGTCAACCAGGAAGTCCTGGCGGCGGATGCCCAGCTTCTCCCCCTCCGACACGATCCGGAGGGCCGCCTCCAGGCGGCCGCCGGCGGTCTGAGGAATCCCGCCGCCATCCATGGCCAGTGCCACAATGGCGGCGCCGTATTTGGCGGCCAGGGGGAGCATGGCGGCCATGCTCTCCGCCTCCCCGTTGACAGAGTTGAGGATAGGCCGGCCGCTGTAGACCCGCAGGGCCCGCTCCAGAGCCACCGGGTCGGAGCAGTCGATCACCAGGGGCAGGGGCGAAACCTTCTGGATGGCCTGCACCAGCTGAGGCAGCACCTCCCGCTCGTCAATGTCCGGCAGCCCAGCGTTCACCACCAGCAGATCGGCCCCCTCCTGCTCCTGGGAGATGGCCAGCTCGGCGGCGTAGGTATAGTCCCGGCTGTAAAGGGCCTCCTTCAGCTTTTTCCGGCCGGTGGGGTTGATCCGCTCCCCCACCGTGGCAATGGTACTCTCCTCCAGCTCCACCACCTTCTGCCAGCCGGCGACCCGGCAGATGTCGTCCCGGCGGCGCGCCTTGGG
>CAJFVK010000079.1 GCA_904420435.1 uncultured Oscillospiraceae bacterium
TCATGCGCGTATTCGGCGGATTTTCATTCCAACGGAAAACCCAACGGCAGAGGACCACCCTTTATAGCCATGATAGGATACCATATTGCGGCGAAAAAAGCAAGCATTATTTTGGAAATTTTCTGTTTTTCACGCGAAGGGCCGCCCATGGCCGTCCAGCATGGCGGTGCGCCGGACCCGGACAAAGTCCGGCTTCAGCGCCGGCAGGTGCCGCTCCACCGCTGCGGCCAGCAGGGCCGGGTTCACCCCGGGGTTCTGTCCCTGGACGCGCACCCGGAGCGCCACGGCGCCGTCCCGGCTCTCCGCCTCCACGCTGTGGATCATGGGGCGGATATCCGTATCCACCATCTGCTTTTTCTTGTTGCGCTTGGCCACCACTACCTGCTCCCCGGTGAGGAGAGCGGCGATGGCCTCCGCCGCGCCCGCCGGGACACCCCGGTCGTATTCCAGGGTCACCTCCGCCTCCAGGCAGCGCATCTCCCGCACCGGCAGCACCGGCCGGCGGCAGGCGGTCACCCGGATCCCCTCGGGCAGGCGGGGGTTCAGCCGCTCGGCCATGCCCTCGCAGGGCAGGTCCTCCACGGTTTCAAAATCCAGCAGCTCGCAGACGCTGGTCTGTCCCACGGAGAGTGGCAGAACAAAGGACATGATCGGATGGGGGTGGAAGCCCTCGGAGTGGCGGATCACCAGTCCAGATCGGATGAAGGCCCGCTGGAAGGTCCGCAGCAGGTCCAGATGGGAGATCCAGGCCGCCCGGCCCTCCTTCACAAAGGTCAGACGAAACTCAGACATGGCACACACCTCCCACCATCCGGTTGGCGCCGCAGCCGCTGCAATGGGTGCGGCAGTCCGGCGTGGTCACGGACTGATAGGCCCGCTCCCGCTCCCGCCACAGGTACTCCTCCCCCACGCCGCAGGAGATCATGCTCCAGGGGAAGATCTCCCCCTTCTCCCTTGTCCGGTTGGCGTAGAAGGCCGGGTCCAGGCCGCACTCCTGGAAGGCCTCCAGCCAGCGGTTCAGGTCGAAATACTCCTGCCAGGCGTCCAGGTGGGCGCCCTTGCGGAAGGCCGCCTCCAGCACCCGGCCCAGGCGCCGGTCCCCCCGGGCCAGCACCGCCTCCAGGAAGCTGGTGTCCCCGTCGTGCCAGTTGTAGGTGACGGCCTTGGCGGTCATGTGCTCCCGGAGGAGCTTCACCCGGCGCTCATACTCCGCCCGGGTGATCTGGGGCTCCCACTGGAAGGCGGTGAAAGGCTTGGGCACAAACCAGGAGGTGGACACGGTGACCCGCAGGCCCCGGGCCTTGTTGCTGGCGTGCTCCCGCCAGCAGTGGACCACGTGGCTGGCCATCTCGGCGATACCGATGATGTCCTCGTCAGTTTCCGTGGGCAGGCCCAGCATGTAGTAGAGCTTCACCGCCCTCCAGCCCTTGGAGAAGGCCCGCTGGAGGCTCTCCATCAGGTCCTCCTCCGTGAGGTTCTTGTTGATAGCATCCCGCAGCCGCTGGGTCCCCGCCTCCGGAGCGAAGGTCAGCCCCGCCTTGCGCCCCTTGGCCAGGCGCTCCGTCAGGTCCATGGAAAAGCTGTCCGCCCGGAGGCTGGGCAGGCTCAGATTCACGTGGTGGGCCGAGCAGTAGTCCTCCAGTGCGTCGCACAGCCCCACCAGCTCCGGATAGTCGCTGGTGGACAGGCTGGAAAGGGTCATCTCCTGGTAGCCGGAGTCCTCGCAGGCCTCCGCCCCGTACCGGGCCAGCAGGTCCTTGCTGCGGCAGCGGACCGGCCGGTACACATACCCGGCCTGGCAGAACCGGCAGCCCCGGATGCAGCCCCGGAACACCTCCAGGGTCACCCGGTCGTGGACGATCTCCGTGGAGGGCACAATGGACTTCACCGGGAAGGGCTCCCGGTCCATGTCCCGGATCAGGCGCTTCTCCACCCGCGCCGGCGCGCCCTCCAGGGGGGTGATGGCGGCCACCGTGCCGTCGTCGTGGTAGGTCACCTGGTAGAGGGAGGGCACGTAAATCCCCTGGATCTTGGCCGCCTCACGGAGGAAGCGGGGCTTGTCCCATCCCGCCGCCTTGGCGGAGCGGTAGAGCCGCAGCAGATCCCGGACCTCCTCCTCCCCCTCGCCGATGCAGGCCAGGTCGATGAAGTCCGCCAGGGGCTCGGCGTTGTACATGGCCGTGCCGCCGGCCACCACCAGGGGGGCCAGGGCGTCCCCCCGGTCCGCCGCGCGCAGGGGGATCCCCGCCAGATCCAGCATGTTCAGCACCGCCGGGTAGGCCATCTCATAGCCGATGGAGAAGGCCACCAGGTCGAACTGGTCCACGCTGTCCCCGCTCTCCAGGGCGTAGAGGGGAATGTGGTTTGCCCGCATCTCCTGCTCCATGTCCCCCCAGGGGGCGAAAACCCGCTCGCACCAGACCCCCTCCATGTCGTTCATCACGGCGTAGAGGATCCGCATCCCCAGGTTGGACATGCCGATCTCATAGGTGTCCGGGAAGCAGAAGGCCACCCGGGTGTCCACCGCCGCCTTGTCTTTTATGATCGCGTTGTACTCCCCGCCCACATACCGTGCCGGCTTCTGCACCCGGGGCAGGATACGCTCCAGTTTCTGATCCAAAGGGCTGTTCTCCTTCGTATTTGTAATATCCCGTCTATTTTATCCTCTCCCGCGCTATTTGGCAACCCTGATTTGGCTGAAAACCATCCCCAGGGCCCCCAGGAGAAAGAACCAGCCGCCCCCGGTCCGGACCACCAGAGCCGTCGCCAGCCCCACCAGCACCGCCAGGGCCGTCCAGCTGGCCAGACGGCTCCACCGCTGGGCGGTGAAGGGCTCGGTCAGCCAGGCGATCAGCAGGTAGAGGGCCCGGCCCCCGTCCAGGCCCTGGATGGGCAGGAGGTTGTAGAGCCCCAGGAGGAAGTTGGCCCCGGCAAAGACGTAGTCTGCCGACAGCCGGGCGAAGAGCACCGACAGCAGCAGATTTGCCGCCGGCCCCGCCAGCACCGCCCCCAGCTCCCGCCCATAGCTGAGCCGCTCCTGCTCCGGGGCCACCAGCAGCGCCCCCAGGGGCAGCAGCACCACCTCCCGTACCGGCACGCCGAACCAGTGGAGGGCCAGCAGATGCCCCAGCTCGTGGCACAGTGCCGCCACCAGCAGGGGCGGCAGCACCGGTCCCGCCCCCGCCAGCACCGCCAGCACCACCAGCAGGGGGAAGCCGGGGGAAACGCGCAGCTTAATGGACTTCCACATAGTAGATGGGATTCAGGTAGGTGTCCCCGTCCAGGATCTCCAGGTGCAGGTGGGACCCAGTGGCAAGGCCCGTGGCCCCCATCTCCGCGATCTTCTCCCCCATGGAGACCTTTTGGCCGGAGCTGACCAGCACCCGGCTGCAGTGGGCGTAGATGGTGGTAATGTTGTTGGGGTGGGAGAGCATTACATAGATCCCCAGGGAACTGCTCTCCCCGGTGGCCTTCACGGTGCCGTCGGCAAAGGCGGAGATGGCGGTCCCCTGGACATTGGCGATGTCCAGACCGTAGTGGAACCGCTCCTCGTGGTAGATGGGGTGGTCCCGGTAGCCGAAGGTGTCGGTCATGGTGCCCTGGGCGGGGGTGGTATAGGGGAATCCCATGACCTCCTGCTCAAAAGACACGTTGGCCGGAGCGGCCGCGCTGAAAAACACCAGCGCCTGGCTGTCCGCCACCTGCCGCTCCGGCTCCTCCGCCCCCTCCGGGGGGCTCTCCTCCTGCTGCTGATACCGCGTCATCTCCTGGTAGAGAAGGTTCGCGGTGTCGGGGATGCGCTGGGCAATCTGAAAGGCAGCGGAGGCCTGGGCCGCATGGTAGCGGGCCGGGGCAAACACCGCCGTGTAGGCCTCCTGGAGGGAATCCCCCACATCCTTCTCCCCGGCGATGGCCTCCCCCACCGCGGAGAAGGCCGCCTGGAAGTCCGCGTCCTGGCTCAGGGCCTCCCGGAGCCCGCCGGCGATGGCGCTGAGGCTCTGGGGGGCCAGCAGCTTCCACACCACCAGCGCTACAAAAATACTCCCGGCCACCACCAGCTGGATGGTCCTTCGCCGCTGGAGTGGCGTCAGCTCCCCTTTTTTCTTCCCGCCGGATCTGGGGCGGCTCCCTGCCGGGGCGGGCCGGGCCGCCACCCGCTTTCCCTGATACCTGCTGCGCCGCGCCGTTCCTGCCATCTCTGTCCCTCCTCAGCGCCTGTGTTCAAGGCCATCCTATGCGCCGCCGTCGGCCCTTTAGAACCGCCGGGCCGGCTTTCGCGCCGCGGTTTCTCCCGTCCGGAAAGGAAGAAGCCCCCTGACAGAATATCTGTCAGGGGGCTTTGCAAGCTTCCGCTATTTTTCCCGCCTCAGGCCCCGGGGGACAGCTCCCGGGCGATCCGCAACAGACTCATGGGCGGCACCGGCCGGGGCAGCCGCATCCGGAAGCGCATGCCGGGCTTTCTGGGCTCCCGGAGGGGGAAGCCCTCCTCGTCCTCCATTACCGGGGCGGTAAACCGGAAGGGCCGCAGGTCCGGCCCCACGATCTCCAGCTCCTCGCCGGCGGAGAACTTGTTGCGCAGGGACAGGGTAGCCGTACCGTCTGCGGCGCAGTCCTCCACCAGAGCCACCACCTGCCAGGAGCGGATGTACCGGGCGTTCTCCGTGTACTGTCCCGGCTGGCCGTAGTAGAAGCCGGTGGAGTAGTGCCGGTGGCTCACCCGCTCCACCTCCTCCAGCCACACCGGGTCCGGTTCCCGCCCGGCAAACACGTCGTCCATCACATGGCGGTAGGCGCCGGTGACAACAGCGGCGTAGTAGGCGGACTTGGCCCGCCCCTCGATTTTCAGGCTGTCGAGGCCGGCTTCCATCAGATCCCCCAGGTGGCCGATCATGCACATGTCCCGGGAGTTCAGGATATAGGTGCCCTTCCCGTCCTCGAAGACCGGGAAGTACTCCCCCGGCCGCTTCTCCTCCACCAGGGCGTACTGGTAGCGGCAGGGCTGGGCGCACTCTCCCCGGTTGGCGTCCCGCCCGGTCATGTAGTTGGAGAGAAGGCACCGGCCGGAGTAGCTGACGCACATGGCGCCGTGGACAAAGGCCTCCAGCTCCAGCTCCGCCGGCGTCCGCTCCCGGATGGTACGAATCTCCTCCAGGCTCAGCTCCCGGGCCAGGATCACCCGGCTGGCCCCCAGGTCGTACCAAGCCCGGGCACTCTCAAAGTTGGAAACGCTGGCCTGGGTGGAGATGTGCCGGTCCACGCCGGGGGCGTACCGCCCGGCCAGGGCGAAGGCCCCCAGGTCCGCCACGATCAGTGCGTCCACCCCCGCGTTCTTCAGCCGCTCCAGGTGGGCGGGTAGGGCCAGGGCCTCGTCGTTGCGGGGCATGGTGTTCACCGTGCAGTGGACCCGGACGCCGTGGTCATGGGCGAAGGCCACCGCCGCCGGCAGCTCCTCGTCGGTGAAGTTCCCGGCAAAGGACCGCATGCCGAAGCTGGTCCCCGCCAGGTACACCGCGTCCGCGCCGTAGAGCACGGCCATTTTAAGCTTCTCCCAATCTCCCGCCGGGGCCAGCAGCTCCGGCTTTTTCCACACGCTCTTCATCATCCCAGGCTGGCGATCACCTGCTGGTGCTCGGCGTAGGTCCGGCTGTAGATATGGGTCCCGTCACTGCCCAGGACATAGTAGTAATAATCCGTTTCCGCCGGCATCAGGGCCGCGGTGATGGACTCCAGGCCCGGGTTGCAGATGGGGGTGGGGGGGAGCCCTGCGTTGGTGTAGAGGTTATAGGGACTGTCCAGCTGCATATCCTCCGCCGTCAGCTCCGCGTGACCGGTGGCGTACACCAGGGCCGCATCAATCTGCAGCAGCCCGCCGGTTTCATAGGAGGGATTGTTCAGACGGTTATAGATCACGGAGGCGATCATATTCCGGTCCGTGCCGTCGGTTTCCTTTTCAATCAGGGAGGCGATGGTGAGGATCTCCCGCATGGTGTAGCCGGAGTTCTCCACCAGCTCCAGGATATCCGCGTCCATCTTCCGCTGGAAGTTGTCCAGCAGGCGGCCTAGGGCGCTGGAGGCCTGCTCGCCCACGTAGAAGTCGTAGGTGTCCGGGAAGAGGTAGCCCTCCAGGCGGGTGATATCCCCCAGATTCTCGTTGTCCACAAACTCGTAGTCAAACTCGTAGTTCATGGCCGCCTCCTCCAGGTTGGCCGCCGTGTTGACGCCCGCCTCGGCCAGGGCGTCGATGATCTGCCGGACCGTGTAGCCCTCCGGGATGGTCACCCGGACGGTCTCCCGCTCCCCCGCGCTTCTGGGCGCGTCCATGGCGCTGATCAGAGCCCGGTAGTCCATGTCCGTATTCATAGTGTAGGTACCCGGGTCGATTTTCTCGTCGGCGCTGGCAATGGCGCAGAACAGGCGGAAGAACCACTTGTACTCGATCAGGCCCGCATCTTTCAGCTTGTCCGTCACCGAGCCAACGGTGTCCTCCTCCGTCACGGTGATCTCCGCTTCCTTATACTCCTTGTTCAGCGCGCACAGGTCATTGGCCAAAAGCCAGCCCACCCCGGCGATCAGCGCCGAGGCGATGACCACGCAGGCCACATAGATCACCGCCCGGGCCACCGGGCTGCCCCGGCGCCGGCGCCGCTTGGGCTGCTGGCCGCCCTGGCCCCGGCCCTGGCTCCCGGAGGAGCCGGCCCCAGCGCCGCGGCTGCCGGCGCTGCGGGAGGCGCCGCTCCCGGAAGCGCTCCGGCGCACCTGCTCACGGTCCCAGCCGGTGGTGCTGAATCGATCTTCACTCATACTTTCACCTGTCCTTTCCCGCGTAAACGGAACTCTTTGGAAAAAAAGGCGTCGGCCAAGCTGCCATCCCCCAGCCCGCGTCATACAATAGCCCAGAGAACATCAAGTGAGGTGACGACAACATGTGGAACAACGGCAATGACTGCGGCTGCCTCTGGATCATTCTGCTGATCATCCTGCTGTGCTGCTGCTGCGGCGGATGGGGCACCAATCGCTCCGGCGGCTGCGGCTGCAGCTGCGGGCGCAGCGACGACTGCTGCTGAAAGCGGCCAAAAGAAGGGGCGCCAAGGCGTCCTCTTCTTTTCTCCGGATATGGACAGCCCCTGGCCCTCCGGCCCAGGCTCCGCCGCCTGAGAGGCAGATTTATCGGGACAAGAGCCCCGAAACCGCGGCCCAGATCTCCCGGTGGATGTCCTCCACCGGCCGGACCAGGCCGTCCCTGTCGCAGCGGATCACCTGCCAGCCGCTGTAGGCCGCCACCCGGGCGCCGTTGGCCCGGCAGGCGCGGAGATAGGCCTCGTCCGCCTCATGGATATCGGCGGCCGCGCCGGTCTCCTGCTCTCTTTGACGGCGCAAAGCCGCAGAAAGTTCCGCCGGCAGGTCCAAATACAGCACCAGATCCGGCCGGGGCAGCCCCATCAGGCCGTACTCAAAGTGGAACAGCCAGTCCAGGTAGGCCAGGCGCTCCCCCTCCGGGAGCTTCGCCGTCTGGTGGACGGCGTTGGCGGTGGTGTACCGATCGGTCACCACCAGGCCGCCCTCCTCATACCAGCCGCCCCAGTCCTCCTTGTAGGAGGCATACCGGTCCACCGCGTAGAAGGTGGAGGCGGCGTAGGCGTTTACGTCCCCGGGTTCCTTTCCAAACCGCCCCTCCAGGTACATCCGCACCAGCATGGAGGAGTCCTCCTGGTACCGGGGGAAGGTCAGCTGGCGGACCGGATAGCCCTCCCGGCGCAGCCGGTCCGCCAGAAGCTGGGTTTGGGTGGCTTTTCCGGCCCCGTCCGTCCCCTCCAGCACAATCAGCCGTCCCTTTTTCATCGCTTTCCCTTCTCCCCCATCACATGGATCATAAAGAGCGGCAGCTTCATCATCCTGCCGATCCGCCGGGGCTCCTTCAAAAGCCGGTGGAACCACTCCAGCCCCAGCTTCTGAAACACCTCCGGCGCCCGCTTGGTGTTGCCGGAGAACACGTCCAGGCAACCCCCCAGGCCCACCAGCAGGTGGGCGCCGGTGGCCGGGCCGTTGGCGACCATCCACTTCTCCTGCTTGGGCGCCCCCAGGCAGACGAACACCACGTCCGCGCCGGTTTCCCGGATGGCCTCCGCCACCGGGGCGTCCTCCTGGAAGTAGCCGTCGTGGGTGCCCACGATCCGCAGCCCCGGATAGGCCGCCTCCAGCCGCCGTCCGGCCTCCTCCGCCACGCCGGGCTTGGCCCCCAGCAGGAAGAGAGTCTTCCCGCTGCCGGCCATGGAGGCCATCAGCTTCTGGGCGAAATCCACCCCAGGTACCTTCTCCTTCAGGGGCGTCCCCAGCATCCTGGCGGCGTAGATCACGCCCACACCGTCCGGCAGCACCAGGTCCGCGCCGTTGATGATCCGGCGCACCTCCTCGTCCTCCCGGCACATCTCCACAATTTCCGGGTTGGGCGTCACCACGTAGTGGCAGCCCCCATCCCCCATCAGGCGGATCCCTTCAGCCACCGCCTGGTCCATGGTGCAGTTGTCAAAGCCCACACCCAACACGTCGATTCTCATGGTACGCTCCTTGCGCCGCTCTTCCGGCGTCTTCTCTGGCAATTCTAACAATCGCTGTATTTTACCACAGATCCTTTCATTTGTCCAATCCTTCCTCTTCCGGCCTGCCCGCCAGGCGCTTGAAGCGGCGCCGGCCCTGGTCCGCCAGGTCCCTGGCCCGCTGGATGCCCCGGCACAGGTCGTTCATCAGGGAGAAGAGGTCGTCCTCCCGCTCCACCCGGCGCTCGGTGTGCCCGCCCCGGTAGCGGTCGATGACCACCTGGTAGCGGTCGTAGGCCCGGCGGACGCTGTCCTCCCAGGAGAGGTACAGCTCCCGGAGGGCATTCTCCCCCACCTGCCGCATCTGTCCGCGGCCGAGGCCCCTGAGCAGAGCCCAGAGGCTCTCCCCGTTCTCCTCCACCAGGAAGCCGTTGCGCCCGTCCGCAATCCCCTCGGCGGCGCAGGAGTCCCGGATCAGGACGCTGCCCAGGCCGCAGGCCGCCGCCTCCCGGACCACAATGCCGTTGGTGTCAAAGGTGCTGGGGAAGAGGAACAGGTCCGCCATGGAGTAGTAGCGGCGCAGTAGCTCCCGGTCGTGGACGGCTCCGGTAAAGAGGCACCAGTCCCCGATCCCCAGGTCCCGGGCGGTCTCCTCCATCTCCCGGTGCTCCGCGCCGTCCCCTACCAGGACCATGCGGAACTTTGCCCCCTCCTTTCGGCCCCGGCTGAGGGCCTCCAGGATCATCCGGATGCCCTTGTACCACATCATCCGCCCCACGAAGAGATAGACCGGCACGTCCGCCGGCAGTCCCAGCTCCCGGCGCAGGGCGCTGCTCTCCGCCTCCGGTGCGGCCCCCCGGGGGAAGTCCACCCCGTTCTCCATCACCAGGTAGTCCCCCTGGTAGCCCAGGCTCCGGAGGTTCTCCCCGGCGCCCCGGCTCACGGTCCACACCTCGTCGCAGCTCTCGATGTTGCGCAGCATCAGCCGCAGGGCGGCGCTCTGGAGCAGCTTCAGCTCCAGGGCGTGGGCGATGTCGATGTCGAACTTGGTGTGGTAGGTGAAGATAATGGGAACCTCCGTCTGCTCCCGGAGGGTCCTGGCCGCCATGTTGGACACAAAGGGGCAGTGGGAGTGGATCACATCCGGGCCGAAGGCCACCAGCCGGCTCTGGGCCCGGGCGCTGAAGGGGTATCCCGCCCGGTAGCCCACCAGCTTGGTGGTGTCCAGGCTGGGGTAGCGTACCACCGGGAAGGGGTAGTGGTCCTCCACGCCGGGATAGCTGGGGGTGGCTACAATGGCCTCCCCCAGGCTCTTCTGGATCACAGTGGCGTAGTTCACCACCGCATTGGCCACGCCGTCAATGGACGGCGGGAAGGAATCGTTCAGCAGGCAGACCTTCAGTTTTTTCTGCTCCATAGCTCCTCCTTTCGGCCCTGCTCCTCTTTAAAACTCTAAATTCAGGAAGATTGTACCACATATTTTACCCGATTTTGTAAACAAACTATTGACAAACCCGGGATTCCCCGGCCGGGCTCTCCGTTGCAATGGCGGGCGGTCTATGGTACAATAGCGGAAAACCGCGGCGGGAGGCGGATTTTTCCGGTCACGCCGCACCGAGCGGAAAGCGGAAAAGGAGGGCCCTATGCTGCTATTTGATCTGGACGGCACGCTGATCGACTCCAACGGCGTGTGGGTGGAGGTGGACAAGACCTTTCTGGCCCGCCGGGGCGCCCCCTACACCCAGGAGTACTACGAGGGCGTGGCCCACACCATCCTCTCCAACTGCGCGGCCTTTACCAAGGAGTACCTGCACCTGGAGGAGAGCTGCGAGGAGATCATGGCCGAGTGGATGGAGCTGGCCGCCGGCCGCTACGGCCACGACGTGCCTCTGAAGCCCCACGTGAAGGACTATCTGGACCGGTGCCGCCAAGCCGGGCACCGGATGGCGGTGTTCACCGCCTGCGTGCCGGAGCACTGCCGCGCCGCCATGGACCACCTGGGGCTGGCGCCCTACTTCGAGCGGGTGATCTATGCCCAGGAGCTGGGGGTGGACAAGCGGAGCCCGGAGATCTTCCGCCGGGTGGCGGAGATGCTGGGCGTCCGCCCCAGGGACTGCGTGCTCTTTGACGACTCCCTGTCCGCCTGCAAGGCCGCCAAGGCCGCCGGCATGACGGTGGTGGGCGTCCATGACGACTACTTCCGCTACACCGCGGCGGATATGCGGGAGGTCTGCGACCAGTACATCCAGGACTTTGGGGAGCTGCTGTAAGGCCCGGTTTCGCCCGATGTCACCTCTGGTTGCCCCTTTGTCACCTCCGGTTGGTAGACGAAATCTCACGGTTCTGCTACGCTGGGCCCATCTCAAGGCAAGGAGGCAAAATCCTATGACATTTGGAGAAAAGCTCCAGGCCCTGCGGAAATCCCGGGGCTGGAGCCAGGAGCAGCTGGCGGAGCGGATCGCCGTTTCCCGCCAGGCGGTGGGAAAGTGGGAGAGCGGCGCGGCGGTGCCGGACACAGAGAATGTGGTGGAGCTCGGAAGACTCTTCGGCGTGTCCACCGACTACCTGCTCCACGACGACTACACCGGCGACAGTGACATCCCGGCGGTGAAAAGCCGGGAGGCGGAGCTGCAGAAAAAGCGCAGCCGGGAGATGGCCATGATGGTCCTCATCGGCGTGGAGGCCCTGGCCTTCTTCTGGCAGCTCATGGGCGCCCTGGTGTACAACAGCCACCTGATCCCCCTGCTGGGCATGACGGTCCACATTGTCACCCTCATCGGCTTTGAGGCCGGGTTCC
>CAJFVK010000080.1 GCA_904420435.1 uncultured Oscillospiraceae bacterium
CGGCGCGGCCCATCTGGGCCACCCGGCAGATGGACTCCTCCACCTCCTTGGCGGCCACCAGCATCAGGTCCGCCAGCTCGTCGATGACCACCACCACGGTGGCCATCCGCTGCAGATCCTCCCTTTGCTGGGCCAGGGCGTTGAACTCCTCCAGCTTCTTCACCCCGTTCTCGGAAAAGGCCTTGTAGCGCTTCATCATCTCAAAGACCGCCCACTGGAGGGCCCCCGCCGCCTTCTTGGGGTCGGTGACCACCGGGATCAGCAGGTGTGGGATGCCGTTGTAGGGGGCCAGCTCCACCATCTTCGGGTCCACCATGATGAAGCGGACCTCCTCTGGGGTGGACTTGTAGAGCAGGGAGATAATCAGGCTGTTGGTGCACACCGACTTACCGGAGCCGGTGGTGCCGGCGATGAGCACATGGGGGAGCTTGGCGATGTCGCCGATGATATCCCGGTTGGCAATGTCCCGCCCCACGGTAAAGGCCACCGGGGACTTGTGCTGGACAAAGGCCCGGGACTCCAGCACATCCCGGATCAGCACCGGGGAAACGTGCTTGTTGGGCACCTCGATGCCCACCACGGAGATCTTGTCCGGCACCGGGGCGATCCGCACGCCGCTGGCCCCCAGGGCCAGGGCGATATCGTCAGCCAGGTTCGTGATCTTGCTGAGCTTCACCCCCTGGTCCAGGACGAACTCATACCGGGTGACGGCGGGCCCCCGGACCACATCGCCGGGGGTGGCGTCCACACCGAAGCTGTTGAGTGCGTCCGTCAGGCGCTGGGCGTTGGAGCGCAGCTCCGCCCCGGCCTCCGCCGGGTTCCCCTGGCTGCTCTCGTTGAGGAGGGTGATGGGGGGATAGCTGTACTCCCCGCCCTCCTGGGCGATCTTCTGGCCGATCTCCGCGCTGACCTCCGCTGTGGCCCGCTCCACCTCCGCCCGGGATTCCGCCGCACTGCGCCTGGCGCTCTTCGGCTCCTCCAGCTCCGGCTGGACCGGGACCGCCGCTTCCACAGGGGCGGGCGGCTCCTCCCGGAGCACTGCCGCCGGGGACGGCGCCGCAGCCTGCTCCCGGTGCTCCTCCGGATGGAGCGGCTCCGCCGGCTCCTGCCGGCTTCTCTTCTTCTCCTCAGGCCCCGCGGCGAGGACCTGGTCCGGCGTCCGCTGGTCCTTGGATTTCTGGCGGAAGAAGCCCCGGAGCGCTCCGGGCTGCTTCTCCACCGGCTCGTCGTCCAGGGGGAAGTCGATGGGCACCCGCGCCACCTTCTGCTTGGGCTGGGCCGCCGGGGCGGGACGCTTCTTCTCCTCTGCCGGCGGCTCCTCCTCCATCTCGTAGGGGTCCCGGTTCTGCCAGGCGCTCCAGAGCCTCCCCAGCAGCTGGTGGAACACCACCACGAAAAGGACCGCCAGCAGCACCGCGAAAATCACAATGGACGCCACCTGCCCGAACACCATCTGCGCCCCGTAGGCAGCAAGGCCGGATACCGCTCCGCCGGTCTCCAGCGTCACCCCGGTGCGCCAGAGAAACGGGATCAGGCCGGCGGCGTCGATCTGCGCGTCCCCGGCCGTGGCCAGGTGTCCCAGTGCCCCCACCATCACCGGCATGAGAAGGGCGCAGGTGGTCCGCAGGGCCACCGGCCGCCCCCGGTGGGTCAGCAGGATCCAGGCCGCCACGCACAGGCAGACCGCCCACAGGTAGTAGCCGTAGCCGGTCAGCCCCTTCAGCAGGGTGGGCAGCAACTGGATCAGCCAGCCGTCGCTCTCAAAATAGCCGATCACCGTGCACAGGGCCAGCAGCAGGCAGACAATGCCGCCCACCTCCCGGCGGATGGGGCGCTTTTTGCTCCGGCTGGGCGCGGTCTTCTTCCCGGAGGACGGGCTCTTCCCCTTCCCTGGTGCGGTTGTTTTCTTTCGTGTTGTTGTTGCCATGATCTCCTCTCCTCTTGCCATTCAGCAGAGCGTTTCCCAGGGGCAGCCCCTGTCCGCGGCTCGGGTTTCCGCAGTCTGCCGGCCTCCCGCCGCAGGCGGATAGGCGCGGTTCGCCCCCCTTATTGCAGGAAGGTCAGCACCAGCGTCAGCGCGCCGGCCGCCCAGCAGTAGTAGGCGAAGGCCCCGAATTTGCCCTTGTTGGCCACCAGGCGCACCAGGAAGATGGACAGGTAGCCCGATACCGCCGCGGTCAGGACGCCCACGGCGTAGCAGGGCAGCAGATCCCAGTTGATCGCTCCCGCCTGGAGGGCGTCCGCCAGGCTGAGGATATTGGCCCCCAGCACCGCCGGGATGGACAGGAGGAAGGCGAAGCGGACGGCGAACTTCCGCTCGAAGCCCACAAAGCAGCCCATGCTGATGGTCATGCCGGACCGGGAGAGCCCCGGCACTGTTGCCACCGCCTGGCCGATTCCCACTGCCAAGGCGTCCACCATAGTGGCGCTCTTGGCAGTCTTCTTCCCCTTCCGCACCCGGTCGCACACAAACAGCAGCACGCCGGTGACCAACAGGGCGGCGCCCACAAAATATGTATTCCCGCTGAGACCCTCCACAAAGTCCTGCACCGGCAAAACGGCAAACAGGGGCAGCGTGCCCACAATGATCATCAAAATCAAGCGGCGGGCCGGCGGAACCGGCGTGGGCGTCTGGTGGTGGGCAATGTCCCGGATCCCCAGGAAAAACTCCACCACCATCTCCCGGATATCGCTCCAATAGGCCGCGAACACGGCCACCAGCGTCCCCAGATGAAGCAGGATGCTGAAAAACATGTCGTCCACGCCCTCGATGCTCAAATGAAACAGGTTCTGAGCAATGGCCAGATGGCCGGAGCTGGAGATGGGCAGAAATTCCGCCACGCCCTGGATCAGGCCCAGGATGAATGCAGATAACAGCGACACCGCATAACCTCCCCATAAAGATTCAGATTATAGTATAGCATATTCCGCCTCCGTTTACCACCATTTTTTGTCCAAAGGGCGCCGGCGGGAAGCGGACAGGCGGCAGAGGGTTCGCCTCTGCCGCCTGTTTGGGCTCCTTCTACTTCTTCTCCAGCTTCTCCAGGGCGTCCCTGGCCGCCGCCTGCTCGGCCTCCTTCTTGCTGTGGCCGCTGCCGCTGCCGGCGGGCACGCCGTCGATCAGCACGTCGAAGATGAAAGTCTTGTTGTGGTCTGGCCCCTGCTCCCCAGTCAGACGGTAGGTCAGGCTGTGGCCCTCCTCCCGCTGGATGAGCTCCTGGAGGGCAGTCTTGTAGTCCTTCCTCTCCTCCACCACATGGGCATCCGCCCGGTCCAGCAGGATCCGGTGGATAATGGCGGAGATGGACTGGATGTCGCTGTCCAGATAGATGGCGGCGAACACCGCCTCCACCGCGTCGGCCAGGATAGACTGGCGCTCCCGGCCCCCGCCGGCCTCCTCGCCCTTTCCCAGCTTCAGATACTGTCCCAGCTCCAGCCGGCAGGCCACCTCGTAGAGGCTCTGCTCACAGACCAGGGCCGCCCGGATCCGGGTCAAGTCCCCCTCCGGCAGGCTCCCGTAGAGCCGGAAAAGGTGCTCCGCCGTAACAAACCCCAAAATGGAATCCCCCAGGAATTCCAGGCGTTCGTTGCTGGGGGTCCCCCCCCGGTGCTCGTTGGCGTAGGAGCTGTGGTTCAGCGCCTCGCTCAAGAGCGCCGGATTTCGGAAGGTATAGCCCAGCTTTCGCTCCAATTTTTCCATCGTGACAAACTCCTTCCCCTGCGGGAAGTACCACCGCCCGCCCGGCTTCCTTTTTCCGCCGGCGGGCATCAAACGCGAGCCCCGCGCCCTGTCTGGGTAATCTCCGTGTGAGCCCGGGGCAAAAAGGTGCCCACCCTGGCGGATGGGCGCCTTTTCCTTTGCGTTTTTGCCCGGTAAACGCAGAGCCCGCCGCACAGTGCGGCCGGGCTCTGCTGCGCTTGGCGGTGTTACTTCGCCTTATTCACCAAGTAATTGACGCAATCGCCAACCGTCTTCAGTTCAGCCAGGTCCTCCTCTGCGACCTCACCGATGCCGAACTCCTCCTCCATGGCCATGATCAGCTCAACCAGGTCCACGGAATCGGCGCCCAGGTCCTCCTCAAAGGAGGTTTCCATGGTGATATCGCTGTCGTCCACGGCGAACTGCTCGTGAATCAGCTCCTGCATCTTCGCAAAGACTTCCTGTGTGTTCATAGTATTCCTTCTCCTCTCAGGATAAATGGTTCACTGGAGTGAATGATATGATAAAACCCCTGTCCTGTCAATAGGGTTTTTCATTTTTTCCCAATCCTGTGCCCTCTGCCCGCCGGATATCCCTGCGGCCCAGGCGCTTTTCGCCGCCCAGCCGCCCCAGCCAAGGAGTTTCTTACACCGACCAGTGGGCCTCCACATCCGCGATGAAGCCGCTGGAGGCCACAACCTCGGCCTGATAGACCGCGTTCTCGATGGCCGCGGCGCCGGAGGAGCCGTGGGCCTTGATCACCGGGCGGCTGATACCCAGAAAGGCGGTGCCGCCGATCCGGTCCGGGTTCAGCATCTCCTTGAACTGCCGCAGGCTGTCCTTCACCAGCAGGCCCGCCACCTTATTTTTGGCGCTCTGGAGGAACAGCTTCTTGATCTCCCCGCCCAGGAAGGAGGCCGCTCCCTCGATGGTCTTGAGCATGATGTTGCCGGAGAAGCCGTCGGACACGATCACATCGCAGCCGCCCTTCATGGCCTCCTTCCCCTCGATATTGCCGATGAAGTTCAGCTCTCCCCGCTCCCCGGCCTCCCGGAGGGCCTGGTAGGTCTCCTGCCGGAGGGTATCGCCCTTGCTGGGCTCCGCGCCGATGTTCAGAAGGCCCACCCGGGGCTTGTCCAGGTGCAGCACCCGCTTGGCGTAGAAGCTGCCCAGGTAGGCGAACTGCACCAGGTACTCCACCGTGCACTCCGCGTTGGCGCCGCAGTCGATGAGCACCGCCTGCCCGCCGGCGGTGGGGATCACCGGCGCCAGAGCCGCCCGGCGGATGCCCCGGACCCGCTTGACCAGCAGCGTGGCGGCGGAGAGCAGGGCCCCGGTGCTGCCGGCGGACACAAAGGCGTCCCCCTCCCCGGCCTTCAGCATGTTAAGCCCCACCGTGATGGAGGAGTCCTTCTTGTGCTTGAAGGCGGTGGCGGGGTCGTCGCAGATCTCAATGACCTCCGTGGCGTTCACCACCCTGACGCCGGCGGGGATGCCGCCGTAGGCCGCCCCGGCGGACCGGACGTCCTTCTCCCGGCCCACCAGCACGATTTCAATTCCATTTTTCCCATGGGCGGCCAAAGCCCCCCTGACGATTTCCCCAGGGGCGTTGTCGCCGCCCATGGCATCCACAATGATCCGCATGGCGCTCCTCCTTCTCTTTCTTTCGTCTTTTCGTCCGCCTGCCGCAAGAACAGCCGGCCGGCAAGCGGAACGGTCAGCCCAGGATCTCTTCCCGGAGAGGCTCCAGAATGTCCAGGCTCCGCTGACTCAATACCGCATTCTTGTTCCGCTTGACGCCCCACGGGACTTTAGTCCCGCGGGGGCCCCATGATCCATTCCGTTCGGGCGGAGTGAATCCGCCCTGCCACCAGGGTTTTGCTGCGCAAAACGCCTGTACGCCGCTTTCGCGGCGGCCGGCAAGCGGAACGGTCAGCCCAGAATCTCCTCCCGGAGGGGCTCCAGGATATCCAGGCTCCGCTTCGACAGCTCCGCGTTCTTGTTCCGCTTGCCTTTGACCTTATAGCCCAGGGGCGGAATGATGCCGAAATTGATGTTCATAGGCTGGAAGCTGCCGACACTCTCGTTGGATACGTACAGCCCCAGGGCGCCGATGGCTGTTTCCGCCGGGAAATCCACCGGCGGCAGTCCCCGGAGCCGGCGGCTCAGCTCCACCGCCGCCAGGAAGCCCGAGGCGGTGGACTCCACATACCCCTCCACGCCGGTCATCTGGCCGGCAAAGGTGATCCGGGGCTGGGTTTTCAGCCGGTAGTACCGGTCCAGCAGCCGGGGGGAGTCTAAGTAGGTATTCCGGTGCATGACCCCGTAGCGGACGTACTCCGCGTTCCGCAGGGCGGGGATCATGGAGAACACCCGTTTCTGCTCCCCGAACTTCAGATGGGTCTGGAAGCCCACCAGGTTGTAGATGCTGCCCTCCGCGTTGTCCCGGCGCAGCTGCACCACCGCATAGGGCTCCCGCCCGGTCTTCGGGTCCCGGAGCCCCCGGGGCTTCAGGGGGCCGTACCGGAGGGTGTCCCGCCCCCGGCGGGCCATCACCTCCACGGGCATGCAGCCCTCAAAGACGTTCTTGTCCTCAAAGCCGTGGACCTCCGCCTCCTCCGCAGTGCAAAGGGCCTCCCAGAAGGCCTGGTACTCCTCCTCCGTCAGGGGACAGTTCACGTAGTCCGCCGTCCCCTTGTCATAGCGGGAGGCGAACCAGGCGCTGTCCATATCCACGCTCTCAAAGGTCACCAGGGGGGCGGCGGCGTCAAAGAAGTTCAGAGGCCTGCTGTCCCCAAAGAGGGTCAGCAGGTGGGCCGCCAGGGCGTCGCTGGTCAGGGGCCCGGAGGCCACCAGCACCTCCCCCTCCGGCAGGGCCGTCACCTCCCCCTCCACCACCTGGATGCCCGGGTGGGAGCAGATCTTCTCCGTCACATAGCCGGAAAAGGCGTGGCGGTCCACCGCCAGAGCCCCGCCGGCCTCCACCCGTGTGGCGTCCGCGGCCTCCAGGATCAGGCTCCCCAGCCGCCGCAGTTCCTCCTTCAAAAGGCCCACCGCGTTCTCCAAGCCGGCCCCCCGCAGGGAGTTGGAGCAAACCAGCTCCGCGAAGTCCGGGCTGTGGTGGGCCGGGGTCATCTTCCGGGGCTTCATCTCCCGGAGGACCACTGGGATCCCCCGCTTGGCCAGCTGCCAGGCGGCCTCGCTGCCGGCCAGGCCCGCGCCGATGACGGTTACATGTTCCATGGAGCAACCTCGCTTTTCTCCGCCGGCCCTCCTACACGCCCATGCACCAGCCCACCAGGGCGATCACCGCCAGATGGGCGGGATAGAACGCGTAGAAGAACCACTTGGGAATCTTCAGGCCGGAGTGGGTCCGGCACAGGATCAGCGGCAGCGCCAGCAGGGCGAAGATCGTCCAGTTCACCGCGTGGCCGCCGATGACCAGGGCCAGAGGGTCCTCCGGGGAGCCGCCCCACAGGGCGGGCAGCCAGAAGAGGATGTACAGCCCGGCCATCAGGGCGGGCTTGTTCCGGCACAGGTAAAAAATCAGCATCAGGATGACGCCGTTGTAGTTGTAGTCAAAGCTGCCGAAGGCCAGCACCAGCACGCACAGGGCAAAGAGCCACCACCGGCGGCTCTGGAAGCCCCACATGGCCAGCAGGCTGAGCAGCAGCGTAAAGTAGATGTTCCAGTTGGTCAGGTTCCCCAGGATGTCGTCCCGGTTGAACGCCAGGATCCAGAAGGGCTGGGACACCACCGCGAACACCGCCAGGCGCCCCAGATAGCGCCTGACGTCGTGGGTATAGAGCAGCCCCACCGTCATGCAGTAGCAGAACAGGGGGAAGGCCATCCGCCCGATCCAGCGAAAACCAGGTACTGTCGGGAAGAAGGCGCCGCCCACATGATCGATCAGCATGGCGATGACGGCGACCAGCTTCAGAAGATTGGTGTCCAGATTGGTTTTCAGCTTACACGCTTGGGTCTGCATGGTTCGATTCCTCCGGTTATGAAAATGGTTTTGGTGTCAGGGATGCCCCTGACACCTTCCACCCGGTGGAAGCGAATTCACGCCTCGCTCTTGGCTTCCGCCCCTGCCGCCTGTTTGGCGGCGGTCTTTTTCGGGGCGGCCTTCTTCGCCGCCGTTTTGCCGGCCGCTTTCTTGGTCCCGGCCTTGGCCGCGCTCTCCTTCTTGGCCCCGGCGGTCTTTTTGGCCGGCTTCTCCTTTTGAGCGGTTTCCGGCCCGCTCTCCTCCCCATCGGCGGTTTCCGTCTTCTTCCGGTAGCCGCCCCGCTTGTCCTCCGGGGTGAAGTTGGCGCAGTCGGGGTTGATGCAGAAGGGCTTCTTGAAGCCCTTCCCGGCCTTTTTGAACATGGTGTGGCCGCAGACCGGGCAGTCGTCCTTCACCGGCACGTCCCAGGTCATGAAGTCGCACCTGGCCGCCTCGTCCTTGCTGTTCATATGCTCGCAGCAGTAGTAGGTGTACTGCTTGCCGGTCTTCTTGCTCTTCCCGGTGCGCTTCATCAGCCGCCCGCCGCACTTGGGACAGCGGCCCGGCATCTCCACCACCAGGGGCATGGTGAAACCGCACTCCGGGTACCCCGGGCAGGCCAGGAAGCGGCCGAACCGACCAGACTTCACCACCAGGTTCCGCCCGCACTCCGGGCAGATCTCCTCGCTGACCTCGTCGGGCACCTTCAGCCGGACGCCCTCCAGGTCCTTCTCCGCCTGCTCCAGGTTCTCATGGAAGGGCTCGTAGAACTGGTGGAGCAGCTGCCGCCAGGCGATGTGCCCCTCCTCCACCTCGTCCAGCTCCTTCTCCATGTTGGCGGTGAACTGGGTGTCCACAATGTCCCGGAACTTGTCGCACATGAGCCCCGTGACCACCTCCCCCAGGGGGGTGATCCGCAGGTATTTGCCGTCCTTCTCCACATACTCCCGGTCCAGGATGGTGCTGACCGTGGGCGCGTAGGTGGAGGGGCGGCCAATGCCGTTCTCCTCCATGGCCCGGATCAGGGTGGCATCCGTATAGCGGGCGGGCGGCTGGGTAAAGTGCTGCTCCTTGTCAAAGCCGCTGCAGGCCACCTGCTGCCCCTCGGAGAGGCCCGGCAGGGCGGAGGTCTTCTCCTCCTTCTCCTCGTCCTTCCCCTCCTCATAGACGGCGGTGTAGCCGGAGAATTTCACGCTGGAGCTGCTGGAGCGGAAGGCGTGGCCCGCGGCGGTCACCTCCACGGTGACGCTGTCATAGACGGCGTTGGCCATCTGACAGGCCAAAAACCGGCTCCAGATCAGCCGGTAGAGCCGGTACTGCTCACTGGTCAGATCCCCCCGGATCTGCTCCGGCGTGAGGAAGACGTTGCTGGGCCGGATGGCCTCGTGGGCGTCCTGGGCGCCGGCCTTGGTCCGGAAGTGCCGGGCCTGGGCGGGGCAGTAGCTCTCCCCGTAGCGGCCCAGGATGAACTTCCTGGTGTCGGCGATGGCCTCCTCGCTGATCCGCAGGCTGTCGGTACGCATATAGGTAATGAGGCCCACCGTGCCCTCGCCGGTGATGTCCACGCCCTCATAGAGCTGCTGGGCGATGGCCATGGTCCGCCGGGGGGTCATGTTCAGCTTTCGGCTGGCCTCCTGCTGGAGGGTAGAGGTGGTAAAGGGGGGCGATGGGCTGCGCTGCTTGTCTGTCCGTTTCACAGAGGACACCGTAAAGTGGTCTTGCTTCACGGCGTCGATCACCGCCAGCACGTCCGCCTCACTGCGCAGGTCCTTCTTCTTTCCGCCCTCCCCGTAGTAGCGGGCCAGGAAGGCGGTGGCGCCGGTCCCGTCGGCGCTGAGCTTGGCGTCCAGGGTCCAGTACTCCTCCGCTACGAAATTGCGGATCTCCTGCTCCCGGTCGTACACCATCCGGGTGGCCACGGACTGGACCCGCCCGGCGCTGAGGCCCCGGCGGATCTTCTTCCACAGAAGGGGGCTCAGTTGATAGCCCACGATCCGGTCCAAAATCCGCCGGGCCTGCTGGGCGTCCACCAGGTTCTGGTCAATATCCCGGGGGGAAGAAATGGACTCCTGGACCACCTTCTTGGTGATCTCGTTGAAGGTGACCCGCCGGGCCTTCTCGTCCCCCAGCTTCAAAAGCTCCTTCAAATGCCAGCTGATGGCCTCCCCCTCCCGGTCCGGGTCGGTGGCCAGGTAGACGTACTCGCTGTCCTTGGCGGATTTCTTCAGGTCGCTGATGATGTCCTCTTTCCCCTTGATGGGCCGGTAGTTGGGCTCAAAATCGTGCTCAATATCCACCCCCAGGACGCTCTTGGGCAGGTCCCGCAGATGGCCCATGCATGCCTTGACCTCGTAGTCTTTTCCCAGATACTTGCCTATGGTCTTCGCCTTGGCAGGCGACTCCACAATTACAAGGCTCTTGTTTGCCATGATTTCCTCCTGGGCGCGCCAGGCGCGCCGTTTTGTTTCCTTTATTCTTCCAGCGTGACCAGCAGGGAGAACCGCTTCCCGGCCTCCTGCCGCACGTATTCCTCCAGCTCCAGCAGCGTCAGGGCGGAGAGCACCCGCCGGGCTGGGATCTGGGTGACCTCAATCAGATCGTCCACCTGGAGCTCCCCCTCCGCCAGGGTCCGGAGGATCCGGATCTGGTCGTCGGTCAGCCCGTCGGCCTCCTTCAGGCGCAGCACCGGAAGCGGCGGCTGCCGCCGCTCCTCTGCCCGCTGCTCCTCCGCCGCGGCGGCCTTCGCCTGCCGGGCCTCATAGCCCAGGGGCTTCGGCGTCTCCACCGCCGCCGGCTTTAGCTTATGTGGAAAGCGCTGGGCGTATTCCCGGAGCACATCCCAGCTCTCCGTCACCATGCCGGCCCCGTCCCGGATCAGCCGGTTGGCCCCCTGGCTGGTCTTGGCGGTGATGGGGCCGGGGACGGCAAACACATCCCGCCCCTGCTCCAGGGCGGTTTCCGCCGTAATCAGCGCGCCGCTCCCAGGCGGCGCCTCCACCACCACGGTGGCCAGGCACAGGCCGCTGATGATCCGGTTGCGCACCGGGAAGTTCCGCCCCTCCGGCGGCGTCCCGGGCGGGTACTCCGAGAGCAGCACGCCGCTGACGGCGATGTCCTCATAGAGATAGCGGTTCTCCTTGGGGTAGACCACGTCGTGGCCGTTGCCCAGCACCGCCGCCGTCACGCCCCCGGCCCGGAGGGCGCCCCGGTGGGCGGCCGCGTCGATGCCCGCGGCCAGGCCGGACACGATCAGCGCCCCCTGCCGGGTCATGGCGTAGCTCAGATCCTCCGCCGCCATCACCCCGTAGGGCGTGCAGTCCCGGGTGCCCACCATGGCCACGGCCAGTTCCTCGTCAAAGAGTGGCATCTGCCCCTTCACATAGAGCACCAGGGGCGGGTCGTAGATGTTCTTCAGCCGGTCCGGATACTCCGTGTCCTGGATGGTCAGCACCCGCAGCCCCAGCCGCTGGCACTCCCCCATGATCCGGTCCGCCTCCTCCAGGGAGGTGCCCCGGATGGCGTCGATGGTCCGGCGGTCCGCGCCGGCCCGCGCCAGCTCCTCATCCTCCCCGTAGCAGATCCCCT
>CAJFVK010000081.1 GCA_904420435.1 uncultured Oscillospiraceae bacterium
GTCACCCTCATCGGCTTTGAGGCCGGGTTCCGGGGGCAGCTGCGCTACTCCGTCCAGGAACGGCCGGACCCGGACGCTCTGGACTGCCGCCGGGTGTTCTACCGGGTCAGCGTGTGGCTGGTGAGCCTTTTCCCCATCGCCTGCCTGACCAGAGTCTTCTGGCTCCTCTATCCCCGGCCCTACAGCATCTTTGCGGAGTGGGGCCTTCCCCTGGCGCTGTACGGGATCGTCTGTGCCCTCGTCACCTGGGCGCTGCGAAAAAGGGGCAGGCAGTAAAGCGCTGGAACCCCGGCATCCTGGCATCCGGCGGGGAAGTCCGAAGAGGCGGCACCCCTCCTCCGAGCGGGACAAAATGCCCCGCAAAGCAAGGCGCGGGGCCCGCGGAGCGGGAGCTTCGGGACAGACTGAAGCGGGGCAAGCAGTTGATGCTTGCCCCGCTCTTTTATATGAGGTGGTCTATTATGCTCTGCTTCCGGAAAATTTACTCGAACAGAGCGTTGAAGGCGTCCACGATGTCGTCGCAGTTCTCATGGACCACCATCATCACAAAGTTGCCGTTGGACACCACCCGGCTATTGTTGGTCCACTGCTCGGTGGGCTCCGGGTACCAGGCACCGCCGTTGACCATACCGTCGATCCGGGTCTGGAAGATGGACTTCACCGCGTCCACATCCCCGCTGTCGGAAACTTCCACCAGGCAGAACTCCCCGTTGTTGAAGGTCATCATACTGCCCATCACCAGGCACTGCTCCGTGGAGATGGCGCCCAGGCCCGGGTAGTAGCTCTCCAGCACGTCACCGGTGAACTCCATGAGGCTGCCGAAGGTGTACTGGCCGGTGATCTCCGTATAGAAGGCGGAGAGGTCCACACCGCTGCCAGCGGGCTCCTCCGGCGCCGCCGGCTCCTCCGTGCCAGGATCCTCCGTTTCCCCTTCTCCGGCGGTTTCCCATCTGCACCGGACGATGCAGGTGGCGGTTTCCTCCCCACAGGTCACGGTGATGGTGGCCTGGCCCGGGGCCACGGCGGTGACGGTGCCGTCCGCCGCCACGGTGGCAACAGACTCATCGCTGCTGGCAAAGGTGCTCTCGCCCTCCGCGCCGGTCACGGTCAGCCGGTAGGCGCTGCCGGCTGAGAAGAGGGTAAAGTCCGTCCGGCTGAGGGTGATCCCCCCCTGGGCGGGCTGCTCCGGCTCCTGCTGCTCCTCGCCGCCGTCCTCAGCGGGCGTATCCGGGCTCTGGGTTTCCCCGCCGTCCTCCGGGACCGTGGGCTCCTGGCCCGCGCCGCCGTCCTCCGGGGTTTCCGGATCGCCCGGTGTCTCCGGCTCCTGGGCGTTTCCGCCGTTTTGGGACGTATTCTGGTTTTCGCCGCCGTTCCCGCTGTTCCCGCCGTTGTTTCCGCCGCAGGCTGCCAAAGCCAGCAGCATCGTCAGCGCCAACAGCACGGCTATCCACTTTTTCATGTTTCTTTCCTCCTGATCGTTGTTGCTGTGTATATGCAGAGGATTAGACGGCGGGTCCGAAAAAAAGTTCCCGCTCTTTTACAAAATTTTGATTCTTTTTTCTCTGTCCCCATCCGGGCAGAAAGAGGGGGGACGCAGCCTCACAGGGCCGCGTCCTCCGCTCGTTCCTCCAGATTTAGGTTTTTGGCAAATCCCACCCCGATGGCGCCGGGTCCTGTGTGGCAGGCGATCACCAGGGGCAGCCGGTCCGCCCGGACCGTCCGCTCCGGAAAGGCGGCCTGCACCTCCTGAAGCCAGGCCTCCCCCACCGAGGGTGCGCCGGTGTAGGCGA
This sequence comes from uncultured Oscillospiraceae bacterium, assembly GCA_904420435.1. Taxonomy (GTDB): domain Bacteria; phylum Bacillota; class Clostridia; order Oscillospirales; family Oscillospiraceae; genus CAJFPI01. Next base: position 1,791 of record CAJFVK010000081.1, read on the forward strand.
TATACATGGAGAGATCCGCCCCCGCAAACTCCGGCAGGGTCAGGTCCTCCCGGATGGCGCCGATCAGCCGGTCCATCATCTGCCGCCGGCCCCGGGCCTTACAGTAGGTGTCAATAGAGCCCCCCAGGATCTTCAGCACCGGCTTGATCTGCAGCGCCGCCCCCAGAGCGGCGGCCGCCGGCGTGATCCGTCCCCCCTTGCGGAGATAGCGGAGGGTCTCCACCCCCAGGTAGATCCGGAAGTCCAGGGCGTGGCGCTCCAGCAGCGTCCGGATCTCCGCGGCGCTCCGGCCCCGGTCCCGCAGGGCCGCCGCCTCCTCCACCGACTGGCGCAAAAGCAGGGAAATCCGCCGGTTGTCCACCACCTGGACCCGGCCGCCGTACTCCTCCGCCAGGGACCGGGCGCTCATGCAGGAGCCGCTGAGGCCGCTGGTCATGGGGATATACACCAGCTCCTTATACTCCCCCAGCACCCGCTCCCACAGAGCCAGCAGGTCCCCCGGCGCAGGCTGGGAGGTGGACATCTCCCGTCCCTCCGCCTGCATCCGGTAGAAGTCCTCGGCGCTCAGGGAAACCCCCTCATAGTACAGCTCCCCGTCAATGGTGAAGGGCATGGGCACCACATAGACCCCCAGCTTCTCCCCCTGGGCGGCAGTCAGTCCGCTGTTGCTGTCGGTTATCACCGCTGTCTGCTTTTTCATCCGGCACCTTCCGTACAATACAAGACTGAAATTCTTCCCCCGCCGGAACCGGCCGGCACAGGCCGCGCCCCTTCGGCGTATATAGGAATTTATCATACCCGATCATCGGCACAGTGAAAACAGGCAAATTAGATAAGTGCCCAAAAATCAGACACTTGCCCAAAACTGTCTAACGCTCCATCCACCGGCGGACCTTCTCCACCAGAGCCGCCGCGTCGGCGCGGTCCGGATGGCTCGCCGCACTGTGGAAATTCTCCAGCAGCTGGCGGGCCTTCGCCTCCGCGGCGGGATCTGCCAACATGGCCTCGTAGCGCTGCCGAACGCCGTCCCCCATCCGTCCCTGGCACATGAACCACTCCTCCATCCGGGCGTCCGCTGGCAGCTGAGCCGCCACCCGCTGGATGATCTGGGCAAAATACGCCTGGGAAAGGCCGAATCCGGCGGTGCCGAAGAGGAAGATCCGCCTGCCCGCCAGCGCCGGAAGGAACGCCCTCACCGCCTCCGAGCAGGTCCCCTTGTCCGTCCAAAAGCCCAGGCACACCCGCCGGGCGAGAGGGCCCTCCGCCTCCTCCAGCCGCCGGCAGTACGCCGCCGGGAAGGCCCGGGCCAGCTCCCGGGCCAGAAAGGCCGTGTTCCCCGTCCGGCTGTCGTATACAATGGAAAGCTCCATGGAAGTTCCTCCCTTCGCCTGTTTGTGGTTTTCCTGTGGTTTCCAGTATATCATGAACCCCGCCGGGAAACAAGGGCACGCTCCCGGTGAAAAAAGGCGAAACTTCCCGAAAACAGGAAACTCTTTTCCCTGCCGCTGCGTCTATATTAGTAGATAGGCTCGGCCGCGACTTTTTGTTACCAAATCTTAACCGAAACTTAACCGATTTGTCCTGACTTTTTCGACCGTCTGCGCCATAATAGTTTTCAGTAAACAGAGAGAATGAGGTTTTCTATGATCAAGCGTTTCTTGCTGCTTCTATGCGGCGTTTCCCTGCTGCTCTCCGCCGTGTCCTGCTCCGCGCCTGCGTCGGCGGAGAACGACGGCGGCGGCAATCCCGCCCCGGTGGAGCCTGCGGAGCCGGTGGTGGAGCCGCCGGAACCCCCTCCTGCCCAGGATGCCGGGCAAGAGTCGCCGGAGCCGGAAACGCCGGAAAAGCCCCCCGAGGAGGAGAGCCCCGCCCCGGACGATTCCCAGCCGCCGGCCACCGGCCAGAGCGCCGGGAGCAGCGCCCCGGCCACGGACAAGCCCATGGTGGCCCTGACCTATGACGACGGCCCCCACGCTACATACACCGACCAGATTCTGGACATCCTGGAGGAGAACCATGCGGTGGCCACCTTCTTCGAGGTGGCCCGGAACCTGGCCAACGACCCGGACGCCGTCCGCCGGGCGGTGTCCCTGGGCTGCGAGGTGGGGAGCCACTCCTACCGCCACGCGGACCTGGGAAAAATGTCCCAGGCAGCGCTGGCGGAGGACCTCAGCAAGGCGGACGCCCTCTTTGAGGAGGTCCTGGGCACGGCCCCCAGCCTGCTGCGCCCCCCTTACGGCTCCCTGAGCAAAACCGTCAAGTACACCACCGGCCGCAGCATCATCACCTGGTCCATCGATACGGAGGACTGGCTGAGCCGGGATGTGGACAAAATTTTGGCTTCCGTACAGGGGGCTGGCAGCCTGGACGGCCAGGTGATCCTGATGCACAGCACCTATGAGACCTCCGTGGAGGCCTCCGCCGTCCTGATCCCCTGGCTCCAGGAGCAGGGCTACCAGCTGGTGACCGTCAGCGAGCTGATCACCCAGTACTACGGCGACGAGGTGCTGCCCAACGGCACCTACGGCTACAGCTACTTCAAAAACGGCAAGGACGTGATCCTCCCGCCGGAAACGCCGGCCCGGCCGCCGGAGCAGCCCCAGGAGCCGGAAGCTCCTCAGCAGCCGGAAGTTCCCCCGGAGCCGGAAGACCAGCCCTCCTGTGAAACGCCTCCGGATGCGCCGGAGGAGCAGCCGGGAAACTGCGGGGAAACCGTCCCGCCGGAGGGAGGAGAGTCCCTAGAGGAGCCGCCGAAGGAGGAAGAAGCGCCTCCCGCCCCAGAGGAGGAGATCTCCGATGCGGCAGGCGGCGCCGGCCCTCAGGAGGAGCCGCCTTCAGAGGGGGGCGACACGCCCTCCCCCGGCGATGCCCGCCCGGAGGAGTCCGGCGGACAGGCCCCGGCGGCATAGATCCCGTCATCCATCCGTAAGCAGAGCGGTGTCTCCTCAGTTTAGGGGAGGCACCCTCTGTTTCTCCCCCTTTTCCGTCCTTATTTGCCAAGAAAGGGAATTGATGTTCCCCGCTCCCTGTGGTATAATCGCTCCACAGTACGAAAAAGCCGCGGAAGCCAGCCGCCGGGAGAGGAGAATGCCAGCCTATGTTCAAAACCCTATTGCTGATCGTCAACCCCAAGGCGGGCAAACGCCGGTCCCGCAGCTTTTTCTTTGACATCTTCCAGGTTTTCTCCCAGGCGGGCTATCTGATCCGCCTGCGCCTGACCGCCGGCCCCGGCGATGCCACTCGGATCGCCCGGGAGGAGGGGGGCCAGTTTGACCTGGTGGTCTGCTACGGGGGCGACGGCACCCTCAACCAGGTGACCAACGGCCTTCTGCAGCTGGACAGTCCCCCGCCGGTGGGCTATATCGCCGGCGGCAGCACCAACGACTTTGCCGCCAGCCTCCAGCTGCCCTCCGATCCGGCGGAGGCCGCCCAGGCCATTGTGGAGAGCCCCGGCCGCTATCTGGACGTGGGGCTCTTCAACGGCCACCACTTTATGTATGTGGCCTCCTTCGGCGCCTTCACCAAGGCCTCCTACTCCGCCCCCCAGGATCTGAAGAACGACCTGGGCCATCTGGCCTACATCATCGAGGGCATCAAGGACCTGTCCAGCCTCCGGTCCTACCGGGCCCGGGTGGAGGCGGACGGGGAGGTATTCGACGGAAAGTTCCTCTTCGGCGCCGTCACCAACACCCTGTCCCTGGGGGGATTGGTCAAGCTGAAATCCGAGGACGTGGTGCTGGACGACGGGAAGTTTGAGATGATCCTCTTCCCGGAGCCCAAGAGCCTGGTGGACTTAAACGACATGGCCAGGGCCCTCCTGCTCCAGGACTACTCCGGCAACGGCCTCATCATGCGCCACGCCTCCCACGTCACCGTGTCCACGGAGGAGTCCCTCCAGTGGTCCCTGGACGGGGAGCGGGAGGACGCCGGCCGCCAGGTGGAGATCCAGGCCCTCCACCACCGGCTCTTCGCCCGGATGTGACGGGCCGCGGCGGAGGATTTAATCCTTTTGTAACATCTCTGCGCTATCTTTCTTAATGATTCCCCCGTATTATAAGAATTGCAAGAGACAATAACTTCTTTTCATCCAATCTTCCTACAACATAGGGAAAGGACGCGGCGGATGCCGCGTCCTTTCCCTTTTCTGCTCCCTTCTGTCCAGCATCCGGCCGGAATGGCCCTCCTCCGCGCCGGCGCGTTTCGGACAGGCCGACGGCCGCCGGGCGTCCCCCTCCAGGGATCGCCCGGCGGCCTTTTTTGTTGTCCTCTGTATATTATGATCCGGTTCTCCGTATCCGGCCCCGCCCGCTCAGGCCGCTGTGGGGTCGTGGATCACCCCCACGAACAGGGGCACCCCCTCCACCGGGGAGTCGATGACCACCAGGAAGGGCCGGTCCAGGTCCATCTCCACGATCTCCTCCGGCGGCTCCGCGGCGCTGGCGTCGGCCACCAGCTCCGTGTAGGCCACAGCCCGGATCCCCTCCTCGTCCACCTGGAGCCTGGCGGCCTGGTGGGCCTCGTTCAGCACCGGCGGCGTCAGCCCCTGCTCCGCCAGGGCCCCCCCGTCTATCAGGGGGGAGAAGTCGGCCTTCCCCTCCTGAAACACGCCGGTGATCCCCAGGGCCTCCATGGTCTCCTGGAGCTCCAGGTCCGACTGGACATCAAACTTGGGCAGGGACCACTCCACCTTCCGGTTCTCCCACCGCGCCCCGTCGAAGAGGCTCTCCCACAGGGCGCTGTCCGCCAGGACCTGGTCCACCGTCACCCCCTCGTCGGGGAGGACAAAGTAGACGGAGGTGTTCTTTGTGTTCAGATAGCCGGCGGTGAAGGTGTCCCCCAGCAGGACGCGGCCATCCTGGGTCTTGTGCATAAAGGTGGCGGTGACCTCTGAGCCGTCGGCGCGGGTAAAGACGTCCTCGGTGTTCTGGCTGGGGTTGAACTCCGCGCTCCAGCCCCCGTAGTAGTAGATGGTGGAGTAGAGCCGCAGGGCGGTGAGCCGGTCTGTTTCGATGGCGCTGGTGCTCTCCTGGAGGAGGTTCTCCGTCTGGGCGTCCAGCCAGTCGGCGATGGCCTGGTCCGCCTCCGCCGTCCCCATGTCTACCGCGTAGGACCCGGCGTAGTAGCAGTCCGCCAGGGTGTCCAGGGGCTCCTCGAAATAGGTGAAGCCGCTGTTGATCCAGATGGAGCTGGCCAGCCTGGTGGCGGTGATCCCGTCGTCCCGGTACAGCCGCCGCCACAGGGCCTGGGTCCCGGTCCGGAGGCTCTCCAGGTCCTCCACCCCCAGGGTCTCCAGGATCTGCTCCCGGCTCTCCCCGCCGGTGGTTTCCGCCAGCATCCCAAGGGCGATCCAGAAGCTCACCGGGGAGTAGATCCGGTTCTCCGTCCCGCCGGACAGGAGAATCCGGGAGGTTTGGGCGGAGAAATCCCCCACCTTCCCGGCAAACGCCTGGTCAAAGTCCTCCGTCAGCCCCCACTCCTCCCGGTAGGTCCGGTACTCGCTAAAGTAGTCCTCCCGCTCCATGTGGGCGGCGTTGATCCGCTGGGGGTAGGCGGGATAGGAGGGCTCGCTGATGGCGAAGGCCCCCAGGGACACCACCGCGCCGCGCTGTTCCACCCGGGGCCACAGGCCCACAATCAGGGCCGCCGCCAGCACCACCGCCGCCGCGGAGAGTCCCCACTTCAATCCCTGCCGCCGCTTCCCCCGGCCCCGCTCCATTTTTTCGATGGTGTCCTCCACCAGGGCCCGGTCCGGGTGGAGGGCGTCGTTGGCCCGCTTGTATCGCTTCATTCCGTCAGCGCTCCTTTCAGCAGCTCCCGCCCCCGGTGGAGGCGGGCTTTCACCGTGCCCTCCCGGCAGCCCTCCGCCCTGGCGATCTCCGCCACCGTGAGCCCCTCGTAGTAGTGGAGGTGGATGGCGGTGCGGTAGATCTGGGGCAGGGCCAGAACGGCCTCATAGACCTGCCTAGCCGCCTCGTCCACCGGCGGGGCGGCCAGCGTGTCCTCCAGGTCGCAGCGCCGGCTGCGCCAGGGGGCTGCCAGCAGGGACTTGCTGCAGTTGATGGTGCAGCGGATCAGCCAGGCGCGCCGGTGGTCCTCGTCCGCCAGCCGGTGGGCGTGGCGGATGTAGCGGAGGAACACCTCCTGGAACACATCCTCCGCGTCGTGCCGGTCGGCCGTCCTGGCCAGGGCCAGCCGCCACACCATATCGCCGTACCGCTCCACAGTTTCCCGCGCCGTCATGCTGATCCCTCCCCTCTATAGAGAGTACTTTTCATCCCCCGGAAAGGTTGCGCTCCCGCTGAAATTTTTCCGCTTTTTTACCTGGGACCGGGCAGGCAGGGACCGTCCTGCGTCCCTGCCAATCCCGCCCATCCTGCTTCCGTTCTCTCTGCCGCTTGCTGCCCGCTGCGGATTACATTGATATTATACCTTCTGGGCCGCCTGTCCGGCAAGCACCGTTTTTGTGTCTTTCGCCTTGTCAATTCTGCGTCTATGAAACACTATGCCCTCACGATTTGTCGCATATCCACTCAGCATGTACCAACGCGGAAGTCCCTTTTTCCGTGCGGTATATTCCTTTCTATAGGCTGAAACAGCGGCATATGGGAAGAAAGGCTAAGTTTTAGATGCATCTTGCCTCCGTCGAAGTCCATCCGCCTATTCAAATCCCGAGAAAATGTGCCTAATTCATTCAAAACTCACAGAATATACCTCTAATTAGCAAAATTAATATGATATTTGCATGACCTATACCAGTTTCTCCATTAGCCTGTCCTTTTACTGACGACAAATTCCAAAGTATTGTGCACAGATTTCCCAGAAGCGCAAAGAAGTGTTTCATCAAAACCATACAAACCGCACAAATGATACATATTCTTGTTGGTAATTGCTCCAATTTTGTGGAAACTCTGAGAAAAATGTTGAAAAATGAGATATTCGGTTGTAATATATGTTACATAAACCGGATCCAACAGAGCAAGTGATACATGTTAGGTGTTCACCGCACTGTTGAGAGCGCCGGCCGGAGCCGAGATTTCGCCGCCGGAAATTGAGAAATGAGGAGGAAAAACAAATGACCCCGCAGGAGTTGGAATTCAACAAGAAGGACACCTACACCTACGCTGAGGTCCGGGAGATGCTGGAGTCGGCCATGATGGACCGGGCCCGGTATATGGGCTTCTTTTATAAGGTGATGCCCCGGGAGCTCTTTGACGAGTACGGCAAAAAGGCACTGTTTGCCTACGGGCAGTTCAAGGCGAAGAATCCCTTCTTCGACGGCAAGCCCACCGGCGACCCCAAGGTCATGTCGGACTTCCTGGTGTCCACCAACGGCGTCAGCGCCACGCCAGCCATCGGCATCACCTGCATCGAGCAGGACGACGACCACGCCGTGCTGCTGATGGACGGCAAGTGCGCGCTGGTCCAGGGCTGGGAGCAGATGGGCCTCTCTCCGGAGGAGGTTTCCTATCTCTGCGAGATCGCCAGCTACGGCGACTTCGGCCAGTGCGACGCCCTGGGACTGAAGGGCACCTGGCTGTGCACCAGCACTGAGCCCGGCTGCACCTACTGCAAGTTCCTGGTGGAAAAGGCCGGGAAGTAAAATTTGCTCCACCTGAATCAGCAAGAGGGAAAAACGAGGGATACACAGGCGCAAGCCGTGTAAATAAAAGTTTGGAGGACACAACATGAAGAAGCTATTATCCCTACTCTTATCAGTATCCATGCTCTTCGCGCTGGCCGCCTGCGGCAGCACGAACAGCGGCGGCGAAAATGGCGACAACACAAAAATCACCGACATCGGCAACAACGCCGACATTACCCTGGACAATACAGAAACCAGCTTCGACCAGGATGAGAACGCCGAACTGGCGGATGCCAAGATTTGCATTGTGCTGGCCGCCACCAAGGGCAGCAATCCCCCGCACGATAACGTCCTGCAGAACCTCCAGAACACCTTCGGCGAAGGCTCCGGTGTTACCATTGATGTTCTGGAGTCCCAGACCGCTTCCGACTGGGAGCCCAACCTGATTGCCGCGGCCAACGGCGGCTACGACCTGGTGATGGGCTTTACTGCCCAGATGAAGGACACCATGATCAAGGTGGCTGAGCAGTATCCCGACCAGAAGTTTGTTTCCATCGACAACACCATCGTCGGTATGGATAACGTGGTGAACGTGGCCGGCAACGTAAACGAGGGCTGCTTCATCGCTGGCGTGTTTGCCGCTATGCTGACCACCCGCACCGATATCCCCAACATCAACGCCGAGAAGAAGATCGGCTTCGTCAGCGGCAAGGATACCCCCTACGCCCTGGACGCTGAGCTGGGCTTCCAGCAGGGCGCTGCAACTGTCGATCCTGAAATCGAGGTCGTTACTGTCTACGGCGATAACTTCAACGATCCCATGGGCATGAAGGAATGGTGCCTGAGCGCCATCGAGGATGGCTGTGATGTCCTTTACGCTGTTGGCGCTAACGGCATCTACGGTGCCATTGAGGCCTGCCAGGAGAGCAACTCCTACCTGATCGGCCATGACGGCGACTACGACGAGGCCGGCGCCGGTACTGTCTGCCTGTCCTTCGTCCGCGATCTGTCCGCCCCTGTGATGCAGGTGATCTATGACTTCCGTACCGGTAACTGGGACGGCGACTCCGTCTACCTGGCCACCTTCACCAACGGCGGTATGGGCTATACTGACGGCGCTGAGTGGAAGGCCGCTATCGGCGAGGACCTGTATCCCCAGGATATCATCGATGCGATGAAGGAATACATGCAGGAGGTTTCTGACGGCACCATCATCGTCGATGAGTACCCCGACTTCCGTCCCTACGACCGGAATACCTACAGCATCCACACCTGATCCCTCAAACCGCACCGCTTCACGGAAAGGGCACGATGTGCCCTTTCCGTGAAGCTTAACACCGAAGAAAGGCTGATATTATGGCAAAGATTGTCGAAATGCATAATATTATGAAGCGTTTCCAGTACGTGCAGGCGGTGGACAACGGAAGCTTCGATTTATGCGAGGGAGAAATCCATTCCCTGATCGGCGAAAACGGCGCCGGCAAATCTACCATGATGAAAATGCTGTACGGGCTGTATGCCTGTGACAGCGGCACCATCAAAATCCGCGGGAAGGAAGTTCCCAAAAACTACAGCACCTTCGACGCCATCGACATGGAGATCGGCATGGTCCACCAGGAGTTCATGCTGGCCAAGGAGCTGACCGTCCTGGAGAACATCATCGTAGGGAGCGAGCCCAAGAAGAAGCGCTTCCTGATCGACCGGGACGAGGCGGCCAAGCGGATCCGCTATTACATCGAAAACTACCGTATGAACGTC
>CAJFVK010000082.1:0-2126 GCA_904420435.1 uncultured Oscillospiraceae bacterium
CCGTAGCAGATCCCCTCCGGGGTGAGCAGCTGGTCCAGCAGCTCCAGCTTTTTCCCTGTCCCCACGCCCCGCAGGGCGGACAGCCACAGCCAGTATTTCAGGTTGGACATACGCTTTCTTCCTTTCCGGGGCGCTACGGCCTCAGCGGTATCCCTCCCAAAGGAGGACAGCGGCGGCGACCGCCGCGTTCAGGGACTCACACCGCCCGCTCATGGGGATCTTCACGGTCCGGCCGCAGGCGGCCAGGGCGGCGGCGCTGAGCCCCCGGCCCTCGCTGCCGATGAGGATGACCCCCCGCCGCAGATCCGCCTGCCGCAGGTCCTCCGTGTCCTCCCGGAGGGCGGCGCCCCACAGGGGCAGACCGCTTCTCCCCGCCAGAGCTGTCAGATCCTCCAGGGTGCAGGCGTACACCGGCCGGCGGAAAACAGCCCCCATAGTGGAGCGGATGGTCTTGGGGTTATAGAGGTCGGCGCAGCCCTCCAGCAAAAGAACGCCGTCGGCGTCAAAGGCGTCGGCGGTGCGGATCATCGTCCCCACATTGCCCGGATCCTGGACGCCCTCCAGGGCCAGATAGCGCCGTCCCGGAAGGGTTTCCGGCGTTTCCGCCCCCTCCATCCGGACAGTAAAGAGCAGACTCTGGGGTGTCTCCACCGGGCTGACGGAGGCCAGCACATCCGCCGGCACCTCCACCTGGCGCACCCCATCCGGCAGGGGCGGCAGGGCCGTTCCCTCCCGGCAGACCACAGCGGCGATGGGGGCCGACCAGCGAAGGGCCTCCTCCAGGAGCTTGCCCCCGTCGCACAAATACTCCCCCTTCTCCCGGCGGTAGGCCCGGGATGTTCCCAGCTTTCGGATATGGGTGAGCAGCTGGTTGCTCCGGCTGGTGATCCGCTCCACAGGGCCTTCCTTTCCGCGGCCAAGGGGCCGCTTCCTGACAATTTGCCAATAATTATACGAAATTTAGTATAACACACCCTATACCAAGATGCAAGCCAGCCCAAATCCCGCATTTCCCACAATTTTGCTTCTTCAGCCAAGGTTCAGCTTTGTCAAAATGTCCACCATTGGCGGATATTTTCCAGCATACCACCGGGAGAGCCGGAAGTTGTGAATAAACGGAAAAGATTTCTCCCCTTTCCATGCTCCAGCGGCAGTCCGACTCCCATCCGGAGGTCCAGGCGCTCTCTGGGGGAAAGAAACTCCGGGAGGGCCCTGAAGGGGCCCTCCCGGAGTGTATATATGGCGCAGTTGGTCAGTAGAGCCCCCACAGCCAGCGGAAGGCCAGGCGCTTCCACCAGGGCAGGCGTCCGTCGGTCTCCCGGGCCTCGGCCAGGACCGCCGCCCAGGCGGCCTGCCGCTCCGCCTCCGTCAGGGTGTGCTGGCTGAACCGGGCCTTGCCTCCCAGCTCCCGCACCAGTTCGCTGGGCGCCGCCCCCCAGGGGATCAGCCGCTCCTGGTAGCGGTAGGCGCAGATGACGGACCGGTTGGGCGGCAGCTTCTGTCCCCGCCGCCGCAGAGCCCGCCCGGTCCACCGGCGCAGAGGCAGCGCCGCCAGGAGCGCCGCCGCCAGCACCAGGCCCCACAGGAGCCGGGGGCTCTCCGCCTCCGGGGCCGCCGGCTCCGGTTCCGGCGTTTCCTCTTCCGGCGTCTCCGGTGTCTCCGGCTGGACCGGGTCCTGATCCTCTCCCCCGTCCGGCGCCGGGGTATCCTCCTCATAGGCCGGGGTCACATCCACCGGGTACCAGCCGTAGCCGTCCAGATAGATCTCCACCCAGGCGTGGGCCGCCTCGTCCGGCACCAGGGTGCTGCCCAGGGATGGGATCTCCGCGGCGTAGCCGGTGACATACCGGGCCGGCACCCCCAGCTGCCGCAGCAGCAGCACGCCGGCGCTGGCAAAGTGCATGCAGTATCCCCGGCGGCTCTCCGTGAGGAAGTAGGACACAAAGTCCTCCCCCTCCGGCGTCAGAGGGGTGTCCGGGTCGTAGGTGCACAGATCCGCCAGCAGCTGCGTGACCGCCTGGGCGTCCCGGATGGGCCCGGCAAACTCCTCCGGCAGGTTGAAGTCCGTATCATAGCTGCTGGAGGCGTAGTAGGGCACGAGGGTTTCCATCAGGCAGGCGGCGTTT
>CAJFVK010000082.1:2172-13210 GCA_904420435.1 uncultured Oscillospiraceae bacterium
GGCCTCACCGGTGAGGCCGCTGTAGTTCCAGGGGATGGCGGTCGTGCTGAAATAGGCCCGGTAGCTGTCCTCCTCGCTGGCAAGGCCCCGGTCGCCGTCCGCCCCGTAGCTCCCCTGTACCGGCCCCACCGGCTGGTAGGGTCCGTAGGTACCCCGGGCACCTACCTGGGTAATCTTCATGAGGAGGACCTCCCCCTCTGTCGTAGCTGCCCAGGGGTAGAAGAGCACGTCCGCCGCCTCCCGGGGGATGGGCTCCTCCACCTGTTCCCAGCTGTCCCCGGTGTACACCCCCAGGGCGCTGCCCCGCAGGAGCACCCGGCCGGACAGGTCGCTGTCGGAGATCTGGAGCATGGTGCGGCCGGTGAAGGCCAGCGGCCCCGCCGCGCTCAGATCCACCCGGGTTCCGCCGCCCGCGCCGCCGCTTCCGCCGGCGTCCTCCTCCATCCGGGCGAACCAGCCCAGCACCGTCCCCCGGGCGGAAACCGCCCAGGCCGGCGGCACATAGCCGGCGCTGGGGGAGACGGATTGGATCACCAGCAGCACCGCCAGGGCGGAGGCCAGGGAGATCCACAGGAGCTTCCCCGCCGCCCTGGGCTCCGCCCGCCGCACGGCGGAGAGCAGGAGCAGGGCGCACCAGGCGGGGACCAGCAGCAGGAAGGCCTGATCGGAGGGCATGGAGCCCGCCAGAAGCCCCGGAAGGATGGGCCCCAGGGTCAGCAGCAGGGAGAGCCACCAGCAGCGCCGGCGGGCCGCCGCCCAGCCCAGGAGCAGGGCCCACGCCGCGGCCACCGTCAAGAGCCAGAGGGTCACCAGCTGCGGCGCCATCCAGGGCGCCACCTGCTGGACTGGCCGCAGCACCGTCACGTTCAGCTCCTCCGCCAGGGTGGTGGTCACCCGCTCCAGCACCAGCAGGGCCCCCAGGCAGAGGCTGGCCCAGTTCCGGTACACCTGCCAGGCCAGAATCCCCCCGTAGATCAGCACGCCGCACCAGCGAAACCGGGGCAGCTGGAAGATCCCCCAGGCCGCAAGGCCCAGGAGCAGCGTCCACTCCAGCAGTCCGCCGCCGGCCGGCAGGCCGTAGACAGAAATCACGCCCAGCAGGGTGCCGGAGAGCAGCATCAGCAAAACCGCCCCGTCCCCCGCCGCGGCCAGAAGCCCTCTGGGCCGGTCAGGACGCAGTTTCATGGCGCTCCTCCTCTCCCGAACGGACGTGGATGGGGCAGCAGGGGCCGCCGCTCCACCGCTCCTCCAGCGGCATCTCCAGCACCGACCGGCCCGCGGGCGGGCACGGATCGGAGAGCAGGGCCCCCAGGCACCGGTCCCAGCTGCCGCTGTCCGTCACCCGGAAGCTCCGCAGCTCCCCGGTGTTCGGGTGGAGCCACTGGATCTGGTGGGGCATGTCCCGCCCCAGCAGGGCCTGGGACCAGCCCAGTGTCCGGTCCAGCACCTGGTCCAGCCGCTCCCTGGTTCCAAAGTGGTCCAGGGTCAGAACCGGCGTGGGCCGCAGCTGCCGGGCGGACTCCCGCACCATCAGCTCGTCCCACTTGCTGGAGAGCTTCCAGTGGACCGAGCGGATGGGATCCCCGGGCCGGTAGGCGCGGACCTCGTAGTCCTCCCCCCGCCGGCCGCCCAGGTGGGGCGCCGGCGCCGGGGCCGCCTGGCCCAGGAGTCCCTCCGGCAGCCTTCCCGGCGGCTCCGGGATGGGGATCACCCGCATCACCTGCCCGCCGCTCCGCCGCAGGGGCAGAGGGAACAGGCCCAGATAGTCCCAGCACCAGGCGGAGGAGATCCAGCCCCGGAACAGATCGCAGTGAGCCGCGGAGACATCGCTGCTCCACCACTCCCCCGGGGATACGCCCCGGAAGGAGGTTTTGGTCTTCCACTCCCTGCCGTCCCCGGCGGCTCTCTGCCGCAGGGTGCAGGAGATCTGGGACAGGGGGAGCCCCAGGGGACTTCTCAGGGCGATCTCCCACCGCCCCGCCTCCTCCCGGCGCACATCGCCGGGCACGGCGGTCAGCTCCAGCCGGCTGGTGCACATGGTGGGAAGGCTCACCGCCAGGGAGAGCAGGGGCACCATCACCACCAGCAGCAGGAGAAAATGGGCCAGATAGTGGGTATTGAAAATCTGCAGCAGCAGGGCCCCGGCCAGGAGTACCCCATACACCAGCCACCGCAGCGCCATACTGATCACCGGATCTTAGGGGGTTGCACGGAGGCGAAGACCTCCCGCGCCGTCTGGGCGGCGGAGTCCCGGCCGGAGGAGAGCAGCAGCCGGTGGGCCACCGTGTCCGCCCAGATCCGGCCCACGTCCTCCGGCAGCACATAGTCCCGCCCGGCCATAAAGGCCGCCGCCCGGCTGACGGAGGCCACCGCCAGGGTCGCCCGGGGGCTGGCGCCCCGGGCGATCCGGGGATGCTTTCTGGTGGCGGCAGTGAGCTGCACAATGTAGTCCAGCACCGCCTCGCCGATGTAGACCTGGTCCACCGCCTGGCGCATCTGCTCCAGCTCCAGGTGCCCGGCCGCGCGGGCCACCTGGTCCAGGATCCTTCCCCGGCTCTTCCGGCGCAGCAGTTCCATCTCCTCTTGAAAAGCGGGATACCCCATGGTCAGGCACAGGGTAAACCGGTCCATCTGGGAGTCCGGCAGCAGCTGGGTGCCCGCGGCGCCGGTGGGGTTCTGGGTGGCGATCACCAGGAAGGGCTCGGGGATGGGGTGGGTCTGGCCGTCCACGGTCACCTGCCCCTCCTCCATGGCCTCCAGCAGGGCCGACTGGGTGCGGCTGGTGGCCCGGTTCAGCTCGTCTGCCAGGAAGAGGTTGCACATCAGCGCGCCGGTCTGATACTCCATCTGCCGGGTGTCCCGGTTGTAGATGGAGAACCCCGTCAGGTCCGACGGCATCACGTCCGGCGTAAACTGGACCCGGTTGTACCGCAGGTCCAGGGCCTTGGAAAAGGCCAGGGCCATGGTGGTTTTCCCCACGCCGGGGATGTCCTCCAGCAGCACATGCCCCCGGGCGAGAATCGCCAGCAGGGTCTTCTCCACCACGTCCCGCTTTCCCACAACCGCTTTGCATACCTCTGAAACCACCTGGACGGCCAGGTGATGGATCTGTTCCATATTGCGCTGCTCCTCTCGTTGGTATCGCTTCCGGACGGCAAATCCGGGCTGGAAGGCGGGGATCTCTGTTCCCATCGGCCCCGCGCATCCATTTTTTATTATAATGGCCCTGTCCCGCTTTGACAAGAATAAATACCGGCCCCTCCGCCGGGAGTTCTCCGGGGAAAAAACGCCGCAGGCCGGTTCCCTATGGGGAACGGCCTGCGGGTATTCTCTGTCAGTCTAATGGCTTCATCGTGGGGAACAAAATCACCTCGCGGATGGTTTCATTCCCGGTGAGCATCATGACGCACCGGTCGATGCCGATGCCAAGGCCGCCCGTGGGGGGCAGGCCGTACTCCAGGGCGGTGATGAAGTCCTCGTCCATCATGCCGGCCTCGTCGTCTCCTTTGGCCCGGAGCTCCACCTGCTTCTGGAAGCGCTCCCGCTGGTCAATGGGGTCGTTGAGCTCGGAGAAGGCGTTGCCCATCTCGCTGCGGCAGATGAAGAGCTCAAACCGCTCTGTGAGCCGCGGGTCCTTGGGGGACCGCTTGGCCAGGGGGGACACATCCACCGGGTGCATGGTGATGAAGGTGGGCTGCACCAGCTTCTCCTCCACCTTCTGGTCGAAGACCTCATAGAGGGCGTTGCCCCAGGTCTTGTCGGCGGTTTCCGGCAGCTCCACGCCGATGGACTTGGCGGCGGCCACCGCCTCCTCGTCGTTGCTGATGGCCATGAAGTCCAGGCCGGTGTACTGCTTCACCGCCTCATGCATGGGCAGGCGGGGCCAGCCGGGAGTCAGGTCGATCTGCTCCCCCTGCCACTCCAGCTGATAGGTGCCCAGCAGCTTCTGGGCGGCGGAGGTCAGCAGGTCCTCAAAGAGGTCCATCATGTCGTTGAAGTCCGCGTAGGCCTGGTAGAGCTCCACGGTGGTGAACTCCGGGTTGTGCTTAGGGTCCATGCCCTCGTTGCGGAAGATGCGGCCGATCTCGTACACCCGGTCCATACCGCCCACGATGAGCCGCTTCAGGGGCAGCTCCGTGGCGATGCGCAGGTACATGTCAATGTCCAGGGTGTTGTGGTGGGTGATGAAGGGCCGGGCGGTGGCGCCGCCGGAGATGGTGTTGAGCACCGGGGTCTCCACCTCCATGTAGCCCCGGGCGTCCAGGAAGTCCCGGACGTGCTTGACAAACTGGGAGCGGAGGACAAAGGTGCGCTTCACCTCCGGGTTGACGATCAGGTCCACATACCGCTGGCGGTAGCGGGTTTCCCGGTCGGTCAGGCCGTGGAACTTCTCCGGCAGGGGCAGCAGGGACTTGCTCAGCAGAGTCACCTCCAGGCAGCGGACGCTCATCTCCCCCCGCTGGGTGCGGAACACCTCCCCCTGCACGCCCACGATATCACCGATGTCGTACTTCTTGAAGCGGCTGTAGGGCTCCTCGCCCATGTCGTCCCGCTTGGCGTAGAGCTGGATCCGACCGGTCTTGTCCTGCAGGTCGCAGAAGCTGACCTTCCCCATGCCCCGCTTGCTCATGAGCCGGCCGGCAATGGACACCCGCTTGCCCTCCAGCTCCTCAAAGTGGTCCTTGATCTCCTGGGCGTGGTGCGTCACCTGGTACCGGGTCTCCTGGAAGGGGTCCGCCCCGGCCTCCTGAAGCTCCCGGAGCTTCTCCCGCCGGATGCGGAGAATATCGGACAGGTCCTGCTGGACCTCGCTGTGTTGCTGCTGATCAGCCATGTGCTGCTCCTCTCCTTATCGCTTGTATCGTCCTCGAGCCGCCTCAGCGCTCGATCTTGTCCACCGTATAGCGCATGACGCCCCGGGGGGCCTCCACAGACACGGTATCCCCCATCTTGGCGCCCATCAGGGCCTTGCCCACCGGGGACTCCTCGCTGATGGCGCCGCTCTTGAAGTCGGACTCCTGGCTGCCCACCACCTTGACCGTCATGCTCTTCCCGTTGTCCACGGAGGTGATGGTCACCGTCGTGCCGATGCCCACCACGTTGGCCGGGGCGTCGCTCTCCTCCACGATCACTGCGTGGAGCAGGATGTCCTCCACCTCGGCAATGCGGGAGTAGAGCTTGCCCTGCTCGTTTTTCGCCTCGTCGTACTCGCTGTTCTCGCTCAAATCGCCAAAGCCCCGGGCCACCTTGATCTGCTCGGCCACCTCGTCGCTGCGGGTGGTCTTGAGGTAATTCAGCTCCTTCTGGAGCTCGTCAAAACGAGCCTGGCTCATTCTGAATTCCTGTTTTGTCTTCATCTGTTGCGCTCACCTTTCCTGATTCATTCGGTCGGATATGCCGGCTATGTTTCCGCGCCCCCCGCGGAAGCGCAGACTACTCCACAATGCTTGCATTATAGAGAGTTTTCCCGGCAATGTCAACCTCCATCACGGGAATTTGCTCATTTTTCAGAGCGCCAGCCCGGTGCAGGACCGTTAAAAGCTGCTCTTTTTCGCAATTTTCCTCCACTTCCCCCTCCAGCCCCTGCGGCAGGCCGAAGCGGAAGGCGTTCCCCCGCAGCACCCGCTCCCCGTCGTAGAGCTGCAGGAGCACCCTGGCCTTCCGCTCCAGCCCCTCCGGCGGCGGGCAGAGCAGCACCAGGATCTCCGCCTCCGCCAGCTGGCGTCGGGTGGGCGTGCGGATGACGGACACCCCGTACTCCCGCTGGAGGCTCCGGCACAGGTCCTCCCCGCCGGAGGCGTGCAACATCACATAGCGCACCTGAAGGGCCAGCTCCGTCAAAATCCGCCGGACGTCCTCCCCCACGCCCCTGGCCACCACCGCCGCGGTGGTAGCGGCGGGAGAGATCCCCTGCCGCCCCATCTCCCAGCGCACCACCTGGGGGGCCATGGAGCGGTAGAGGGGCAGCGGGTTCACCGGCAGAATCCCCTGCCGGACAAAGGCCTCCTCATAGGGGCAGTCCCGGGGATAGACCGCCTCCGTCACCCCCCGCCGGCGCAGCTGCGACGCCAGACGCCGGGCCCAGAACCGGCCGGCCAGCCGGTTCCGGCCCGGCACCACGGCCTGGAGGAAGTGGACTCCCAGGATAGAGCGCTCCCCCAGCGCTCCCCGGCGCTCCTCTTTCCCATAGGCAAGATAACCGATCATAGCAAAAACCTCCCGCTCCACCGTATGGAGCGGGAGGCCGCTTTAGAATCAATTTTACCAGGCCTGGATGTACCCCGGCAGATAGGGCTTCGGATCGATGGTGGAGCCGTTCTCCCGGATTTCATAGTGGAGGTGGGGCCCGGTGGAGAGGCCGGTGGAGCCGGTGGTCCCGATCACCTGGCCCTGGGTCACATAGTCCCCCACGCTGACCCGGAAGGTCCCCTGGCTCATGTGGGCATACATGGTGGAGTTGCCGGAACCGTGGCTGATGACGATGTAGTAGCCGTAGGCACTGCTGTAGGTGGCCTCCAGGACCACCCCGTCCTTGGCGGCCAGGATGTCGCTGGTATATCCCACGCCGCCGATATCCACACCGGAGTGGAAGCTCTGGGTGCCCTTGATGGGGTGGGTGCGCCAGCCGTAGTTACTGGTGATCCGCCGTGCGGTACGCAGCGGCCAGGCATAGCCGCCCACCGTGGCCGCCGGCAGGGACGCTGCCAGCTCCGCCTCCTTGCGGCGGATCTCCTCCCAGACCCGGTCCTCCTCGGCCTCAACCGCCGCCAGGGCCTCCTCGTACTCGTCCATGCCCAGCTCGATCTGCTCGGACAGGGCCTGGGCGTCGGCCTGCTGGTCCTCCAGCTCCTGCCGCTGACTCTCCAGCTCCGCCCGGGTGGCCTCGGTTTCCGCCAGGGTGGCTTCCAGCTCCGCCTGCTTGTCGGACACCTCCTGCTGGGTGGCCTCCAGGTTGCTGATCACCGTCTGGTTATACTCCATCACCTCGCTGGTGGCGTCCAGACGGCCCAAGAGGTCGGCAAAGTCTGTAGCGTTGAAGAGGACAGACCAGTAGGAGATGGACCCGTCCTCCTCCATTTTGCGCACCTGCTGGAGGAAGATCTCGTACTGCTCCGCCTCCCGCTGCTGCGCCAGCGCCAGCTCCTGCTGGGTCTGCTCAATGAGGGTCTCATAGTTTGTGATCAGGGCCTCAGTGTTGGCGATCTCCTCCCGGATCACGTCGCTCTGCTGGTCCAGCAGGGCGATCTGCTCCAGCACCCGGCTCATGTCGTTCTCCAGGGACGCCAGCTGGTCCTCCAGGTCCGCCTTCTGGTCCTCCAGGGCGCCGGCGTTGTCCCGCAGGTCATCGATCTCCGCCTGGGTCACCGCCTTGGCGTCAGGGACCACCATATCCATCTGAAGGGTCCCCAGGATAAACAGGGCGATCAGCAGCAGCTTTCCTCCCCGCTTGCACGCTTTCTTCATGACAGGCCTCCTTCCATCTGCCGCCGCATCCGCTTATACCTTCAGGAACTGCCGGATGGCGGAAACGCTGCCGCCGATGCCGATGAGCATTCCCACCGCTATAAAGATCAGCGCCACCGGCAGCCAGATGGCGGAGAAGGGCACAATGCTCACAATGGAGAAGGCGTCAGACCCGGCGATCCCGTTGGTGATCAATCCATAGAGCCCCCACTGGAGCAGGAAGGCGATCAGCGCAGAGAGAAGGCCCATCAGGAATCCCTCGTAGACAAAGGGCCAGCGGATGAAGCCGTTGGTGGCGCCCACCATCTTCATGATGGCGATCTCCTCCCGGCGGTCAAAAGTGGTGAGCTTGATGGTGTTGGCGATGATGAACACCGACACCAGGAACAAAATGGCGATCAGCGCCACGCAGACCACCGCGGCGATGTTGCGGATGGTGATAAAGCCGTCACTGAGCTCGTCCCAGGCGTTGACCTTGGCGATGCCGTCCACCGCCAGGAGATCCTCCCGGAGCTCCGCCTGCTTGGAGATGTCCTCCGGCGTCACCGCGAACCGGTGGCGGAGGGTGGAGTCCGGCAGCCCCTGGAACAGGGCCTCGTCCTCGTAGTCAGCCTGGAAGGTTTCCATAGCCTCCGTGCGGCTGATGAACTCCACCGACGCCACGTTGGGGACTGCCAGCAAATCGTCCTCCAGGGCCCGGGCCTGCTCCTCCGTCAGGCTCTCGTCCACAAAGGCCAGCACCTGGTTCTCCTCCTCCAGATCCGAGAGGGTGGCCTCCGCGTTCACCGCCACCAGGGAGAAGGTGCCCATAATGAGCAGGCAGGCCACTGTGATGCCGATGGCGGCAAAGGACATGAACCCGTGGGTGAACATGTTGGAGAAGCCTTCCTGAAAGAAATAGGCAAAATCATGGTTTCCGTGCTTACGCATTGTTTCTCACCCCGTATTTTCCCACGCCGTCGCCGACCACGCGGCCCCGCTCCAGCATGACGACCCGCTCCTGGAAGCGGTTGACCAGGTCCTTCTCATGGGTCACCACCAGCATGGTGGTCCCCAGCTCGTTGATCCGCTTCAGGAGGGTCATGATCTCCAGGGAGCGGGCCGGGTCCAGGTTGCCGGTGGGCTCGTCGGCGATGATGGTGGAGGGGTTGTTCACCAGGGCCCGGGCGATGGCCACACGCTGCTGCTCACCGCCGCTGAGCTCGTCCGGCAGGCGGCTCTGCTTGTTCTCCAGCCCCACCAGCTTGAGCACATAGGGGATCCGCTTCTTGATCTCCCGGGGAGAGGCCCCCACCGCCCGCATGGCAAAGACCATGTTGTCGTACACCGTCTTCTGGGCGATCAGCCTGAAGTCCTGGAAGATCACCCCCAGGGTCCGCCGCAGGTAGGGGATCTGCCACTCGGCGATGTTGGAGAGGCTGAAGCCGTTGACCATTACCTGACCCTCCGTCGGCACAACCTCCCCGGTGAGCAGCTTGATCACCGTGGACTTGCCGGAACCGGAGGGTCCCACCAAAAACACGAATTCCCCGTCCTGGATCTCCAGGCTCATGCCGTTGAGCGCCCGGGTCCCGTTGGGGTACTCCTTAAATACGTCCTTCAATCGAATCATTTTTGACCGCCCCATGTAATTGTTTTATGTCAACCGGTATCC
Source organism: uncultured Oscillospiraceae bacterium (assembly GCA_904420435.1). Taxonomy (GTDB): domain Bacteria; phylum Bacillota; class Clostridia; order Oscillospirales; family Oscillospiraceae; genus CAJFPI01. The sequence goes on from CAJFVK010000082.1 coordinate 11,291, forward strand.
GGTAAAAAGTTACAAAGAGTAACAAGATAATTTTAGTCGAAAACCGCTGCTGCGTCAAGAGAAAACCTATGAACAATTTATGAACGGCTGCTTTCGACAAAAAGTTTGTGAAATTATGTAAATTAAATTCTGCGACTCACGTGCTCCCGGGCGCTCCCCGGTAGGCGGCCGCTCCCGCTGCCTGGAAGGGCTCCGGCTCTATCCGGCGCGGGCAGGCGCAGGCGCCGAAGCAAAAGCCCCGCCGCCCGGAGGGGGCGGCGGGGCGCAGTCTGGCGGATTCCATTACGCGTCAATTCCCCGGCTGGTCAGGTACTTCTTGACCATCAGGGCTACCTTAAAGGTGATGGCGTCGTCGAACTCCCGGAGATCCAGCCCGGTGAGCTTCTTGATCTTCTCCAGCCGGTACACCAGGGTGTTCCGGTGGACGAAGAGCTTCCGGGCGGTTTCCGACACGTTCAGGTTGTTCTCAAAGAACTTGTGGATGGTAAAGAGGGTCTCCTGATCCAGGGCGTCGATGGGGTTCTTCTTGAAGACCTCCATCAGGAACATCTCGCACAGGGTGGTGGGCAGCTGGTAGATCAGACGGCCGATACCCAGGTTCTCATAGTTGATGACGTATTTCTCCGTGTCAAAGACCTTGCCCACCTCAATGGCGATCTGGGCCTCCTTGTAGCTCTTGGCCAGGTCCCGCAGGTGGTTGGCCACCGTACCGATGCCCACCACAACCCGGTTCTCATCCCCCACCCGGAGGGCCTCCTCCACAGTGGTGGCGATCCGCATGAGCTCCTTCTCCGGATTGCCGTCGCTGATCTGGTGGATCAGGGCCACGTCCGCGTCCCCCACGTTCAGCACGTAGTCGGTCTGCCGGTCCGGGAAGAGGCTCTGGATGATATCCATATGGACCGCCTCAGACTGGTCCACATTCCGGATGACAAAGACCCCCCGCGGTACCTCCGGGTCCACATGGAGCTCCTTGGCCCGCATATAGATGTCCCCCAGCAGGATGTTGTCGGAAATAATGTTCTTTATGAAGGAGCCCCGGTCGTGCTTTTCCTCGTAATAGGCCTTGGCGGCGTTCAGGGACACCGTGGCCACGGAGCAGACCGCCCGGCCCACCTCGTCGTCCGACATGACAAAGGCGGCGTAATCAAACTGGCTTCCCCAGCCGGCCAGGGCCTTGAAGGTCTTGCCCTGGTAGGCCACGCAGCGCCCCTCCGCGTGGACGATCACGTCCACGTATTCCGGCCACTTGTTGCCAATGAGTCCCAGGTCGCTGCAGGAAATGACGGTTCCTTCCCCATCCAGTACGCCAATCACCCGATCTGTGGTTTCCTTGATCTGCAGAACAACATTCTGAAAGATTCTCCCTGACATATAAAGCCCTCCCATTGGCAATCTGATCTATCTCCGCTTTGTGCAATATGACAGCTTAATTTTTATTATACTTGGTCTTTTCTCATATTGCAAGTGTTTTTTCTTTTTTTCACAAAAAAACAGGAAAGCTTTTGTGAGAATTGTGAATCAGTTTCGATTATCTGCTATTTCCCTTCAAATCAGTCAGTTCCTGGTCTGTCAAGTGCCGATATTTCCCAGCCGGCAGATCCGGGTCCAGGGAGAGGCTCCCCATGCGCAGACGCTTCAAGTATAAAACTGTCCTACCCCTACTCTGGAACATCCGCTTGATTTGGTGAAATTTGCCCTCGTGCAAAGTGACAAAGGCTTCCCGGGGATTTCCGCAGATTACCAGCTCCGCCGGCATGCACTGCAGCTCCCCCAGGCGGACCCCCTCCCGGAAGGCCGCCGCGTCCGCCTCCCCCACCGGGCCATCCAGCCGGACGAAGTACTCCTTCTCCACATGCTTTTTGGGGGAGAGCAGATCGTGGGCCAGGGCTCCGTCGTTGGTCAGGAGCAGCAGGCCCT
>CAJFVK010000082.1:13224-15124 GCA_904420435.1 uncultured Oscillospiraceae bacterium
GGCGCTGCAGGTCCGGCTCCAGCAGATCCAGCACCGTCTGCTGCCGGCGGTCCTCCGTCGCGGAGAGCACCCCGGCAGGCTTGTGGAGCATCAGATAGGTGAACCGGCTCCACCCCAGGGGCTCCCCGTCCAGGAGGATCGCAGACTGCTCCGGGTCCACCTTCATCTCCGCCCCTGAGGCGGGGGCGCCGTCCACCAGGACCCTCCCCTCCCGCACCAGGGCCTTGACCTCCCGCCGGGAAAAGCGCCCGGTGGATGCCACCAGCTTGTCCAGCCGCTCCTTACCCATTTTTTCTCAGCTCCCTTCTCTGTTATGGTATCATATTTGTCCCACAAATGGAATATGAAACAGTGAGGAGTGTGATGTCCATGTTTATCGTTTCCGCCAAGCTCAACCCGAAGAAGGCCATTACCTGCGTCATCCTGTTCGGCCTGGCCCTGATCGCGCTGATCCTGATTGTGGCACAAGCCAAGCGGCAGGACAGCCCCGCCGACAGCGCGATCACCGCCCCCACTGACAGCGAGCGGACCGCCTACCTGGCCTCCCTGGGCTGGACAGTGGACCCCTCCCCCACGGAAACCCTGGCCTTCACCCTGCCCAACCCCTTGAACGCCTCCTACGAGGAGTACAACCAGCTGCAGCAGGAGCAGGGCTTTGATCTGGCGCCATATGCGGGGATGCAGGTGAAGCGCTACAGCTACAACGTCACCAACTACCCTGGCCGTCCCCAGCAGGTACAGGCCGACCTGTATCTCTGCGGGGACACCATCATCGGCGGCAGCATCCTCTACTGGGGAGAGGGTGCCTTTGTGGACACCCTGGTCTATCCCGGATAGCTTATTGAGGCGCACGCAAAAATAAGGAAGAGGACCGGTTCAAAACCGGTCCTCTTTCGTTTCTGGGGCAGACCCAGCTTACTTGTCCTCGATCTCGATAACCACGCCGGAACCCACGGTGCGGCCACCCTCACGGATAGCGAAACGCAGGCCCTTCTCAATGGCGATAGGGGTAATCAGCTCAACGCTCATATCCACGTTGTCGCCGGGCATGCACATCTCGGTGCCCTCGGGCAGGGTGATGACGCCGGTCACGTCGGTGGTACGGAAGTAGAACTGGGGACGATAGTTGTTAAAGAAGGGGGTGTGACGGCCGCCCTCTTCCTTGGTCAGGACGTACACCTGGCCCACAAACTTGGTGTGGGGGTGGATGGAGCCGGGCTTAGCCAGAACCTGGCCACGCTCGATCTCATTCTTGGCAACACCACGGAGCAGAGCGCCGATGTTGTCGCCAGCCTCGGCCTCGTCCAGCAGCTTGTGGAACATCTCGATACCGGTGACGACGGTCTTGCGCTTCTCATCGCTCAGACCGACGATCTCCACTTCCTCAGACAGCTTCAGGGTACCGCGCTCCACACGGCCGGTAGCCACAGTGCCGCGGCCGGAGATGGTGAACACGTCCTCAACGGGCATCAGGAAGGGCATATCAGCCTTACGGTCGGGAGTGGGGATATAGTCGTCAACAGCATCCATCAGCTCCTTGATGCAGGCATACTCAGGAGCGCTGGGATCCTTGGACTCGCTGACCAGGGCGTTCAGAGCGCTGCCCTTGATGATGGGCACCTCGTCGCCGGGGAACTCATAGGTGCTCAGCAGCTCGCGGACTTCCATCTCCACCAGCTCCAGCAGCTCCTCGTCGTCCACCTGATCGCACTTGTTCAGGAACACAACGATGGCGGGCACGCCCACCTGGCGGGCCAGCAGGATGTGCTCACGGGTCTGGGCCATGGGGCCGTCAGAGGCAGCGATGACCAGGATAGCGCCGTCCATCTGAGCAGCGCCGGTGATCATGTTCTTGATATAGTCGGCGTGGCCCGGGCAGTCAACGTGGGCATAGTGACGC
>CAJFVK010000083.1 GCA_904420435.1 uncultured Oscillospiraceae bacterium
GCGTTCCCGAGTGGCCAAAGGGGGCAGACTGTAAATCTGTTGTCGACGACTTCGGTGGTTCGAATCCACCCGCTCCCACCAAGCAGACAACCGCCGTACCGCCAGGTACGGCGGTTTTCTGCTTGGTGGGAGCGGGTGGATTCGAACCACCGAAGTCGTCGACAACAGATTTACAGTCTGCCCCCTTTGGCCACTCGGGAACGCTCCCCTATTCACTTTTGCTGCAATGGTGCAGGTGGAGCTGGTAGACGGACTCGAACCCCCGACCTGCTGATTACAAATCAGCTGCTCTACCAACTGAGCTATACCAGCACGTTAGCAACGGAGATTATATTAGCAGATTCCCCGGAGAATGTCAACCATTATTTTTCAATTTTCCGCGCTGCCCGGCGATTTCCCGCGCCCTGCCCTCCCTTGAGAGCTTTCCCCCGCCGGCGGCCTCTGATTCCTTTGCCAGTAAACCAAATTTTAGGAGGAGATTTTTTTGCGCGTCACCTTACAAAACAGCAGGGATCCCCAGGGGCAGCGGCCCCTGCTCACCTGCTCCCTGTGCGGCGGGGAGCTCTACCGGGGAGAGGAGTACTGGCGGATCAACGGCTTCACCCTGTGCAGCCGCTGCCTGCTCCCCTTCGCCCGGATGGACTATGCCCCCTGCCGCAGGATCTGCGGCGAGGAGGTGGGACTATGACCCTCCTCGCCCTGGCGGCGGAGTACCGGAGCAGCTGCGAGCTGCTCCGCATCCGGATCGCCCAGCTGCGCCGGGATCTGCGGGAGTGCCAGGACCGGGAGGCCCAGCTGCTGCTCCAGGACCGGCTGCGGCATCTGCGGCCCATGTACCGGGACTGCCGGGCCATTGCCCGCTATTTGGAACACTACTACGACAGGAGGGAGGGAGCCTATGGCGCCGGCCCGCATCAATCCGCCCATCTATCTGCGCAACAATGAGACCTACGGCGACCTGGCCGCCTGGCGCCGGGAGCACAGCGAGGACAACAGCGAGCGGCTGGAGCGCCTGCGCCGGAATCTGCGCCGGGCCCGGGAGGCGGAGCTGACCGACCGGCAGCGCCAGGTGCTGCGGATGTATTTTGACGAGGGCAAGAGCATGACCCTGATCGCCCGGCGGCTCAGTGTCAACAAGTCCACCGTCTGCCGCACCCTGCACCGGGCCCTCCGGCGGCTGGAAAAATGTTTGAAGTACAGTTTATAATCCCTCAAACTGCGGACACTATCTGTGGCTGCGCCCGCAGATGGGCGGCGGTCAGTTCCACAGAAAGGGAGGACATGCCATGCTCCGCTTTCCTCTGAAAAGCGAGTGGGGCCGCCTGGCCGGCGGCATCGCCGGCAGCCTGCTCCATGCCCTGGCCGTCAACTGCTTTGTGGTCCCCCTGGGGCTCTATACCGGCGGCCTTCTGGGGGCGGCCCAGCTGCTGCGGACCCTGGCCCAGGAGGTGCTGGGGCTTCAGGGCTTCGACTTCTCGGGCCTTCTCTACCTGCTAATGAACATCCCCATCTTCCTGCTGGCCTACCGGTCCCTGGGCCCCCTGTTCTTCCGGAAGGCCCTCATCTGCACCGTGGCGAACACGGTGTTCCTCAGCGCCCTGCCGGTGCTGCCCGCGCCCCCGGTGGCGGACACCCTCACCGCCTGCCTCATGGGCGGCGGCCTTTCGGGCCTGGGGGCCGGCATCATGCTCACCTGCGGGTGCAGCAGCGGCGGGCTGGAGATCCTGGGGCTCCACCTGGCCCGGCGGGGGAACGGCCTCTCCCTGGGCCAGTTCAACCTTCTCTTCAACACCCTGCTCTATCTCCTGTGCGGCCTGCTTTTGAGCGTGGACGTGATGATCTACTCCATCCTCTGCACCCTCTTCACCACCCTGGTGCTGGACCGGGCCTACCAGCAGAGCATCACCGTCCAGGCCCTGATCTTCACCAAGCTCCCCGCCGAGGCCGTGGCCCGCCGCATCCTCGCCGCCCTCCACCGGGGGCTCACCTGCTGGGAGGGCTGGGGCGCCTACACCGGCCAGCGGGTCCACGTGCTGTGCGTGTGCCTCACCAAGGCGGAGATCGCCGACCTGCGCTCGGCCCTGGCGGCCCTGGACCCGGATGCGTTTCTGATCCTCCAGGAGGGGGTCCGTGTGGGCGGGAGTTTCGCCCGGCGCTTCACCTGAGGGGGAAATTTTCCCCGGCCCCCACTTTACGAATGTTGGAATTTCATGTAGAATAGGGGGGATCACACCGCCGGCGGGCCGCCCGCCCCGCCGGGGAAGCGCGGGAGGAGGCGAGAGCCATGGGGGACTACACGATCCGGCTGCCGGAGGAGGAGAACATCGTCCTCTCCGCCCCGGTGGTGCGCCGGCTGATCGCCGCCGGCAGCGGCGACGCCGCTCTCCTCTATCTGGCCCTGGTGGAGAACCGGGGCAGCATGGCCCCGGAGGGGCTGATGAAGCTGCTGGGCTGGGACCAGGCCCGGCTGACCGCCGCGGAGCAGGTGCTGCTGGGCAGCGGCCTCCTCTCCAGCCACCGGCCCGCCGTGCAGCAGGAGCCCAGCGACGAGCGCCCCGCCTACACCCGGGAGGATGTGGCCCGGCAGCTGGAGGAGGACAAGCCCTTCGCCCAGCTCACCGCCAGCGTGGAGCAGCTTCTGGGCAAGAAGCTCTCCACCCCGGATCTGGACATCCTCCTGGGGCTCTACGACTATCTGGGCCTCCCCTGCGAGGTCATCTACCTGCTGGTGAACCACTGTCTGGAGCGGCTCACCGCCCGGTACGGCCCCGGCCGCCGGCCCACCCTCCGGCAGATCGAGCGGGAGGGCTACGCCTGGGCCCGCCGGGGGCTGCTGGACCTGGGCAGCGCCAACCAGTATCTGATGCAGTACGCCGCCCGGCGCTCCCGCCTGGGCCAGTACATGGAGGTCCTGGGTCTGGGCAGCCGCGCCCCCTCCGCCACGGAGGAGCGGTACATGATGGGCTGGGCGGAGATGGGCTTCCCCCAGAAGACCGTGGCCCTGGCCTACGACCGGACCATCCTCAAGTGCCACGAGCTCCGGTGGGGGTATCTGAACAAGATCCTCCAGAACTGGCACAGCAAGAACCTCCACACGGTGGAGGAGGTGGAGCAGGGGGACCGCCCCCCCGCCTCCCGGCGGGAGGCCCCCGCCAGGGCCCCCGGCGCCAATGTAGCCCGGATGAAGAAGTATCTGGAGGACTCCAGAAAGTGAGCAAGGGAAGGGAGGCGCGGCCATGGCCGTAGACAGCAAGATCCTGGAGCAGGCCCTCCGGCGCTACCGGCAGGACCGGGAGGACCACCGCCAGCGCTGGGCGGCCCGGGCGGACGCCATCCGCCGCACGGTGCCCCGGGCGGCGGAGATCGACCGGGAGCTGCGCTCCACCGCCGGGCAGATCGTGGCCGCGGCCTTTCGCCGGGGGGCGGACCCTACCTCGGCCCTCTCCGCCCTGCAGGAGCGGAACCTCTCCCTCCAGCGGGAGCGCGCGGAGCTGCTGGTGGAGAACGGCTACCCCTTCGACGCCCTGGAGGAGAAGCCCCTGTGCGCCCTGTGCAACGACACGGGCTTCACGGACCAGGGCATCTGCCGGTGCCTGATGGCCTACTGCACCCGGGAGCAGAACCGGGAGCTGAGCAAGCTGCTGGACCTGGGCTCCCAGAGCTTCGACACCTTTGACTTCTCCCTGTACAGCCAGGAGTTCGATCCGGCGGAGGGCACCAGCCCCCGGGAGAACATGGAGATCGTCTACGAGCTGTGCGCCAACTACGCCCACAGCTTCTCCCGCCGCAGCGGCAACCTGCTGATGACCGGGGCGCCGGGCCTGGGGAAGACCTTCCTCTCCGCCTGCATCGCCCGGGAGGTCAGCGCCAGCGGCGTTTCCGTGGTCTACGACACTGCCGCCCACGTGTTCGCCCAGTTCGAGCGGGACAAGTTCGGCCGGGAGGCGGCCTACGACGAGGACGCGGGCAGCGACATCAACCGGTACTTAAACTGCGACCTCCTCATTGTGGACGACCTGGGCAGCGAGATGACCACCGCCTTTGTGGTCAGCGCCCTCTACCAGATCGTCAACGACCGGCTCATGTCCGGCCGGAAAACCATCCTCAGCACCAACCTGACACCGGAGGAGATCGGCCGGCGCTACAGCGCCGCCATCCTCTCCCGGATCGAGGGCAGCTACCAGATCCTCACCTTCTTCGGGGAGGACATCCGGAAAAAGAAGCGGCCGTAAGGGGCCGGGGAACAAAGGCCAGGCCGCCGGAAATTCCGGCGGCCTGTATGCTGCATATTTTGGCCATTACAATTCTTCTGTGTCCTGCGCGTTTTCCTGAGGTCGGGGAAAGCATTTCCTAAGAAGCGAATCGCACAGACCCCAGCTGACGATCAGGCAGGCGTACACGCGAAACCGCATCCCTTGTTTTAGGACTTCAGCCGGTGCAAGAAAAATCAGAAGTACCCGCAGACAAAGCACAATGATAAACCAGCAGCAGATGCTCACATACCGCAGCTGCCTGCGCCTGTTGCTGTTCTTCTTACAGGCCATCGATTCCAGCCAGTAACTAAGATTCCATAGCGCCACACTTGCCAAAATGTTGGCAGCAATGGCGATGATGCGCGCATCACCATCGTTAAAAGGAAACAGCGCTTCTATAGAAAGAAGGACAGCAAACAGCGCGTGGAATCCCAAACAGGCGATATAAAACAAAGATCGGTTCCTTTTTCCTTCCATTCTTCCACCATATCAACGCGGCTGCATTTTTGTGTTGGGAAAGAGCGGGGCTCCCCTCCTGTAATCAATATAACTGAAAACAAAATAAATGTCTATAGCAAAGCTGTCTTTCCGAAAAATGCACAAGCGCAAATTTCACGCAACTTTTCGCTCCGGCGCGCATAGAATGTCTGGTAACGCCCTACAAAGGAAAGGAGAGAACACCATGACAGCGAAGCGCGGGGATGTGGATGATCTGATCTACTGTGACGACTGGCTGCCCAGCGACAGATAAAGGCGGAGCGCCTGCGCGCTCCGCCTTTCTGCTTCCTGTGCCCTTGTCCGCCGGGAGCGGGTCACTCCTGGGAGCCGCTCTCCCCGCCCCGCTTCCCGGTGACCTTGTTGAGCAGGGCCACCAGGGCCCAGATCACGGCGATGACGAGGAAGATGCCCAGCATGCCCTTGCCCATAATGCCCAGGCAGTCCACAACCAGATCCCAGTTGATATTCATATCCGTCGCTCCTCCTTACAGCAGGTTTTCCACCAGGGAGATGATCAGACCGCCGGCGATGACGGAGGCGATCTGTCCGCTGACGTTGGCGCCGGCGGCGTGCATCAGCAGGAAGTTGTAGGGGTCCTCGTCCCGGCCCATCTTGTGGACCATCCGGGAGGCCATGGGGAAGGCGGAGATGCCCGCCGCGCCGATCATGGGGTTCACCTTCTTCTTGGAGAAGAGGTTCAGGATCTTGGCGAAGAGGACGCCGCCCACGGTGTCGAACACAAAGCCCACCAGGCCCAGGCACAAAATCAGGATGGTCTGCCAGGTGAGGAAGGCCTCCGCCTGCATCCGGAAGGACACGCTCAGGCCCAGCAGCAGGGTCACCAGGTTGGCCAGGGCATTCTGGGCGGTCTGGCTCAGGCTCTCCAGCACACCGCACTCCCGGATGAGGTTCCCGAACATGAGGAAGCCGATGAGCTCCGCGCTCTTGGGGGCCACGGTGCCGGCGATGATGGTGACGAAGATGGGGAAGAGGATCCGGGTGGTCTTGGAGACGTTGCTGGGGGTGTACTCCATCCGGATCATCCGCTCCTTCTTGGTGGTGATGGCCTTGATGATGGGGGGCTGGATGATGGGCACCAGAGCCATGTAGCTGTAGGCCGCCACCATGATGGCGCCCTGGTAGGTGCTCTGGAAGTAGTTGGCCACGTAGATGCTGGTGGGCCCGTCGGCCGCCGGGATGATGGCCACGGAGGCCGCGTCCTTCAGGTCAAAGCCCAGCATCACCGCCACCACCAGGGTGAAGAAGATGCCGAACTGGGCCGCCGCGCCGAAGAGGAACATCTTGGGGTTGGAGAGCAGGGGGCCGAAGTCGATCATGGCGCCGATGCCGATGAACAGCAGCAGGGGGAACAGCTCGCTGGCGATGCCCGCGTTGAAGAGGGTCTCAATGGCCTCCGTGTTCACAAAGGGCAGGTTCACCAGGATGGCGCCGAAGCCCATGGGCAGCAGCAGGGACGGCTCCATCTCCTTCTTGATGGCCAGGAAGATGAGGATGGCGCTGATGGCGATCATCACGCCCTCCTGCCAGGTGAAGTTGAGCACGTTGGAGAACAGATCGTAGAAAATGTCCAATGTACAGACCTCCTTTTACACCGTCACACCATGGGAGCGTCCCGAAGAGGCGCCGGCCTCCGCCGGAGCGCCGGAGGGGAAGGGATGGGGCTTTTTCAAGGAAAGCCGCCTACACTCCCATTATAATTGTTTTTATGTTATCACAATCTGGGCAGAAGTCAACCACTTTCTTTCTCCCGCCCGGTCCAGGCGGGGAATCCGCCTTGCGCGCCGGGCGGGCCCTGTGATACAATACCAGAAAACCGGACCTGCGGCGGCGCGCGCAGAGCCGGCGGACATGATAAGGAGGAGCCGCCTATGAAGACCATCCACGACTTTCCCCGGATTCCCCTGGGGCTGACCCCCACCCCCCTCCACCGGCTGGACAATCTCAGCCGGGCGCTGGGGAAGAACATCTGGATCAAGCGGGACGACATGACCGGCGTGGGCCTGGGAGGCAACAAGGTGCGCAAGCTGGAGTTCCTGCTGGCCGACGCCAGGCGGCAGGGGGCGGACGTGGTGTTCACCACCGGCGGCGCCCAGTCCAACCACGCCATGCTCACCGCCGCCTGCTGCAACAAGCTGGGCATGAAGGCCGTGCTGCTGCTTAAGGCCCGGGGGGTCACGGAGCGGAAGGGCAACCTGATCCTGGACCACCTGCTGGGGTGCGACGCCCAGTTCATCGACACCGACAGCTACGACGACATCTACGCGGAGATGCACCGCCAGGGGGCCCGGCTGGAGGCCCGGGGCCACCGCCCCTACTACATCCCCGTGGGCGGCTCCACCGCCCTGGGCGCCTTCGGCTACATTGCCGCCATGGAGGAGGCCTACGGCCAGGCGGAGGCGGCCGGGGTCCGGTTTGACCACACGGTCTGCGTCTGCGGCAGCGGCGGCACCACCGCCGGCGTGGCCCTGGGCACCCTGTTCCACTCCCCGGGCACCCGGGTGACGGCGGTGGCCGTGGACAGCGACCCCTTTGAGGAGATCACCCGCCGGCTGATGGAGGAGGCCCTGGCCCTGCTGGAGCGGCAGGACGCCATCCCGGAGGATCTGCTGACCATCCGCTACCATGTGGGGGCCGGCTACGGCATCGCCGGGCGGGAGGACACCGAGGCGGTGAAGACCATGGCCCGGCTGGAGGGCATCTTCCTGGACCCGGTGTACACCGGCAAGGCCTTTGCCTGCTTCCTGGAGGAGGTGCGGCAGGGGGCCTTCCCGGGGGAGAACATTCTCTTCCTCCACAGCGGCGGCGCCGGCGGCCTCTTTGCCGTGGAGCTGCCGGAGTAAGGAAATGGCCGGAAAAGGGAGAGGGGAGCGCAGTCAGCGCTCCCCTCTCTGCTTGTGGGAGAGTTTATTGTGCTCCGGCCAGGACGTGTGCCTTCCGCAGAGCCGGCCGCAGGACCGTTCCCAGGACGGGGGCGAAGATCACCGCCACCACACCGTTGACAAGGGAGGACGGCAGCTTGGACGCCACCAGCAGCCAGCACTGCACCGGCTCGGTAAGCCCCTGGAGCAGCATCCCGTTGAAGAAGAAGGTCTTCACCGAGTAGAGAATGATGTACGTCACCGCCGCGCAGGCTGTGGCCGCCACCTGGGGGCCATACTTATCCTTGCTGTTTTTGAACAGGCGGTACAGCACCAGTCCGGCCACCAGGCCGTACATGCCCTTGGTCACAAAAGTGATGGGCGCCTCCACAATGTACTCCGGATCCAGCAGATCAAAGATGGCGGAGCCCAGGCCGGCAGCCAGTCCGCCCCACCAGGGCCCCAGCAGAATGCCCGCCAGGGCGCACAGAATATTGGCCAGGGTAAAGGCGCTGGTACCCCCCAGACTCACGGGGATCCTGATGCGCAGGTAGTTGCCCACAAAGACCACCGCCGCCATCATGGCCACCGCGCAGATCATAACCACCAAATTCTGCTCTCTTCTGTTTTGCATGGCTCTCACTCCTTCAGGCCGCCCTCTTGACGGCCCCTGTTTCTGCTGCTATTATATCTCTATCTGGGTCTATTAAAATACCCAGAAAAGATATTTTTTATAGGATCAGATTGGAGGTGCCCCATGGTTCAGCTGCCTTTGACCCTGGACAGCGGGGGGCGGGAGCCCCTCTATCAGCAGCTCTACGACGCCCTGGTGGCCCAGATCCGCTCCGGCGCGGTGCCGGCGGGGACCCGCCTGCCGGGGAAGCGGTCCCTGGCCCAGCAGCTGGGTGTGGCGGTGAACACGGTGGACACCGCCTACCAGATGCTGGCGGCGGAGGGCTATCTGGACAGCCGGCAGCGCAGCGGCTTTTTTGTGCTGGAGGTGGCGGACACGGTGCCCGCCGGTGCGGCGGCGGAGGCGATTTCGCCCCTGCCGGAGCCGCCCCGGTGGCGCTTCGACCTGTCCACCGGCGGGGTGGACACGGCCCTCTTCCCCTTCCGCACCTGGGGCCGCATCCAGAAGGAGCTGCTCTACGCCGCCCCGGAGCTCCTGCGCCACGGGAATCGCCAGGGGGACCGGAACCTGCGGGAGGCCATCGCCGACTATCTGGCAGCTTACCGGGGGGTGGTGTGCAGCCCGGAGCAGATCGTGGTGGGGGCCGGCACCGAATACCTGCTGGGCCTGGCGGCGGGGCTCCTCCGGGGCCGGACGGCGGCGGTGGAGGAGCCGGGCTACGGGCGGCTGCGGACGATCCTGGAGAACAACGGCGTAACCTGCCGGGGGGTGGCCATCGACGAGAGCGGCCTGAGCGTGTCGGCCCTGGAGGAGAGCGGCGCCTCCCTGTGCTGCGTCACCCCCAGCCACCACTTCCCCACCGCCGTCACCATGCCCGCCACCCGCCGCAGCCAGCTGCTCCGCTGGGCCGCCGCCGGAGCCGGGCGGTACATCGTGGAGGACGACTACGACGCGGAGTTCCGCTTCGACATGCGCCCCCTGCCCAGCCTCCAGGGGATGGCCGGCCAGCGGGGGCCGGTGATCTATCTCTGCACCTTCTCCAAGAGCCTGGCTCCCAGCATCCGGATCGCCTGCATGGTGCTGCCGCCGGAGCTGCTGGAGAGGTACCGGCAGCGGTACGGCTCCTACTCCAACACTGTCAGCCGGTTCGAGCAGCAGACCCTCTGCCGCTTTCTCGCCGAGGGCCATTTTACCCGCCATCTCTCCCGGATGCGCAGCGTCTACAAGGGGCGGATGGAACGGCTGGCCGCCGCTCTGGAAACCGCCCTGCCCGGGGTGGTCCTCCGGGGGCGCCACACGGGGCTCCACCTGCTGCTGACCCTGCCGGACGGCCCCGGCGAGGGGGAGATGGTCCGCCGGGCGGCGGCGGAGGGCGTGGGGCTCCAGGGTCTCAGCGCCTACTACGCCGAGGGGGCCGCCTCCTGCCCGGACAACACGGTGATCGTCGGCTACGCCTCCCTGCCGGACCGGGACATCCCGCCTCTGGCGGAGGCCCTGGGCCGGGCCTGGGGACCAAATTCGTAAAATTTTTTCGCCGGATCTTTACAAAACGTATACCTTCGATTATACTATACGGTACGTATTTTCGCGGACCGGGCGGCCCGCCCACCACAGAGAGAAGGAGCTTCCACAGATGCGAGAGGATTTTGCGCGGACCCTGTCCCTGCTCCGGCAGGAGAAGGGCGTCAGCCAACGGAAGGCGGCGGCGGAGCTGGGGATCAGCCAGGCCCTGCTGAGCCACTATGAAAATGGGGTCCGGGAGCCGGGCCTGAACTTTGTTACCCGGGCCTGCGACTACTACCACGTGTCCGCGGACTTTATGCTGGGCCGGACGCTGAGCCGGGATGGGGCCATCATCGTCAGCGAAGACGTGTACGACGCCAGCCAGGAGAAGGGCAACGTGCTCAAGGGCAGCATCATGGCCACGCTGCAGAAAAAGCTGGTGGTGAACACCGCCTGCGTCCTCTTCGATCTGCTGGGCAAGATGGGCAGCCGGGAGGCCATCACCGCCGCCGGGGCCTATCTCAGCGACGCGCTCTACCAGCTGCTGCGGCGGCTGTACCGGGCCGCCGGGGGCAACGAGAGCTACTTTGCCGCTGCAAAGGGGGACCTGGACAGCGGCAAGCTCACCGCGGACATGATGCTGGCCCGGGCTCAGTACGCCGAGGCCCTGGAGGGCTTTGAGGGGGAACTGCCCAACATGTCCGACCAGGCCCTGGCGGAGAACTACCCCGGCCTGAGCCAGAGCGTGGCCCAGGTGTTCCACACCACCGACGAGCGGCTGGGCAGGCTGGGCAAACAGTGAAACAGCGGGCGTCCAAATCCCACGCCCTGCCCATGCGGGCAGGATTCGCTCCTTTTACTGGGCGTTCTCTCCCGGCCAAACCCGCTGCGCTGGCTTTGGCCGGGCGGCTCCCCACCGCGCGGGGCGCGGCGGGGTCCCGATTTTGATTTGATTTTACGGCGCTGCGCGCCGCCCCGCTCCGCGGGGTCCCGCGTGGACTTGCCGATGGAGGATCACTGTATATGACAAAGCAGCAGAACATTCGAAATTTCAGCATCATTGCCCACATCGACCACGGCAAGTCCACCCTGGCCGACCGGCTGCTGGAGCAGTGCGGGGCCGTGGCGGAGCGGGACATGGAGAATCAGATTCTCGACAACATGGACCTGGAGCGGGAGCGGGGCATCACCATCCAGGCCCGGGC
>CAJFVK010000084.1 GCA_904420435.1 uncultured Oscillospiraceae bacterium
AGCTGTCGGCGGTCATGATCATCATGGTCACGAACATCACCGACTGCTTGTAGGCGAAGGTATCCGGCCCGATGTAGTTGACCAGGTGGGCGTACATGGCGCCGGCAAAGGCGGTGTAGAAGGCGCTGACGGCGAAGGACATGACCTTGTACTTGGTCACGTTGATGCCCATGCCGCCGGCGGCGTGGGTGTTCTCCCGGATGGCAATCCAGGCCCGGCCCACCCGGGAGTTCACCATCAGGTGCTTGAGCAGCAGGAAGATGACCACGCACACCAGGCCGAAGTAGTAGAACCGGGTGCTGGTGTTCAGCTCAAAGCCGAAGAGGCTGATGCTGGCGGGGAACATGCCCACGGCGTTGCCGGTGATGTTGCCCGGGGAGTTCAGGATCAGCGTGTAGACGATCTCGCCGAAGGCGATGGTGGACAGGGACAGGAAGTGGAACACCAGCTTGGAAGCCGGGTAGGCGATCAGCGCGCCCACCAGAGTGGCCAGGATGGAGGCCAGGATCATGGTGATGAGCACCGGGATGCCCCAGTACTTGTTCATCATGGCCGAGCCGTAGGCGCCGATGGCGAAGAAGGCGGCGTGGCCCATGGAGATCTGGCCGCAGTAGCCGAAGTTCACGTCCAGGCCGGAGGCTGCGATGATGTACAGGAAGGCGAAGCAGCAGGTCAGGATGCCGTAGCTGTAGCCCACCGCCGTAAAGATGGCGGGCAGGGCCAGGAGCAGGACCGCGAAGACCAGCTTTACAGGGGAGACTTTCCTTGTCAGTTGTTTCATCTTCTCTCCCCTCCTTATTCCGTGATAGCCCGCTCGTTGAACAGGCCGGTGGGCTTGATGAACAGGAAGATCAGCAGCACCGCGTAGGCGATCATATCCTTGTAGGTACTGGTGAGATAGCTGGCGGTGAGGGTTTCGATCAGGCCCAGCAGGATGCCGCCGACGATGGCGCCGATGAAGTTGCCGTAGCCGCCCATGATGGCGCCGGCGAAGCCCTTGCGGCCGATGGTGCTGCCCAGCATGATGTACACGCCGTAGACCGGCCCCAGCAGGATGCCGGCCAGGGAGGCCAGGCCCGCCGCGATGGCCCAGGTGACGCCGGTGGCCAGGGAGGTGTTGATGCCGCAGGCCTGGGCGGCCTTGGTATCCATGGCGGAGGCCCGCATGGCGGTGCCGAACCGGGTGTGCTTCATAAAGAGCTGCAGGAGCACCATGCAGATGATGGAGCACAGGATGCAGAAGATGGACTGAGTCTGGATCGTGATGCCGAACACCGTGATGGCGGGCACCGAGAACACCTGGGGATAGCTAAGCATCTTGGTGCTCCAGATGGCCTGGATCACATTCTGCAGGATGTAGGAAACGGCGATGGTCGCCAGAACCACGTAGATCGCCTGGACATGCTTGCTGACCAGGTGACGGATGACAAACCGCTCCAGGCCCATGCCGAAGCAGAATGCCACCAGGACCGTCAGGACGATTGCCACCGGGTAGGGCAGGTCCAGAAGTACATAAAAGGTATAACCGAGAAATGCGCCCAGAGTCAGCACGTCGCCCTGGGAGAAGTTCATCATGCCGGAGGCCTTATAGATCAGGCTGTAGCCCAGGGCGATCAAACCGTAGATACAGCCCAGCACAAGGCCGGAGACCATGACTTGCACAAACAGCATCAATTCGCCATACCACCTTTCTTTATCTTCGTTCTGTCACCGGAACGCATTTGAAACCCGGATCCCTTCCGGCGTCCGCTGCTTCAAATGCTTCCGGTGCCGCGCAGCCCCGCCAAAGGGGGCTTATATTGTGCTGCGGGAGGGAGGAACCTCCCTCCCGCAGCCGGGGATGTTATGGTGCCTTTTGTCCGGATTAGAAGCCGGAGGCCTCCTTCACAGTCTGGAAGTCCTCGGTCTCCATCCACGCGTCCATGGTGGTGTACTTCTCATCGGAGATCACGTAGATGTTGAACTCGTGGAGGCCCTCGCCGTCGCCCTGGGTGAAGTCCTGGGGACCGGCCAGGGTCTGCACGCCGCTCAGGGTGCCGACAGCCTCGGCCACGGCGGCGCCGTCGGTGGTGCCGGCGGCCTCAACGGCGGCCTTCAGAACCAGCATGCTGTCATAGGCGCGGTAGGCGCAGTCGGAAACGGGCAGCTCGCCGTACTCGGCCTCATAGGCCTCCAGGAAGGCGCGGACGAACTCGTCGTCGCACTCGCTGGCGTCGGTGTAGGTCAGGTAGGGGTACGCGAAGGCGATGCCGTTGGAGGCGGCGCCGGCCACCTGCAGGGCGTCAACCTGGTACAGGTCCTTGGTGAAGCACAGGCCGTTGTAGCCGAACTGACGCAGCTGCTGGGCGATCAGGGGCTGGGTGGGGCCGAAGGTGGAGATGAACACCACCTGGGGGTCGGAGGAGATGATGCTGGCCACCTGGCCGGAGAAGTCGGTGTTGCCCTCGGCGTAGCTCTCGGAGGTGGTGATCTCAATGCCAGCCTCCTCGCACAGGGCGGTGAAGGTCTCCACACCGGCCACAGCGGCGTCGTCCTGGCCGGCGAAGATGGCGGCGCGGGTGATGCCCAGCTCAACCAGCTTGTTCACAACCAGGGGCAGAGCGAAGTCGTTGTTCTGGCAGGCGCGGAACATGTACTCCCAGCCCTGCTGCATCCACGTGGGGCTGGTGCCGGTGCCGAAGGTGGGGATGCCGGCGCTGTTGTAGATCTCGCCGGAGGACAGCACGCAGCTGGAGATGCAGGAGCCGATCACAGCTTCCACGTGGTCGGACTCAACCATTCTGGTGGCCACGCGGACCGCCTCTTCCGGGGAGCCCTGGTCGTCGTAGGACACGATGCGGATCTGCTTGCCCAGGATGCCGCCGGCCTCGTTGATCTGCTTGGCGGCCAGCTCCACGGCGTACAGGGCGCACTCACCGGGCTGGGCGTTGGTGCCGGTCAGGGGCTGGGGGCAGCCGATGACGTACTCGCCGCCTTCGCTGCTGCCGCCGTCACCGGTGTTTCCGCCGTTGCCGCCGTTGTTGGAACCGCCGCCATTGTTGCCGGCGTTGTTCCCGCACGCGACCAATGAGAGCATCATCAGCGCGCTGAGGAAGAGAGCAATAAATTTTTTCATCTTGTTTTTCCTCCTGTTTGTTTTCGATATATGGCTAGGGCCCGCAGGCCGTATGCCCTTGGTTTGGTCCGCCGCCGGGCGGAAGGGATTACCACAGGTTGCCCGCCTCGTCAAAGGCCCAGGGCTCCGGGTCGGAGAGCACCTCCAGGTGGGGGTTCCGCCTGGCCTCCTCCAGCATGGCCTCGGACATCCAGATCTCCCGCAGGTGCATGGTGTCCCGGATGCGGACGATCCGCGGGCGCTCCCGGTCTATGTAGTTGCAGGTGCGCAGGGCAATCTGGATGCAGGCGCGGTCGCTGTGGGTAAAGAGGGGCACCCGGGGGGTGCAGAGGACGGTGCTGGTCACCACATTGGGATAGGTGGCGTCCACGTCGATCTTGTCCACCAGGCGCTTGGTGGTCACGTCCGCCAGACCCAGGCCGTTGCAGTTGCCGTGGGTCTCCTCCGTCAGGTCCAGCACCGCGATGTGCTGCACCTTCAGCTCCCCCTGGATGTGGGGCACGGCGAACCGGCCGGTGACGTTGGGGTCCATGCCGTCGCCGCTGCAGTCCTTGCCGATCCGGTCCACCACCAGCACGTCCAGATCCTGGGCGTAGATCCGCCCCAGGCGCTCCTTGGAGTACTGGAGCAGGCCGGGCTCCTCGGTCCAGATCTCCTCTGCCGTCAGCGCCCGGATCCGGCAGGTCTGGTCAAAGGCGTTCTCCACCAGCCCCACGCCGCCGATGATGGGCGCGTGGTCCATCACCACCCGGCCGATCATGGGGAGCAGACGCCCCAGGTCGGAGAAGCCGTTCTGGTGGACCTGCTCGGCCCCGTGCTGCTTGCCCATGCCGATCACCGCCATTTTCACCAGGCCGCTCTCATAGGGGCCCCGGAAGGCGGTGTGGGCCTTGATGCGGTTGCAGAGGATGATGGCGTCCGCGGCGCAGGCGATCTTGTCGCCGAAGATGTGCATGCCCTCCTCGGTGTCCCCCAGGTAGACGGTTTCCATGGTGGCCCGGATGGGGCAGCCCAGGAACTCCTCCGTCACCCCGTAGCCCGCCAGGATCTCCAGCTGCCCCTCCACGGTGGCGCCGCCATGGCTCCCCATGGCCGGGAACACAAAGGGGCTGGCCCCCTTCTCCTTGACAAAGTCCGCGATGGCCTTCAGCACAATGGCGATGTTGGCCACGCCCCGGCTGCCGCCGGTGATGGCCACCTCCATGCCGGGCTGGATCCGCCCGGCCATGCCGCTGTTGGCCAGCTCCTCCCGGACAATGGCCGGGATCTCCTCCGGCTCAAAGTGCTGCTCGTCAAACTTCTGCCGGACGCGGAACATCCTGGGCAGCTGGACCGTGCCGGCCAGCTGGGTGACCACATTGTTTTCCTCGCGGGAATAGAGCGCCATGGAACTTCTCCTCCTTACAGCATGACCCCGTTTTTGAAGATCATGATCTCCCGGTTGTCGTTTTCCTCGTTGCGGGTGATATATTTTCCGGACGCCGTATCCAGCACCAGCTGCCACAGCTGGTCCCGGACCTCATCGCCGGAGGCCCCCTCCAGCAGCTGCCCGGCGTTGAAGTCGATCCAGGTCTTCTTCCGGGCGGCCAGGCCGCTGTTGGACGCCACCTTGATCACCGGCACCGCCGAGCCCAGGGGGTTGCCCCGTCCGGTGGTGAAGAGGATCATCTGCACGCCGGCCGCCAGCAGGTCCGTCAGGGAAACGCTGTCGTTGCCCGGCCCGGTCATCAGGTTCAGCCCCGGCTTGGAGCACTGCTGGCCGTAGTCCAGGGTGTCCGTCACCACGGCGCTGCCTCCCTTCTGGATGCAGCCCAGGGACTTCTCCTCCAGGGTGGTGATGCCCCCCTCCTTGTTGCCGGGGGAGGGGTTTTCATAGATGGGCTGGTTGTAGTCCAAGTAGTACTGCTTAAAGCCGTTGATGAGATCGACCACCTTTTGGAAGGTCTCCTCATCGGCGGCCCGGTTCATCAGGCTCTGCTCGGCGCCGAACATCTCCGGCACCTCCGTCAGCACGGCCGTGCCCCCCAGGGCGGTGACCCGGTCGGTGATCCGGCCGCACAGGGGATTGGCGGTGATGCCGGAGAAGGCGTCGGACCCGCCGCACTTGAAGCCCAGGCGGAGCTTGGAGGCCGGCACCGTCTGCCGCCGGTCCTGGTCCATCGCGTCCAGGATCTGGCCGATCAGCTCCAGGGCGTGCTCCACCTCGTCCTCCACCTCCTGGGAGATCATCCACTTCACCCGGCTCTCGTCCACAGGGCCCAGCACCGGCAGGAACTCGCTCAGGTTGTTGTTCTCGCATCCCAGGCTCACCAGCAGCACGCCGCCGGCGTTGGGATTTTTCACGATGCTGCGCAGCAGCCGCTGGGTCATCTGATGGTCGTCCCCCAGCTGGGAGCAGCCGGCGTTGTGGGGGAAGGCATAGATGCCGTCGCAGCGCCCGGCGTACCGCTCCCTGGCCTTCCGGGCGATGGTGTTGATGGTGGGGTTGACGCAGGAAACCGTTGGCAGGATCCACAGCTCGTTGCGGATGCCCACAGAGCCGTCCGGCCGGCAGTAGCCCTCGAAGGTGTCCGGGCAGCCGGCTGTATCCTCCCGGTGAGGCGCCACCGGCTCATAGGTGTACGCCAGCTGGCCGGACAGGGAGGTCTTTACGTTGTGCACGTGGACCCACTCCCCGGCCCGGATGGGGCTGGTGGCGTAGCCGATGGTATGACCGTATTTGATGACCCGCTCCCCCTCGGCGATGTCCCGCAGGGCGAACTTGTGGCCAAAGGGGATCTCGTTTTGCAGGGTGTAGGCCTGCCCCTCCACCGTGACCTGGCAGCCCTGGGGCAGAGGTCGCACCGCCACCGCTACGCTGTCCTCCTTGTGGATCCGAATCGCATCATGTGGTGTCTTCATGTTCTTCCTACCTCTTTCTTCCCCGGACTGCTCAATTTGTCCATGTGATGTTTGTCTGATATAGAACTAAAATTTCAGTTTTCAGCAAATTTTTGCTTGTCCCCAGGGACAAGCAAAAACGCGCTCGCAGCAACCCTTTATGTTGAGCTGTCAGTACAGCCCAACGCGGCGGGGCGCCCCGCCGCACTCCCGGCTCCTATCTATTAATAGTACTCAAAAGCCTTCGCCTTGGCGGCCCGGATATGCTGATAGGCCGCGGCCTCCGCCGCGTCCAGATCGTCCCGCAGCAGCGCATCGATAATGTCCAAATGCTCCTGGATGGAGCAGTCATATTCCCGGTTCAGCGTGCTGGTCCGGATCCGGAGCCGGTGGCTGTGGTCCCCCACCCGCAGCATCATATCCCGGATGAAGTCGTTGCGGCAGGTACCCACAATGGCGTTGTGCAGCTCAAAATCCAGCTGGATGAAGTGCTTGCGCTCCTCCATGGTCAGAATCTTGTCATTGTTGTCCTTCCGGGACTGATACTCCTTCTGCATCCGCTTCAGCCACTGCACCGGCAGGCGGCCGCAGGCGTGGCGGGTGATATAGGGCTCATTCAGCTCCCGGGCCTCATAGATCCAGTAGATGGTATCCAGTGTCATCTCCGTGACAATGGTCCCCTTCCTGGGGTAGATGTTGACAAATCCCTCGTCGCCCAGGCGCTGGAGCGCCTCGTGGATGGGCGTGCGGCTGATCCCCAGCTCCTGCTGGAGGATCTCCTCCGATATGTCGCTCAGGGGAGGGTAAACGCCGTCAAAAATTTTTTGCTTGATCAGCTCGTAGGCGGTCTGGCTTTTCGCTCTCGTCATAGCATTCCTTGTCGGTCTGATATTTCAGTCCGTCCCTCTTTTGATTTTACAGTATCACACAGGTTTATGAATTGCAAGGACTTTTTATGGGAAAGGCCCAAAATCGTGAAAACAGCAAAAAACCGGGCTATTTTCTGTGCAAAAAGCCCCATAGCCCGTTGTTTCCACGCAGGTAAAAACCCCTGCGCATCCCCTTTTTTCGAGCGCCTGGCAGGCTGCCGGACGCTCCGCCATAGACAGCAAAACCCCCGCGTTGGCCGTGGGCACCTCGTTATAACCTGCACCTATCTGGCAGGTGGGTTGCCTCCAGCCGGCTTTACTGCTTCCAACTTCCAGCCGCGAACGGCAGCCGGGAGGCCTGCAAACCACAGGCTGATCTGGCATCCCATATAACGAAATGTGGGTTAAAAAAAGGCACCTTCACGCACCACGCAGGGATTTTTGGCAAATTTTTATGGGCGGGCGGGAACTTTCTTCCCCGCCCCTGCGTCTAAGAGGTCAGGCAGGGAGAGAATCTATTCCTCTTCCTCCTCGGAAAACAGCTGCTCCATAAAGAGGTCGTACACGGCGTTCAGCTCCTCGTCGGAGTCCAGGGTGCTCAGCAGCTCCTCCCCGTTCTCCTGAATCGCCTTGAGGATCACCAGCCCGTAGTCCTCGCTCTCCTGGTCCGCCTCCTCCTCCACGGCGGGGAAAAAGGCCATGTAGGTCACGCCGCCGTGCTCCAGGGCATCCACAAATTCCAGTTCGATGTCATTGCCGTCCTCATCGGTGACGGTGATGAAGTCCGGCCCGAATTCCTCTTGCATCTCTCGGATGTCCTCCTTCTCTTCGGTGGTTATATTGTACCCCGATTCCGGGGAAAATGCAAGTACCGCCCGGTGAAAAATTGCCGGTTTCATTTTCGGGGAAAGGACCGATTTTTCCCGCCGTTTCCCCCGTTCATCCTGACAGGTTGCCCCTTTTCAAGGGAAAAACTCTGTGATATAATAAAAATGTAGTGTTATGCGCTGCAGCGGCGTCAGCCTTCTTGTCCGGCCCCCGGAGCCAGTCGGCCGTCGCCCTCTCTCTTGTGTTGTTCAAAAATTAGGAAGAGAAATACTCTGTGAAAAGGAGGTGTTCCGTCTTGGATCATCCCAATCACGGCCGCAGGGTGGAACCCAAAGCCAAGCCCTCTGCCGACCAAAGCAGCAGCCATCAGCGGAATACCAGCCGGAAACGCCGGAGAGGCGGCCGCACCGTCGGCACCGTTTTCAAGGTGCTGGGGACGCTGTGCCTGGTAGGCGTGCTGTCCATCGCGATTTTCCTGTGGATTTTTCTGACCTATGTGAAAACCACCCTGGCGCCGGAGCTGGAAATCGACCTCAACGACTTCACCATGAACCTGTCCTCGGAGATTCTCTATCAGGATGAGAACGGCGATTGGCAGGTGCTGGAGACCCTGTACGGCACGGAAAACCGGGTCTGGGTGGACTATGAGGACATTCCCCAGTACGTGATCGACGCCACCATCGCTATTGAGGACAAGCGATTCGAGGAGCACCACGGGGTGGACTGGCGGCGGACCGCCAGCGCCGTTTTGAACATGTTCTTCGGCATGAAGGACACCCACGGCGGCTCCACCATCACCCAGCAGGTCATCAAAAATCTGACGGAGGACGACACGGTCACCGTCAAGCGGAAGGTGACGGAGATCTTCCGGGCTCTGGAGCTGGAGAAGAACTTCAGCAAGGCGGACATCATGGAGGTCTACTTAAATAAGGTCTACTTCGGCTCCAGCGCCTACGGCATTGGCGCCGCGGCCAAGACCTATTTCGGCAAGGACGTCCAGGATCTGACCTTGGCGGAGGCCGCCAGCATTGTGGGTATCACCAACAACCCCTCCATCTATAATCCCCTCTTCGACAACGTGATCTCCCACGACACCGGCCGGGTGGACGAGAACGGCGATCCGATCTATGAGGACTGGAACACCGTCCAGTGGAACAAGTTCCGGCAGGAGCTGATCCTGGGGGAGATGCTGGACCAGGGGAAGATTACCCAGGAGGAGTACGACGAGGCTGTGGCCCAGGAGCTGATCTTCGTGGGCACGCCGGAGTACGAGGCCATCCACGGCAGCGAGGATGAAACGGAGGAGGACGCCTCCGACAGCAGCACCTGGTCCTACTTCGTGGACATGGTCTTCGAGGACGTGAAGAACGACCTGATGGAGCAGTACGGCTACACCGCGGAAACCGCTGTGGATCTGATCTACAACGCGGGCTACCGGATCTACGCCACCGTGGACCCGGAGATCCAGGCCATCGCCGAGAGCGTCTACGAGGACGTGAGCAACCTGGACTACCAATCCAACGGCAAGCAGCTTCAGTCGGGCATCACTATTATGGACCCCTACACCGGGGAGGTGGTGGCCTCGGTGGGGGGCATCGGGGAGAAGACCGGCAAGCGGACCCTCAGCTACGCCACGGCCAAGCGCCCCTGCGGCTCCGCCATCAAGCCCCTCTCCGTCTACGCTCCGGCCATTGAAAACGGGGTCATCACCCCGGCCAGCGTCTATGACGACTACCCGGTTTCCCTCAACAGCAGCGGCACCGGCGGCTACCCCAAGAACGACCCCTCCCGCTACCGGGGGCTGGTAACGCTGAGCACGGCCATCAACTACTCGGTGAACACCGTGGCCGTCCGGGTGCTCAACGAGATGGGCTACGACATCTCCTACGACTTCATGGTCAACAAGCTGGGCTTTGACCTGGAGGAGTCGGACCTGGCGGAGGCCCCCCTGGCCATGGGCGGCTTCACCTACGGCGTCAGCACCCAGGAAATGGCCGCCGGCTACAGCGCCTTTGTGAACAACGGCATCTACACGGAGCCCCGCACCTACCTGCGGGTCACCGACGACACCGGCAACGAGGTCATCCTGGACAACGAGGCCAACAGCTGGATGGCCATGAGCGAAACCACCGCCTACCAGATCAACACCCTTTTGAAGGGCGTTATGCGCAGCGGCACCGGCACCCTGGCCCAGATCAGCGGCATGACCACCGCCGGCAAGACCGGTACCACCAGCGACAACTACGACCGGTACTTTGTGGGCTACACCCCCTACTACTGCGCCGCCGTGTGGGTGGGCTACGGGGACAACACCACCGTCCGCGTCAGCGGCGGCAACCCGGCGGCCCGCCTGTGGCACCTGGTCATGAGCCAGGTCCACGAGGGCCTGGAGGACAAGGACTTCAACACCCCCTCCAGCGGCCTCTCCTCCGTCCGGGTCTGCACCAAGAGCGGCCTGCTGCCCGGCGACGGCTGCACCGCCCAGACGGTCACCGTCACCGCCGGCAACGAGCCCACGGAGACCTGCACCATGCACGTGACGGTGGACTTCTGCACGGAGACCGGCCTGCCGGCCACAGAGTTCTGCCCGGAGGAGAGCCGGGAAACCCGCACCTTCCTGAACTACGACCGGCAGACGGTCTATCTCCCCACCGGCGCTGTCACCGACCCTGAAACCGGGGAGGTCATCTCCCAGGGGACCCCCATCGTGGCGGAGGACAACGACCAGCTGCTGAGCACCGCCCTGGCTATGGGCTCCTGCACTGCCCATACCGCCTCCACAGATCCGGTGGACCCGGACAATCCGGACGCGGGCCTGGACCCGGACAACCCGGTGGATCCGGATAACCCGGACGAGGAGAACCCCTATCCCAATGACGGCAGCACCATCGGCCGGCCCAATCCGCCGGCGGAAACCGAGGATCCTGAAGAAACGCAGCCCCAGGAGCCTGAAACGCCCGCGGAGCCGGACGTCCCCTCAGAGCCGCCCGACGGGAACCAGACCTAGCGCGTCCCCGGACAGGAGGCGGCCGGCCAGGGCCGGCCGCCTCCCCTTTTGTCCAAAACACCCGGAGATTCCCCCCCGTTCCCCCCCGGCAGGGCCCAAACCGGGGAAATTCCCGGAAAACCGCCGGTTTTCCAGCAGTTTGTTCTTGCAGTTTTTCGAGAAATACTATATAATATATCGGTGTTTTGGAGGATTTTCCCTGCATGGAAAGAAGTTCATCAGTTGAAAGGATTTGAGTCACATGAGTGCATCCAGAGAGCG
>CAJFVK010000085.1 GCA_904420435.1 uncultured Oscillospiraceae bacterium
CGGGGATTGGAGCCGGTGCAGGCGTCGCCCACGGCCAGCTCGGCCACCTGGGGCAGCTTGTCCAGGAACTCCTTCTCGTCGATGATGCCGCCCTCGTAGTCCTTGATGCAGGCGGGGATGTCCAGCTTCTCATTCATGGACTTGATGTGGGCGATCAGGGCCTTGCTGGTGGGCTCCAGCCCCAGGAACGCGGCGATCTCGCCATAGCGCTTCTCCGCCTCGGGGGCCTTGGCGTTGAAGGCGATGACCTTGGGCAGGTACATGGCGTTGGCGCAGCCGTGGACGATGTGTCCGCCGGAGTAGGCGGCGCCGGTCTTGTGGGCCATGGAGTGGACGATGCCCAGCAGGGCGTTGGAGAAGGCCATACCGGCCAGGCACTGGGCGTCGTGCATCCGGTCCCGGGCGTCCATGTCGCCGTTGTAGCTGTTCACCAGGTCGGCGGAGATCATCTTGATGGCGTGGAGAGCCAGGGGATCGGTGTAGTTGCAGTGGAGTGTGGACACGTAGGCCTCAATGGCGTGGGTCATGGCGTCCATGCCCGTGTGGGCGGTGAGCTTCTTGGGCATGGTCTCCGCCAGGGCCGGGTCCACAATGGCCACGTCCGGGGTGATGTTGAAGTCCGCCAGGGGGTACTTGATGCCCTTCTGGTAGTCCGTGATCACGGAGAAGGCGGTGACCTCCGTGGCGGTGCCGGAGGTGGAGGGGATGGCGCAGAAGCGGGCCTTGGTCCGGAGCTTGGGAAAGTTGAAGGGGACGATCAGCTGCTCAAAGGTGGTGTCCGGATACTCGTAGAAGGCCCACATAGCCTTGGCGGCGTCGATGGGGCTGCCGCCGCCCACCGCCACGATCCAGTCGGGCTGGAAGGCGCGCATGGCCTCGGCGCCCTTCATCACCGTTTCCACGGAGGGATCCGGCTCCACGCCCTCAAAGAGGGAAACCTCCATGCCGGCCTCCTTCAGGTAGCCCTCGATCTTGTCCAGAAAACCGAAGCGCTTCATGCTGCCGCCGCCGACGACCACCATCGCCCGCTTGCCATCCAGAGTCTTCAGGGCCTCCAGGGCGCCCTTGCCGTGATACAGGTCACGGGGTAAAGTAAAACGTGCCATAGAATAATGACCTCCTTGATTGTTTATTTTTTAACAAATCTTACTGTGTACATGATACAAGAGAAACGACATATTGTCAATAGTTTAACAATATAAATTCTGCATGAACTTCTGGGGAGAAAACAGCGGATCTTCCGTTCAATCTGCGACATAGATTTATGAAATGCCCCGCGGGGCGCAAAAGGGGACCGGCTGGCGCACAGGAGGAGCTGGTACCGCAAGTCCTGCCGCTTCAGATGGGCCAGCTCGTGGCGGAGAATCCGGGACAGCCGCCGGGGGCCGCACTCCTCCGCCGGCAGGAGAGTCTGTCGTCGGAAAAAGCACGCCGCAGGTGCCGGTGGACATAGTCCGGCTGCATCGGCTCTCCCGCGCCCCAGACCGCCAGCATGATCGCCAGCTCCGTGTCCCCCAGTCTGCTCCATATCCGATCCCCTTTGTTACACAGCTGCATGAGGCCATGTCAAGGGCCACTTGCGGCCCGCCGCAAAATATGATAAGGTAAACAGGTATGAAAATGACACAAGCGCCCCGGCGGGGCGAACTACGAGAGCGAAGGAGCGGATAAAATATGCAGGTGCGGTTTGCGCAGGAGAAGGATTTGCCCCGGATTCACACATTGCTGGAGCAGGTGAATCTGGTCCACCACCAGGGGAGGCCGGATCTCTTCAAGTTGGGGCGGAAATATACGGACGAGCAGCTGCTGGCGATCATAGGGGACAGGGGCCGGCCTATCTTAGTGGCGGCGGACGAGACGGACCAGGTGCTGGGGTACGCCTTCTGTATCTTCCAGCAGCACGTGGACGACAACATCATGACGGATATCCGCACCCTGTACATCGACGACCTGTGTGTGGACGAAACCCTGCGGGGCCGCCACATTGGGAAGACCCTCTACGACGCGGTGCTGGCCTTCGCCAGGGAGCAGGGCTGCTACAACGTGACGCTGAATGTGTGGAGCTGCAACCCCTCCGCCATGAGGTTCTACGAGGCCCAGGGCCTCAAGCCCCAGAAGGTGGGGATGGAAGTGATCCTATAAAAATAGGCGGAAAAGGCAAACGCCCTTTCCGCCAGATCCCGGGCGCGGCAGACCTGCCGCGCCCGGCTCGTTTTTTCGGGGGAAGATTACTTGATCTCCACCACCTCGTAGCCCGCGTCGGTGACGGCCTTGGTGAGGTCCTCGTCGCTGGCCTCGCCCTTGACGGCGGCGGTGCCGGCCGCCAGGTCCACCGTGGCGGTGACGCCGGGGAGGGCGTTCAGAGCCTTCTCCACGTGGGCCTGGCAGTGGGCGCACATCATGCCTTTGATTACAATCGTCTTTTCCATAGTTGTATCCTCCTTTTGATTGTCGTCCGCAGGAATGGCGGACGAAGATTCACTTATTTCACCGGGCTGGCCGGCCTGGACGGTTTCCAGGCTGGGCTTCCACCGGCGCAGCCGCAGGGCGTTGGATACCACGCACACGCTGCTCAGGCTCATGGCCGCGGCGGCGAACATGGGGTTGAGCTTGAAGGCGAAGGGGAGATAGAACACGCCGGCGGCGATGGGGATGCCGATGGCGTTGTAGAAGAAGGCCCAGAACAGGTTCTGCTTGATATTCCGGATCACGGCACGGCTGAGCTCGATGGCGCTGACCGCGTCGTTGAGGTCGCTCTTCATGAGCACCACGTCGCTGGACTCGATGGCGATGTCGGTGCCTGCGCCGATGGCGATGCCCACGTCCGAGCGGGCCAGGGCCGGGGCGTCGTTGATGCCGTCGCCCACCATGGCCACCTTCTTGCCCTGCTTCTGCAGGTCCGCCACGCACTTCTCCTTGTCCTGGGGCAGCACCTCGGCGATCACATGGCGGATGCCCAGCTGCCGGCCGATGGCGTCGGCGGTGCGGCGGTTGTCGCCGGTGAGGAGCACCACGTCGATGCCCATTTTCTTCAGCTGGCCGATGGCGCCGGCGCTGGTGGGCTTCACCGTGTCGGCCACAGCCAGCATGCCCAGCAGCTGCCCGTCGGCCACGAAGTACAGGGGGGTCTTCCCCTGGCCGGCCATCTGGTCGGAGAGCTGGGAGAAGGCGGACAGGTCCACGCCCTTCTTCTCAAAGAGGCGGCGGTTGCCGGCGAAGAGCTTCCTGCCCTCCACGGAGGCCTCCACACCGCCGCCGGGGGTGGCGGAGAAGTCGGAGGCGGGGGAGAGAGCCAGCTGCCGCTCCTGGGCGCAGGCCACCACGGCCTGGGCCAGGGGGTGTTCGCTGAGGGACTCGGCGGAGGCGGCCAGGCGGAGGAACTCCTCCTGGCTGACGCCGGGGGCGGGGAAGAGGTCCGTCACCCGGGGCTTGCCCTCGGTGACGGTGCCGGTCTTGTCCATGACCACGGTGTCCACGTGGTGGAGAATCTCCAGCGCCTCGGCGGACTTGATGAGGATCCCGTGCTGGGCGGCCTTGCCGGTGCCCACCATGATGGCCACCGGCGTGGCCAGGCCTAAGGCGCAGGGGCAGGAGATCACCAGAACGGCGATGGCGATGGAGAGGGAGAAGTTGACGCTCTGGTGGCCCACAAAGTACCACAGGAGCCCGGCCACCACGGCGATGGTGATGACCGTGGGGACGAAGATGCCGCTGACCTTGTCCGCCAGCTTGGCGATGGGGGCCTTGGAGGAGGCGGCCTCGTCCATGAGGGTGATGATCTGGGAGAGGGTGGTGTCCTTGCCCACCCGGGTGGCCCGGATCTCCAGGTAGCCGGCCTTGTTGATGGTGGCGGCGATGACGCCGTCCCCCTCGGCCTTCTCCACCGGCAGGCTCTCGCCGGTGATGGCACTCTCATCCACGGCCCCGTGGCCGGAGAGGACCGTGCCGTCCACCGGGATGCGCCCGCCCTGGCGGACGATCACCGTGTCCCCCTCCACCACCTCGCCGATGGGGAGGGTCACCTCCTTCCCGTCCCGGAGGACCACGGCGGACTCCGGGGCCAGGGCGATCAGGGCGGCGATGGCCTCGCCGGTCTTGCCCTTGCTCCGGGCCTCCATGTACTTGCCCACCGTGACCAGGGCCAGGATCATGCCCGCGGACTCAAAGTACAGCTCCGGCATGGCGCCGGCGGTGCCCTGGAAGATCCGGACGGTCTCCATCAGGCTGTACACCAGCCCCGCGGCGGCCCCCAGGGCCACCAGGGAGTCCATATTGGGGGCCAGCTGGAAGAGCCGCTTGAAGCCCACGGTGAAGTAGGAGGAGTTGACCACCAGAATGGGGATCAGCAGGACGATCTGGGTGATGACGAACACCCGCTGATCCGTGTGGAAAATGGCCGGCACAGGCAGGCCCAGCATGTGGCCCATGGCAATGTAGAACAGGGGGACCAGGAAGATGATGGAAATGATGAGCCGCTTTTTCATCCAGGCGATGTGCTTGGCCATGGCGTCCCGCTGCTGTCCCTTCTTGGACTGGGAGGCAAGCTCCGCGCCGTAGCCCCCGTCTATCACGGCGGCGATGATCTTGTCCGGGGAGGTGGAGTCGTCGTAGTCCACCGCCATGCTGCCGTTCAGCAGGTTGACGCTGACGCTCTTGACCCCCTCCACGTGGGAAACAGACTTTTCCACATGGGCGGAGCAGGCCGAGCAGGTCATGCCGGTGACAATGAATTTTTCATGGTGAAGCGCTTGCTCGCTCAAGGAAAACACCTCGATTCTGATTGGTTTGCCGCGCAGGCGGCAGGGATCGGTTGGGAAGAAAGAAGGGAGAAAGCTACTCGCGAAGGAGCACCCACATGGCCGGCCGGACGCCGCCGTCGGGGAAGTGGACGTTGATGCCGCCGTCATAGAGGGAACCGTCGGCATAGACGCTGACCGCTGTGAGCAGGTTGCACCCGGGGGTGCGGAGCCACCACCAGTTGTCCAGGGCCCGCTCCTCCTGAGAGGGCAGGTAGGTTTCCGCCTCGCCGATGCTCAGAAGGAAGATCTTGTCCACCGTGCCGGCCCCGCCGTTGGTGCGGTACTTGGGATTGGCCGGGTTCTCCACCCGGGTATTCAGGATCCAGGTCCGCTCCTGGAAGGAGAAGGCCTCCTGGAAAAAGTCCTGGTTCAGTCACCGGCGCAGGGAGCACTCCCGCCAGGAGGT
This sequence comes from uncultured Oscillospiraceae bacterium, assembly GCA_904420435.1. Taxonomy (GTDB): domain Bacteria; phylum Bacillota; class Clostridia; order Oscillospirales; family Oscillospiraceae; genus CAJFPI01. The sequence continues at coordinate 5,206 of CAJFVK010000085.1, forward strand.
GTTCACATACGCGGTGTGGTAAGGCCGGTTCGCCAGGATCCGGTCGGCCAGCAGAAGCCGCTTCTTGCCCTCCCGGGCCAGTACCCGCCAGACCAGCTCCCCGCCCGCGTATGTACCGTGCGCATGGTGCTGCCGGGCAGGTATTGATGCAAAAGACTTTTGTTGTCCTCCATGGTGATCCTCTCTCCTTTTTGCCGTGCTGTCAGGATGGGGTTATGATGATTGAGATATAGTGGGGAGCCGCCCGGCTCCCGGCGGGAATCACTTCATCAGCTTCTGGAGCACGCAGACCAGCTCGTCGACAACCTCGTCGTTGCCCTGGCGGATGTTGTCCGCCACGCAGGTCTTGATGTGGGTGGCCAGCAGCTCCTTGCTGAAGCTGTTGAGGGCGGCGGTGGCTGCGGAAACCTGGATAAGGATGTCCGGGCAGTAGGCGTCCTTCTCCAGCATCTCCTTCAGCCCCCGGATCTGGCCCTCGATCCGGCTGAGCCGGTTGCACAGCTGCCGGTGTTCCTCCGGCGTGCGGTGCTTGGTCTTGCCGCTGCAGCAGCATGGGTCCATAGGGAAAGCCTCCTCTCTGTTGGGCTGCCCTTACTATATACCCTTGGGGGGTATTTGTCAAGCAAAAAAATAGGGGTGGGGGGTATTTTTGCAAAACCCCACTCCCAGAGCCTTCGGAACAGGCGGAGGCCGGGGGGATCCCCGGCCTCCCAGGCGGCGTTATCGCTTTTCCCCCGGCCGGAAGAGCAGGGCGGCCAGAAAGCCGAACAGCACCGCGGCGGCCACGCCGCCGGCGGCAGCGGTGAAGGCGCCGGTGAAGACGCCCAGCCAGCCGGACTCGCCCACGGCCCGCTCCACCCCCTTGGCCAGGTTAGCGCCAAAGCCCGTCAGGGGCACCGAGGCACCGGCCCCGCCCCAGTCCGCAATGTGACCGTACACACCAATGGCCTGTAAGATCACGCCGCCCACCACATAGCCCACCAGGATCCTTGCGGGGGTCAGCTGGGTCTTGTCGATGAGTATCTGGCCGATGGCACATAAAATGCCGCCGCACAGGAACGCGTTCAGGTATTCCATTCACACAATCCATCCTTTCCTTATGATAGGACCTCCACGCACACCGCGTGGCAGATGCCGGGGATGCTCTCCCCCTGGAAGGAGGAGGTGGGGGAGAGCAGGGCACCGGTGGGGGCGAACAGCAGCCGGCGGAGGGAGCCCTCCTCCATCCGCCGCAGCAGGTGGCCGTTGAACACGGCGGCGCTGCACCCGCAGCCGCTGGCGCCGCAGTGCATGTCCTGGCGCTCCAGATCGAAGAGGAGCAGGCCGCAGTCGGTACAGTTGCCGCCCAGGGTGACGCCGTCCCGGGCGAAGAGGTCCCGCAGGATCTCGTGTCCCAGCTTCCCCAGGTCCCCGGTGGCCACCAGGTCGTAGTCCTCCGGCCCGGTGTCCGTGTCCCGGAAAAAGGCGGACAGGGTGTCGTAGGCCGCCGGGGCCATGGCGGCGCCCATGTTGTTGGCGTCCTTGATGCCCTTGTCCACCACCTTCCCACAGGTCACATGGGTGATCCGGGGCCCCTCCCCCCGGGAGGAGAGAATGGAGCAGCCCGCCGCCGTGGCGGTCCACTGGGCGGTGGGGGAGCGCTGGGAGCCGTAGGGCACCGGCATCCGGTACTGGCGCTCGGCGGTGCAGAAGTGGGAGGAGGTCATGGCGGCGATGGTGGTGCCGAAGCCCCCGTCCAGCAGCAGGGCCGCCAGGGAGAGGCTCTCCCCCATGGTGGAGCAGGCGCCGTACAGACCGTAGAAGGGGACGGCGAAGTCCCGCAGGCTGAAGGCGGAGCCGATGCACTGGTTGAGAAGGTCCCCGGCGAAGATGAAGTCCAGGTCCTCCTCGTTCATGCCCGCCTTCTCCAGGGCCCGGCCCAGCACCCGCTTCTGCATGGTGCTCTCCGCCTTCTCCCAGGTCTTTTCCCCGAAGAAGCTGTCCTGGCTCAGCTCGTCAAAGTCGGCGGCCAGAGGGCCCTTCCCCTCGTGGCGCCCGCCGATGCAGGCGTGGGAGATAATGGCCGGCGGATGGCTGAGCCGGAGGGTCCGCCGGCCGATCCGTTTTTCCATGGCGATCCCCTCTCTCTTGGTTTCCCCTAGTGTTTCCGGAAGCCGGGAAAAAATACTGGAAAAATTCCGGGCGGTATCGTATAATGTACAGAATGACATGAGAGGGAAGGAATGGTCGACTATGGAGGAAAAAAGGACCATCGGGTATATCTGCCCGGAGTGCGGCGCTGCGGTGATCGGGGAGCGGACGGTGTTCGCCCTGTCCGCCGGGCCCGCCGCGGTGGTGTGCGACTGCGGGAAGTCCGAGTGGATTTCGGAAACGGACGGCAGCAGCTTCCGCCTGACGGTGCCCTGCGGCCTCTGCGGCGGGGAGCACCTGGCCCAGGTGGACGCCAAGGCGCTGCTCACCGGGAAGGGGATTGCTCTGAGCTGTCCGGAGACCAACCAGCTGTGCTGCTTTATCGGGGAGGACGGCCGGGTATCCGCCGCCATGCGGGAGCTGGAGATCACGGCGGAGAAGATGAAGCAGAAAAAGGATGAGCCGGAGGCCTTTACCGACAGCCTGGTCATGTACGAGGTGCTCTCGGAGCTCAAGGAGATTGCCGGGCGGGGCGGCATCTCCTGCGCCTGCGGCAGCCGGCGCTACAGCATGGACGTGCGGCCCGGGGCGGTGGACCTGGTCTGCCGGGACTGCGGGGCCAAGCTCCGGCTGCCGGCTGTGACCGACGAGGACCTGGACCAGCTGTGCTGCCGCTATACGCTGACGATCCCCGGCAAGCCCCGGGCAGAGGAGGGGCATCATGATTGAGCTGCTGGCAAAGTGCCTGATCCCCAACCGGGACCGGGTGGATGCCCCGGAGGTGCGCCAGGCCTACGGCATCCTGTGCGGCGTGGTGGGGGTCTGCCTGAATGTGCTGCTGTTTGCCGGAAAGCTGGCGGCGGGCATCCTCAGCGGCTCTGTGGCCATCACCGCTGACGCCTTCAACAACCTCTCCGACGCGGGCTCGTCGGTGGTGTCCATGCTGGGGTTCAAGCTGGCCGGGCAGAAGCCGGACAGCGACCACCCCTTCGGCCACGGGCGGATGGAGTACGTGTCCGGCCTGATCGTGGCCATGCTGATCATCCTCATGGGCGTGGAGCTTTTGCGGACCAGCGTGGAGCAGATCCTCCATCCCGAGGCGGTGGAGTTCAGCCTGGTTTCCGTGGGGATCCTGGCGGTTTCCATCCTGGTAAAGCTCTATATGTGCGCCTATAACCGCTCCATCGGGAAGAAGATCCGCTCCGCGTCCATGGTGGCCACCGCCACTGACAGCCTCAGCGACGTGTGCGCCACCGCCGTGGTGCTGGCGGCCACCATCTTCAGCCGCTTCAGCGACCTGCCCATCGACGGCTGGTGCGGCCTGCTGGTGGCTCTCTTCATCCTGTACGCGGGTTACCGGGCGGCGGCGGACACCATCAACCCCCTCCTGGGGCAGCCCCCGGAGCCGGAGTTCGTGGCGGAGGTAGAGCGGCGAGTGCTGGCCCACCCGGAGATCGTGGGGATCCACGACCTGATCGTCCACAACTACGGCCCAGGCCGGCTGATGATCACCCTCCACGCAGAGGTGCCGGCGGACGGGGACATGCTGGAGCTCCACGACGTGGTGGACACGGTGGAACACGAGCTGGCGGTGGCCCTGCACTGCCAGACCACCATCCACATGGACCCGGTGGTCAACGACGAGGCCACGGTGGAGATGAAAAAGCAGGTAGAGGAGCTGGTACGGCAGATCGATGAGCGGATCACCATTCACGATTTCCGCATGGTCCGGGGCAAGTCCCACACCAACCTGATCTTTGACGCGCTGGTGCCCTTCGGCCTGCCCCAGTCGGACCGGGAGGTGGCCAAACGGATCCGGGCCCTGGTCCAGGGGATGAAGGGCAACTACTTCGCCGTGGTGCAGGTGGAGAAGGGCTACGTGTAAGGCTCGGCGGATGTTCCCGGGCGGGCGCGAAAAGCCCCCGGGATATGTTTCCCGGGGGCGGGCGGATATATTTTCCTGGGAAATGGCAGCCTGGGACGGAGGGGACGCTACTCCCACTTCTCCCAGACCTCCGGGCAGTAGCCCACCGTAACCTCCCGGCCGTTGCGGACGATGGGGGTGCGGAAGAGCTGGGGGTTCTCAAAGAGCTTTTCCTCCGCCGCGTCGGGGGTAATGTAGGCCATGTACAGGTCCTGGTAGGCCCGGCACTTGGTGTTCACCAGGTCCTCAAAAGACAGCCTGCCCCGGATGGACCGGTACTCCCCGGGGGAGAAGCCCTTCTTCGCAAGGTCGATGTACTGGTATTTGATCCGCCGCTCCTTGAACCAGCGCTCGGCCTTTTTCGTATCAAAACATTTGGAGGAACCGAAAATCTGAATGTTCATTACAAATACTCCTTTGGAGGTGGAATGGTATGGCAGAGCTGGACACCCTGCGCCAATGGGTGGCGGACAGCGACAACATTGTGTTCTTCGGCGGGGCCGGCTGCAGCACGGAATCCGGCATTCCGGATTTCCGCAGCACCGACGGCCTGTACCACCAGCAGTACGACTACCCGCCGGAAACCATCTTGAGCCACAGCTTTTATGAGCGCAACCGGGAGGAGTTCTGGCGGTTCTACCGGAGCAGGATGCTCTACCTGGACGCCCAGCCCAACGCCGCCCACCGGAAGCTGGCCCAGTGGGAGGCGGAGGGAAAGCTCCGGGCGGTGATCACCCAGAACATCGACGGACTCCACCAGAAGGCGGGGAGCCAAAACGTCCTGGAGCTCCACGGCAGCGTTCTGCGCAACCACTGCGAGCGGTGCGGCAGGTTCTACGGGGTGGAGCGGATCCTGGAGAGCCAAGGGGTTCCCCGGTGCCAGTGCGGGGGGACCATCAAGCCGGACGTGGTGCTCTACGAGGAGAGCCTGGACCAGGACATCCTGGAGCGGGCGGTGGCCGCCATCGCCGCCGCGGAGGTGCTCATCATCGGCGGCACCTCCCTGGCGGTCTATCCGGCGGCGGGTCTGGTGCGGTTCTACCGGGGAAACAAGCTGGTGGTCATCAACAAGACGGCGCTCCCCTCCGCCGGGGCGGACCTGACCATCCAGGGGGCCATCGGGGAGGTGCTGGGCCGGTTGTAGGCCGTTCCGGCGGGATGTCCGGGCCGGCAGGGGGGCTGCCCCGGCCGGCCCCTTTCCCTGATTGTACCACAGGCGGCCCCCGTGCGCAACGGCGGGCCGGCGCCTCTGGAAAAATGAGGTGAAAAATAGTGTTGACAAAGAGTGGGAAAATCGCTATAATAATCCTGCTGTCCGCTTAATGGAGCAGGAGAGATGCGAGTGTGCTGGAACTGGTAGACAGGCACGTTTGAGGGGCGTGTGACAACCGTCGTACGGGTTCAAGTCCCGTCACTCGCACCACCTTTTTCCAAAGACGGACATCCCTATGCGCGAGTGGTGGAATTGGCAGACTCGCTAGATTCAGGTTCTAGTGTGCATTACGCACGTGCGGGTTCAAGTCCCGCCTCGCGCACCAAAATAAAAGGACATCTACAGAGCAGATGTCCTTTTATTTTGGGTTTCGCCGCCCAAAGGGCGGCTCCACCCTTTGG